>NZ_JADYWP010000013.1:0-85551 GCF_015864765.1 Pseudoalteromonas sp. NZS11 | reverse complement strand
AGCAACTTAATAATCGTCCGAGGAAGACACTTGGATTTGAAACGCCTGCAAAATTGATGCAGGATCACTTGGCGGCTAAAGCCGCCTAAACGTTATGCACTTCAGATTTGAATCCGCGTAAAAAAAATTAAATAACTAACCTAAACTTGTTCTTTAGCCGGTTTTAGCTATCGCACCATATTTATGGGCTTAATTATGGCATGGTGCGACAGCTGTTATTGTTTACAATTTGTATTTCNTGGCATGGTGCGACAGCTGTTATTGTTTACAATTTGTATTTCAAAGCTACTTTTCTAGTTCTTTTCTAATAATTCTTTTCTTATAATTTCAGCCCCAGCGCTCAAGGCATTTAGTTTACCTCTGGCTATATGGTGAGGTAGTGGAGCCATGCCGCAGTTTGTACACGGGTAGAGTTTGTCGGCATCTACAAATTGCAGTGCTTTACGTAGCGTATTAGCTACTTCTTCTGGTGTTTCGATAGTATGATTTGCTACATCAATTGCGCCTACCATTACTTTTTTACCGCGAATGAGTTCTAGTAAATCCATTGGTACATGCGAGTTATGGCACTCTAGTGAGATAATATCGATATTAGATTGCTGAAGCTTAGGGAATGCTTCTTCGTACTGTCGCCATTCGCTTCCTAGTGTTTTTTTCCAATCTGTATTTGCTTTAATGCCGTAGCCATAGCAAATATGCACTGCGGTTTCGCATTTAAGCCCTTCAATTGCGCGCTCTAAACAGGCAATTCCCCAGTCGTTTACTTCATCAAAAAATACGTTAAACGCGGGCTCATCAAATTGGATGATATCAACGCCGGCGGCTTCTAATTCTTTTGCTTCTTGATTAAGAATGATGGCAAATTCCCACGCTAGTTTTTCGCGGCTTTTATAATGGTCATCGTAAAGCGTGTCAATCATTGTCATTGGGCCTGGCAATGCCCATTTAATAGGTTGTTTGGTTTGCTTGCGTAAAAATTTAGCGTCTTCAACAAACACAGACTTTTGACGGCTAACAGGGCCCACAACGGTGGGTACGCTTGCGTCGTATCGGTCACGAATTTTTACTGTTTTACGTTTTTCAAAGTCAACGCCATTTAGGTGCTCTATAAATGTAGTTACAAAATGCTGCCTTGTTTGCTCACCATCGCTAACAATATCAATACCTGCTTGTTGTTGGTCGAATAATGACAAGCGTAGGGCGTCGTGTTTGCCCTGGGTTAATTCATCACCTTGTAATTTCCAAGGTGACCAAAGTGTTTCTGGCTCTGCAAGCCATAAAGGCTTAGGTAAACTGCCAGCGGTAGATGTAGGTAGTAATTTTTTCATAATAAATAATGCCGTATATTTTAGTTAATTATTAAACGTATCGTTAAGCGCGTTATTACTGGATGTTACTATTAGTTGTTATGACAGATAGCGAGTAGAGAATTGCTCAAGAACCGTTTGATACGGCTTGATAAAATGCTCTTGTGCAAACTTGCCTTGCTCATTTGCTAACTTGCCGCGCTCTTCTCGGTCATACACAATTTGCGTTAGTGAATGATCCAAGTTTTTTAAGTTTGGTTTATATGATTTACCCGCTGTTGCGTTGGCATTATAAATCTCTGGTCTGTAGATTTTTTGAAACGTTTCCATCGTACTAATGGTGCTTATAAGCTCAAGATTGCTGTAATCATTAAGTAAATCACCAAAGAAGAACAATGCTAAAGGCGCGGCGCTATTTTGTGGCATAAAATAACGTACCTGTAAGCCCATTTTTTTGAAGTATTGCTCTGTTAAAGATGATTCATTTGGCTCGTATTCAACGCCAAGTACCGGGTGTTGGTTTTCGGTGCGGTTATAGGTTTTGTTATCTGACACACTTAGGCATATAACCGGCGGTTTTTTAAAGTTTTGTTTGTATGTATCCGAATTCACGAATGACTGAAATAGTTTGCCATGTAAAACCCCAAAGTCATCTGGAATGTTAAATTGAGACTTACCTTTATTATGCTCTTGTAGAAGTACGCTAAAATCGTAGTCGCGCACATACGATGAAAAGTTGTTTCCTACAATGCCTTCAATACGCTTATTAGTTTTATGGTCAACAATATTTGTTTTTAATATTTCGATTGATGGGAAGCTTTCGCCGCCGTCTTCAATACCTATCTCAACAGAGACAATTTCAAGCTCAACAGCATAACGCTCACCTTTGGTGTTATCCCAATGGGCTAGGGCATTAAAACGGTTGTTAATCATGTTTAAGGCGTTACGCAAATTTGCTTTGCGGTATTCACCTCTGGCTAAATTAGCAAAGTTGGTTGTGATACGCGTATTAGTTGATGGATGATAATTTTCATCGAGTGAAACGCTCTTAATATTAAATGTAAAATCTTTTTTCATCGTGTTTATATCCAATTTTATAATTTAAACCTGATTGATGCTCTGCGCTTTATTAGCCTTGCAACTTACTTAGCTGGTTTTGTTATTCAGCAGCTTTAAGTTGTTAGTAATAGTGTTTAGCGCTAAGTGATGAGTAATTTATACGTGGGTTGGTACATGAATAAAAACGGTTTAATTTCACATAAAACATGAGTCATATTCATTAATCACTATTGTTAGATTCGATTACGTAGCAATTGGCGAGAAAAAGGCATAAATCGGTAAAAATAAAGGATGGATGTTTAGCCGTTTAGACTTCCTTTTTTTGGTGTGCACTTTATTCATGTTGAACATGAGGAATATTCAAAGGGGTTTTTTATAGCTATAACAGTACATTAGCCAAATTTTTAGTATGTTAAGTCGTTGCTTGTACTAAGAGTCATCACTGGGAAAGTTTTAATTAGCTATAAAGGCAGATACTTCAGCTCATCTAACCTAAATGATAAACCGACTTTTTTGAGTACGTATATAAATGCTTGTAAATTAATAAAAGCGCTATTAGCTATATTAGTAGCAATGGTAGTACGTTAACTAAGTTATACTCGTTTTTCATCACCTCACCTATTGAGTATTCGTGGATATCAAAGGCACTTGTATTGCATCAACCATTGATGAGCATGGCCCTGTTTATGTATATCAAACAAAAAAGAATCTTATTCTCAGCTTTGACGGAAAAATTTATCAAAGCTGTATTAAATTAAATAATATTAACGGGTTAAGCTTAGCTTATACGCAAGCTATGATGGCTGCGCTTTTTTTTATACCAAACTTAAAAACCGCGATGATAATGGGACTTGGGGCGGGCTCTATAGCAAAAAGTCTTTATCATGCGTTTCCTGCACTGACCATACATACCGTTGAATACCGCAAAGCCGTTGCTGATATGGCTATAAAATATTTTGAAGTTCCCGTGTCAAAACGTTTGTTTATTCATATTGATGATGCGGCAAACTACATGAAAAACACGCAGATAAAAACGGACGTTATTTTTTCTGATTTATATAGCTCAAAAGGGATGGAATCAGATCAGGTGCAATCATCCTACTTACGCGATTGTAAAAATGCGCTCACTTTTGATGGTGTTTTAGTACTTAATATTTGCCATACCAAAGTTGGGCAGAGGGAAGCGTTTGATCAACTACTTGAGAAAGAATTTGCAGGAAAAATTCTTAGTTTTATTATTGAAGGCGGTAATAAAATTGTTTTTGCTTTTAACAATACAATGCCTGCACTTAGTGAAGATGAATTACTTGCAAAAGCGCATGCGTTACAAAAATTAATAAACGTACCAATGACGCGCTATGCTGGGCTTTTATTTAATTAAAAATGGTTAGTTTGATGTACTGTTAAATGGCGCGTTTGAATCCATCCATCTATCTGTTGTTCATTTAAACTTGGTTAAACTAACCTTACTCTGAATAAAAATAATAAAGTACGTACCCGTACGGAAACACTCATACATGGATTACTGTAAAAATATAATCGCTAAATTTATAAGCGCGATGCAAAAGCGGCCTGGATTATTGGCTGTGTTGGCGTTTTTGTCGGGCGTTGCCAGCTTTGCACTTGTAGATAGAAAAGAGTCTTTTTCGCAAGTTATTGCGATATTTTTACTTATTAGTTGGTTGTGGCTAATTATTGATAATTGGCTACGAGACAAAGTAGAAGAAAAATTTGGTGTGGCTGTATCTCCTAATGTAATGCGTTTTGCTCTGCAAATGGTGCAACAAGAAAGTCTATTTTTTGCTTTGCCGTTTTTTTTAGCGGTTACACAGTGGGATCATCCTCAAGCAATTTTTACTTCCCTCATTGTTTTGTGTGCGGTTATATCGGTTATAGACCCCTTTTATTACAAAAAACTTGCTAGAAACCGTACGTTATTTAGTGTGTTTCATAACTTTGCTTTATTCGTTGTTTTACTCGTTACATTACCTATTTTGTTAAACCTTACAACAAGCCAAAGTTTAGCCGCAGCTCTTGTAACGGCTGTAGTGGTTACTCTACCGAGTTTAAACAATTTAATGCCTAATGCACGCTGGTGGCGTTTTCCTATTCTTGTATTGATTTTATGTGCTTTGAGCACTGCTGTGTGGCAATTAAGGAGCTATGTACCTCCTGCTGCGCTGCGATTAACCGATATTACGTTAGCTCATGAAGTTGATTTACAGCATAAAAAGCCAGTAGGGAGTATTAAACAGTTAGACTCTTATACACTGCACCATCAAGGTTTATATAGTTGGACCGCTGTTAAAGCACCAAGAGGCTTAAATGAAAAAATATTTCATGTGTGGCTTCATAATAAAAAAGAAGTTGATCGGATCACGTTAAATATAAACGGCGGGAGAGAGCTAGGTTATAGAGCGTGGACACACAAGGTAAACTTCCCTAGTGACTCTGTTGGTAAGTGGCAAGTAAAAGTAGTCACCGAATCAGGTCAGTTAATAGGTTTAACGAAATTTACTGTTACACCTTAATTAACTTAGTCGGCTGTATTTTAAACACATAGCTGATATAGTTTTTGCATTCCAAACTAATGGACATAGTTTATGAGTATTGCATTTGAGATTTTTATTTGGCTAATTGTTGAAACTGGTTTGAGTTTTTTATTTTACTCGACCGGTTGGCTGCTATTAAAAGTGGTAACGTTGGGGCAGTATAAAAGCGAGTTTAAGGATTTTGCATCTTATAAAGCGAGTAAAGCTAGAAGAGTCGACTTAATCTTCTTACTCGGTTTTTGTTTTTATGTTGCACTCATTGTCGTTATGGCTTATTTAAGTCACTAAACTGGCTAACAAATTAGGTTAATAATTTAAGCAGCTTAATGAATTATTGCTGCTTATAGTTTTCCCCTTTACCGCACTTTTTTACACTTCCTACTTATACTTTTCCTGTTTTTGCAATAGGGAACACCTCACCGTGAGTACTATAACTATCATCTGAACTATTAAATTAAGTACCTGCTAGAGCATTGCTCGGTGCGTATATAGCTTTGGTTTGTTGGTTTAAATCCGAGCTAATTGCAACTTGTAGTTTATGGGTAATACTTAGTAAATACTTCAAAATCTAATAAATAAAACAATATATATGCATCCATTTATTGCGCTAACACGTTTTATAACAATACTATGCGCCACTTTTTACCATTTATGATGGTTTTGGACTTAATAAATGACTCACTATTTAAAATATATATTTGTTATTACGACTCTAGCGGGAGTAAATACAGCTTACGCACAAGCAAAAACACAAGAGCACTACCAAGAGCTTGAAGTGGGCATAGGCGGAAATATTAAGCATACCCATACTGATGCAAATTATAAAAATAAAGAGTTTGATTTACATATTCACCCATTATGGGAGAGCCGATATGTTACCGAAGGTCGAGATAACCTTGCTGGTAATGGTATTGCATCAATTGCTACTGAGTTTAATTATAAAAACTTTGCGGTGATCCCTTGGGCGGCAAAAGGTATTAGTAGTGATTATTCAGAGCTTAATTTAAATGCTATTTATACCGCTCACTTATCTGAGCGGATAGAGATGTATGTAGGTTATAACTATATTAAAGCTCGTGAAGAAGGCATTGATGCTCACGATAATGAGCTAAGCCTCGACTTTGCGTATTTTTATGCAGACGATATTCAGTTATTAAGTAGTGTTTATCATTCATTTGATGCCAGCGGTACATTTTTGGAACTGGCAGTAAAAAAATATTTTTATATTAACGATTTACTATCAGTAGATATTCAATCGGGCGTGGGGTTTAATGCGGGGTATGTTAGTGATGGGCACAACGGAATTAACAACGTAAAGTTTACTGCAAACTTGTCGTATCAGCTTTTTAATCAGTTAACCTTATACACATATACAAGCTATAGCATTGCCACTAATAAAGATGAAAAACGCTTTGCAGGTGACGAGACACTTCGAAATATATTTTGGGGTGGTGTAGGGCTAAGTTATCAATACTAGGGCGTGCTTTTTCAAGGTTGAGTTTGAAGCAGTGTGTTTTACTTTTAGGCAGTTCAGAGCCTACTGGGTAAAACTCTTGCTGCATGATTAAATCGATCTTAGGATCAAATAGTAACACACGATAAAATACGTTTAACGGCGCGGTTGTTGCTAAATTTCAGTTTTAAATTTAATTATTATTATGCTTTGAATCAATAAACTATGGGTATGTGTAATACACAATAACTAAAAAATGTTAGTGTTTAGCTATCGTTTAAAAAAGTTGAGAATTACATATGAAGTTTTTAGTATTTTTAGGCACAGTACGCGATAGCACTCCACCAAAACCAGCTCGCTTAGGCTTAAGGGTTTCTAGGGCTTGTATAGAATGCTTAACAGAGCATTTTGGCGATCATGAGTTTGAGCTAATTGATACGTTGGATTTTCCTAGCGAAAACGTATTTAAACCACATTTTGCATACGCTAAAAGTAATGCACCTACAGAGCTCACTCTTTTAGCTGATAAAATTAAAGCCGCAGATGGTTATATAATGATTAGCCCTGAGTACAATCACAGCATGAGTCCAGCCCTCGCTGACTTACTTAATCATTTTGGTAGCTCACTATTTTCGTATAAACCAAGTGCAATAGTAACTTACTCAGCAGGACAGTGGGGGGGCGTAAGAGCGGCTATTAGTATGCGTACTTT
Source organism: Pseudoalteromonas sp. NZS11 (assembly GCF_015864765.1). Taxonomy (NCBI): domain Bacteria; kingdom Pseudomonadati; phylum Pseudomonadota; class Gammaproteobacteria; order Alteromonadales; family Pseudoalteromonadaceae; genus Pseudoalteromonas; species Pseudoalteromonas sp. NZS11. Next base: position 78,468 of record NZ_JADYWP010000013.1, on the reverse strand, counting down.
TTTATCTGAACTTGGCTGTTTGCCGGTATCGGCGATGATCCACGTGCCAAAAGCGCAAGATGTGTTTAGTGAGGATGGCAAACCTGTTGCAGGAGAGAGTCAATCATCGTGGTTTAATTATTTCTCACGTACGTTTGGCCAACTAATATGGTGGGCGCAGGCTGCTAAAGAACATACCGAGGTGGTTGACCCACAAAGTTTGCTAAAAAGCTTTAAAACAGATCCTTCTCAGCGCAATGCGCCTTAATACCCGCTAACTAATTGTTTGGATTGATTATAGAAACATGGCTGTATATAGTGGTATCATTAACGCTACATATTTTTAATAATGCATAATACCAATCCGCAATAATACTTAATCAATTTAAGAGATTAAATCGCTAACGGCATTAAAAATTTTTGATATAGAACAACTCAATAACGAAATTTTTGCTTTGTTATCGACACGATTTTCTTGTCTCAAAATAGAACACTGAATTATGCGAATTGGTGTAAGAAACAAGGAAATTGTGTCTTGAAATATCTAGCCTTACTAAGTGTGCTAACGCTTAGTGCATGTAGTTCTGTTCCCCATAAAATTGAAATGAGCCAAAGTACAGCTGCAAATATGAACCTTATCGCTTTAACTGAGCAAAGTGCACCAAAGGGGGTTGCTGGCACTTACCAGTTTCATATTAAAGCGGCGGGAGCTCAGGGGAGTTGGTTGTATTTAAATACAGAAACTGATTATCGTGACAGGCGTTCAATTACGGTATCAATACAGCCTAATGTGGTAGCCGAGCTTCAAAGTAAATACGGGCAACCAGCAGACACCTTTTTTATTGATAAAACAATAGAAGTAACAGGCGAAGCTAAACGAGTAACTATCGATTTTATGAGCCGTGGTAGAGTCACTAATAAATATTATTATCAAACGCACATAGCTGTGTCATCAATTAAGCAGCTTCGTGTTATTGAAAGTTAGTAAAAAGCAATGCACTGTATTTATATACAGTGCATTGTAAAAAGCTTGCTTTGAGCTTTAACGTTTACACTTAAATTTACTGTTCTGGCACTATTTTAGCGCTGTTTTATTCAACGATTTCAAAACTCCTATTTAACCTATTGTAATCTCATTATATAAAACTAATAATTAGTTAGTTTTATAAATTTGAGTACCCGTATTGAAAGCCAAAGAAATCCGCAACTTTTATATCAACGAAGAGCAATCTGTTTATTTGCTTTCGCACCGCGATGCTAAAAAACACCGCCAGTGGCTTAATATTTGTATTAAGCAGTTAACACTGCTGGGCTACAAAAACGTTGAAATGATTGGCTCAGGTGCTTTTGGTTTTGTGTTTGCAGGTGATGACGATAACGGCTTACCTTGGGTATTTAAGTTTTCGCGTATTACGCTTGCCCAAAGTGTACGCGACCGCCTAGAAGACGAAGCGTATATGCTTTCGCAAATTAATAACCCCTTAGTGCCTACCTTTTATGCTTTTGAGCGAATTAAAAAACAAGGGATTTTAATGATGGCGCGCGCCATTGGAGAGGACCTTGAAAAAGTATCGCTTAAAACAGGGCGCTTTAGTGCCGCGCAAATAATGGCGCTAGCTGTTAGGTTACGTAATGTATTAATTGATTTACGCAGTCACAAAAACGGCATTAGCCCACAACCTGTAGTGCATGGAGATATAAAGCCTTCAAACCTTGTTTGGGATGCAAACACTGATGCGCTGTCGTTAGTGGATTGGGGAAGCTCTGTGTATGCACAGCTCGATAGCGATGGTAACCCTGTTGCGAGTAACTTTATGGATTTAATGTCGGGCGATTTAAGTACAACTAATGCGCGTATGGGCGATGTGTACTTTATTGGTGAAGCACAAATGTCGGGGGAGCAGTCATCCCCACGATTTGACGAACAAGGTGTAGCCGCTACGTTGTATGCGCTAGCGTCGGCGCAGTCGTGTCGCTTTGGTGCGCAAGCCATCCCTGCAAGCAGCTTAGGGCTCCCAAAAGAACTGGCTAAAGTGATTGATGGCATGCTATCTAAAAGTAAGGCACAACGTGATGGTGCCGGTGATTACTTTATGCGTAACATTACAACTATGGCTAAAGCGTATTTACCTGAGCTTGATAAAAAACAAAAAAAAGCAGATATCCCTTTTTGGTATGGCAAGGCCGAGCAGCCCGACACGGTGGTATATAGTTCACGAAAACAGTTTTTACGCCAGGCCGATCATAATCAGCAATTACTAGATATAAACGACGCGCAACTTGACCGTTATTATAAAGAGTTTTTGTTTGATACAGGCGATAACGAAAAAGCATTTTTAGCATCAATAAGCCGATTAGCTAAGTACCCTGTTGTTGGTGGGCTTAGTTTTCATTGGAAGGATGAGTCGATTTTTGTTGAATCGTCTTTAATTATGCATGACGAATCATTGGGTGATGCGTTTAGTGATGCAATTAATAACACGGTGATGCTTGCGCAAGCGATTAATCAAAAAGGGTTATTTAAGTGTTGTTTGTTTGATGCCCGTAAAACTATTCAGTTAGAGCGAGATGGCACCGGTGCATTTAAGTTTGATAGCCTACCAGAGCTTGAATACGAAGTTGTAAGCATGAAAGCAAACGACATAACCCGCCCGCATTCATATTTTGAAGACGGTAAAGACCCTGATGAGCAACTACAGCTACCTAAAAAAGTTATTAAATGCGTATTTGAGCTTAACCAAATTCATCATACGGGGTGTATTATTTTTGAAGCACTGCCGGACAGAATGAAGATTCACCATTACTACCGCTTACTCGATTCGAGCAAAGAGGTTGAGTTTAAACGTTTGCTTAATAAACTTATGCAATACGCGGTAAATATTACGGACGTTGGTGTTGCGGGCTTTATGAAACTCCCATATAAAAACACCCGTGAGTTTAGTTTATGTGAGCAGCAAGAAGAGCATTACTTTCCTAAAAATCCCAAGCTTGTACTTTTATAGAAAAAGCACTTAACTAAAGAGTATTAAATAAGAAGACAAAGATAAAAAAGAGCACAAATTGGTTTAACTTGTACTCTTTGCCACTTAATTATTTAGGTAAGTATTACTAATTATTAAACACCTTACTAAAGGGCGATGTTGGTGATAGCTCAAATTGATGAGTTAGCTTTTGCGTTTTATTAGTCGCTGTTATTTGATAATGCTGCTTGTGCTCATTGTTACTAAATAGCTTAACGTTAAAGTTAACTTTGGTTAATTTACTGGGCAAAGAGTAGCGCCCAGTAATGGTTACTTGGTCTATATTGTCGCTTTTATGTGTATGCGACGCTTCTGGGTTTAGTAAAAGTCCGTCAATAGTAAATTTATACTGATGATCTGCTAAATAAACGTTCTTTTTAACTCGCTTACTTATTTGTTTTTTATGAGCATTAAACTCAACTATTGATACTTTGCCATCCTTATCTTCATCAACTCCTTTAAAAGCCGACATAGGGATTGAAAGCACAATAAACACGTTATTATCAACAAAATTCAGCGTACCGTGATCTGCAACCATTAAATGCGCGTTTGCTAAATTTGGCATAATCAACAAACCCAAAGTAGTCATACTCAGTAGACCTCTTTTTATATAAGGCATAGCTTACTCCTAACTAAACTTCGCCTTTAACACAGCGTTGAAAAAACGGGTAAGTGTCTGTTGCGTAGTAGTGGTATATCCCATCAGGAAACTCAGGCGTTACACCAACGCGGCCATTACATTCATCTAAATCACCAGAGCCTGCTACGTATTCCCAATCTTGTGCAAATGTACCTAATGGGTATATATCGGTAGAAGGGCGGTTTGCGCTTACGGTTGTTATGTGTTGGTAGCTACCGGTCATTGCGGTTAGGGCTGAAGTTGCATCACTTGAGTCTGAATGGCCGTAACGTGCATATATAGGAAAGCCATCTGCTGCCCAGCCTATTAGAGTCATAGTGGTGCTATTGCCACCTCGCATTGCTACAAAGCCTTCTGGCATACCATGATAGTGATATGTGCCATCGGGTTGTACATGTGCATTGTTGTCGTCTGTTCCAAAACTAAACGTGTCTTGGCTTAAGGCTTCTATATTCCAGTTGCCGCTGTTGTCGCCTAAATCGCAATCGGTGCCAGAATCATCACAACTTCCGCCTGTGCCTGCGTCTATTTTAATGCCATTAAGTACAACGCCTATCATTCCACGAGGACCACCAAGCATAGTTGCTTGTGTTGTTTCTATAGGCTCAAGTGTGTAGCTTTCATTTACTGATTGTTCAGAAATAGTATTTGGGTTATCAGCATTAGGGAATGTACCTACTTCGTGATCGGGTATGCCATTAGCTGCTAAGTCGCGTGTAGTTCCTGTGCATGACCAATCTGCAGCGCTGGTGGCTTGTACTGACTCTGACTCGTTATATTCACTGTAGCTATATTCACAAAGTACACTTTGGGTTGAACTGCTGGTACCTGTGCCATTATCTGTGGTGGTTTGTGATGAGCTTTCTGTAGTTTCTGAGCTATCAGCTATGCCTTCTCCACCTCCACATGCAACTAACGATGAAACAATTAAAGCAAGAGAAGTGAGCTTTAAAGCATTTATCCTATTTCGATTTTTATTATTAAGTGCGTATTGTTTCATTGCTGCCTACCTGATCAATTAAGTTACTCAAACAATAATCAGCAATTGTGCAAATAGTGTGTAAACAATGATGACAAATTAGCAATTATGTAAATAGGCGGAGTATTAAAGCTAAGTTGAGATTTAACTTTATGAGATTGTGTTTTATTTTAAAATTTCAAAAAGTTAAACTAATGCCAAAATAGCTAACATAAAAGGCTACCTTAATGGCTAAAACAAAACCTGTAGTGACGTTACAAAGTCACGGTATTTACTCTAAGTGGGATAGTGAAAGTAAAGCGTTGCCACAAATAGAGCAATTTACAACAAATGTAATAGCTGAGGTAGATATTGAGTTTGGCTTAATCGTAAATATCAAAAAAGGTAAAGGCGAAAAGCTTCATTATTGTATTTACCATCCTGATATTCCAGGTAGTAACGGTGATGTGATGGATCCTTTTGAAGGCGATGTATACGTTAAAAACAGTGATTGGAACTTTTATTTAGGCGATACGCTTTGGCTGCCAATAGAAAATAAATTGGGTGATTGGCGAATGACGATTGAATTAAATGGAAAAATCATTGCTGATAAAACTTTTAATGTGGCATTAGAGGCAGAGCGCACCGAAACAGATTTTTGGAAAAACCGAGGGTACTAATTGTTATTTATTGGCTATGTAAGGCGGATATAATTGAAGTTAATGAGAAAATAGTCGAAGAGCTATTTATAAACAGCTCTTCAACCTTAAATTAGTAAGTTTTTAGTTACCCCAAGGGTTACTAGAATTAGAACGCTGCTTACGATCGCGAGCACGTTGCTTAGATTCTTTTTTCTCTACAATACGTTTAGCATCAACAAAACTAAGTTCACACGGCTCACCCGGTTTATGATCAGCTGGGATCACACGATCTCGTGGTGGTAGTTCGTATTGAACATCATCAGGCTTAGGTAAGTTTTTAAGGCGGTAAAGGTAAAAGTTATCTACTTTTTCTTGTGCCCATTGTGTTTTACGTAAAAATTTAACCGCAGACTTAACATCAGGATTATTTTTAAAGCAGTTAAGTTGTAAATAAGCGTGCAGGAGTTCCCACCCGTATTGTTCAACCAGCTCTTCAACCACTTGTTCTAATTTTACGCCTTGCAGTGGGTTATTACTGAAAAGTTCTTGGTTGCTCATAGGTGTTGCCTCATTATTAAAATACAAATTGCATTATAAGTTTTATCTATAAGTTTTGATACTCTAAAATCTACACATACAATGAATTGAAAGATAAAATTTACACGTGTTTAAATAATCGGTAATATTAAAAAGCTTTATAAAATACGGCAAGATGCCAATTTATAGTATTAAAGATTAAGGAATATTACGAAATGGGACTTTTTAATAAGATCAAAACTCAAGCAAGCACTATTGGCTCAAATATTAGTGACTCTACATCAAAACTAAGTAGTGATATTGCTACTTCAGCAAAAGAAAACGCAAAACTTTCAGCGATTCGTTCAGAAATCACTTCAATCGAAGGTCAGCTTAATATTGGTTACAAAGATATTGGTAAAAAATATGTTGAGAACCTTTTAGCTAACCAAGGTGAAAATGTTGAAGTTGCTTTACAAGAGCCTTTATCAAGAATAGAACCTCTTTTAGAGAAAAAGATTGAGCTTGAAGATGAAGCCATTGAAATCGAAAAGAAAATAAAAGATCAAATTATAATTCAAGAAAAAGCAATTTTTCAAAAAGAATATGATCAAGAAAAAGAGAAGTTAGAAAAAGCAGTAAAACTTGATGTTTTATCTAAAGAAGAAATGGAAGAAAAGTTAGCTAAAGCACGTTTAAAACTAGATAACTTTGACAACATTCGCAAGCTTAAAAAGCAAGAAGAAATGGGTTTGATTACTAAAACAGAATTAGCTGAAAAATTAGCTGCATTCGGTGCCTAGTTAAACGTTTAAGCCACATATTACTATGTGGCTTATTATTTAATTAACTTTGGCAATTAACTACAACACGACCACGAATTTTACCTTCCATAAGTTGCTCTGCGTTATCGATTACGTGTTCGAGTGATATTTCTGTCGAAATTTTATCTAAATAATCAGCGCTTACTAATTTAGCTAAACGATCCCATGCTTCAATTCTGTCGGCTTTAGGGCGCATTACGCTATCAATTCCTATAAGAGATACACCACGTAATATAAAGGGTGCCACCGATGCTGGTAAATCCATACCTTGTGCAAGTCCGCAGGCGGTTACTACGCCACCATATTTTAATGATGCACAAATATTGGCAAGTGTATGGCTACCTACTGAATCTATTGCCGCTGCAAATCGCTCTTTTTGCAAAGGCTTACCCGGGTTTGAAAGCTCATTTCGGTCAATTATTTGTGAAGCGCCTAACTCTTTTAAATACTCACTTTGATCTAATCGACCCGTTGCCGCTGTTACGTTAAACCCAAGTTGATTTAGTAAATAAATAGCAAAGCTGCCTACGCCACCATTAGCACCAGTTACCAGTATTTCGCCAGATTCAGGCGTAATACCTTGTTTTTGAAGTGCTATAACACTTAGCATAGCGGTATAACCCGCAGTGCCTATTTGCATTGCTTGTTTTGGTGAAATACCTGAAGGCAAGGGGATTAACCAATCGCTATTAAGTGCCGCTTTTTGAGCAAGCCCGCCCCAATGTTTTTCACCTACACCAAAGCCATTTAATATTACGTTATCACCGCTTTTAAATTCATCGCTGGTGGAATTTGTAACCGTACCCACTAAATCAATACCTGGCACCATAGGAAAACTACGTACAACGGGGCCTTTGCCAGTAATTGCTAAACCATCTTTATAGTTAAGTGTGCTGTATAGCACGTCGATAGATACGTTTTCGTTTGGTAAATCACTATTTTCGATAGTTGATAATGAAGCGCTATAGTTATTATCTTCTTTATTAATAACAATGGCTTTAATTGGGTTACTCATGGGATATCCTTTTAGACCGATCGTCTTTTAATTGGTAAATAAAAACGCATTAGGTTAATAATGCGCGTAAAAACATTTCTGTATACAAAGTAAGTGGAGTATTTGATTTTGTGAGCTTGGCGCGCATAACAGCACCTTCCCAACCAATCCAAAAGTACTCACTCATCAATTTTGTATTTACATGGCTTGCAATAGTGCCTTGTTGCTTAGCTTGGTTTAAGCAAACCTCTACATAGTTTTGCCAAGCTGTGTAGCTTTGCATTAATCTGGTTTTAAACTCTTCACTTAAATGGTTAAGCTCTTGATTTAAGTTACCGACTAAACAGCCACGTTTGTAATCGTATTTTTTCATCCCTTTAATTGCGCTTTGAGTAAAATTAACGATTCGCTCAAGTGGGGGGACATCTTCTTGCTGTAGGTAATGGGTAAGCTTGGCAATAAAATAACTGTCGTATGCATCAACTAACGCAATACCGTAGGCTTCTTTACTTTTAAAGTAATGATAAAAAGAGCCTTTAGGTACAGCCGCTTTTTTTAAAATAGTATCGAGCCCCGTGGCGCTAAAACCAAATTCAGTTAGGGTTTCTAGGCCCGTGCGAATAAGTAACGCTTTTGTATCGGCGTTTTCTCTGGCTATTTTAGGTGGGCGACCACGGCGTATTGGTGTTGATGTATTTTTGTTCATGAACCTATATTAGACCGATCGACTTTAAATAATCAAGTATAAATTTAAATTGTTTAAAAATAGTTCAAATTTAGGGGCGGGCTACTAATTTAAGATTAATGAAATAAAAGTGTCACGATTACATTTTTGTTTGGAACTTAGTCAATATTATTCGGTCACAATTAAAGCACACAAGTGCTTTTTAGCGATTATTAAATCGCCAATTTGTTATTACGAACCGGTCAAATTAAATGTTGTATGACCACTTACTTTTTTAAATGTTAATTCATTTTTGCATCAGCAGCTTAGTTAAAGTCAAACAATTTAATTGCTTTTACGATTTGAATTTTACATTTTTATTAACTATTCATTAAATGTAGATTTCACTAATGCTACACAATATATAAATAAAAAGGTGAGGATATTACCGATGAAGAGACAGAAAAGAGATCGTTTAGAAAGAGCTCATTCTCAAGGTTTTAAAGCAGGTTTAGCAGGTCGCTCAAAAGAGCTATGCCCTTATCAACAAGTAGATCCAAAATCAGAGTGGTTAGGAGGTTGGCGTGAAGCGATTGAAAACCGCAACATGTACAAAACCTAAAATCAATAATCGAATTTAAGCAAAAAGGCCTCCACATTGGAGGCCTTTTTGTTTGTGCGTTTAAAAATTAAAATGCACTAGTGTCTTGGAACAAGCCCACTTTTAAATCTTTTGCTTCGTAGATTACTCGGCCATCTACTTCTACTGTGCCATCGGCAACGCCCATAAACAATTTACGTTTAATTACGCGTTTCATTACAAGACGGTAAGTTACTTTTTTATTAGTTGGTAAAATTTGGCCAGTAAATTTAACTTCACCCACACCTAGCGCACGGCCAAGACCAGGGCCACCAGACCAACCTAAGTAAAAACCAACTAGTTGCCACATAGCATCTAAGCCTAAACAACCTGGCATTACTGGGTCGCCTTTAAAATGACAATCGAAAAACCACAGGCTAGGGTCAATATCAAGCTCAGCAACAATTTCGCCTTTCCCATGAATACCACCATCAGCAGTAATAGAGGTAATGCGATCCATCATTAACATGTTGTCACTTGGTAAACGGCAGTTACCTTCACCAAACATTTCACCTTGACCACACAGGATCAACTCTTCTTTTGTATAGCTATTTTTAGGTTCCATAACACTTATCTTCGCTTAGAAATTGCCAAGTACTTTAGCGTACACTTGTACGCTAAACAACTCGGAGCAGTTAAAAAATCAAAATATTGCATATTAAATCATCAATCAATCAACGCGATTGGTTTTTGCACTATAAAACCGCGCAATTACAATCAGAAATCATTATAATTAACGCTGTCTTATAACCAGTCTAAAGGAAGTTTATGATCCTTTTTGTTAACTCACTAACTGTGATTGATTTTTCTTACTTATGTAACAAACGCGGCGCCGTTGGCGAGAGCTGGATTGTTGATTTAACTTTGCACGGTAAACTTAACGAAGAGTCTATGGTTTTAGACTTTGGTTTAGTTAAAAAGCAAATTAAAGGCATTATAGATGAGTGTATTGATCACCGTTTAGCAATTCCTACAGGGCTTAATGGCACTGTATCTGAATTTGACGAGCATAAAACACTCGATTGCACATTTGGTGAAAATAATCACTTAGCTATGAGTGCTCCTCATCAAGCTTATTGCATGATTAACGCAGACGAAGTAACGGTTGAATCGGTTACTGAATTTTTAATTGCGACTATTTTACCGAAGCTACCAGATAACATTGAAAAAATTGAGCTGTCTCTTAAGCCTGAACACAGCCAAAGTTTTTACTACCATTACAGCCATGGCCTTAAAAAGCATGACGGTAATTGCCAGCGTATTATTCATGGGCATCGTTCTCAAATTGGTATTAGCCTAGATGGCATCTCTATGCCGCGCTTGCAAAAAGAATGGTCTCAAAAGTGGGAAGATATTTACTTAGCCACCAGTGAAGATCAAATTAACGCACCTGATTTAAAACACATAACAGCCAAAGCGGGTGATGTATGTTTTGCTTACACATCGGCACAAGGCTATTTTGAAATGGCTATTAGCGAGTCTCGTTGCGACATTTTACCAGTAGACACCACTGTAGAATGTATTGCTGAACATGTAGCTGGCCAAATTAAAGCCCAATACCCAGAAAAAGCAGTAAAAGTAACCGCTTATGAAGGGGTTGGAAAAGGATCGATTAGTTATGTTTAAAACACTTTTAGCAACAGCGCTTGTTGCCTCTGCTAGCTTTAGTACTATGGCGCTTGAGTTAAAAGGACATTTAACACAAGGCGGTTTAGTTACTGGAAAGCTAGAAAACGCTAAATCAGTAAGCTTAGATGGCAAAAGTTTAAAACTTTCACCAAAGGGTGATTTTGTATTTGGTTTTGGGCGTGACGCTGAAACGACTCATACTTTAAAATGGGTAGATAACACGGGTAAATCGCATTCACAGCCGCTAGCCATAACTAAGCGTGAATATGAAATTGATAAAATTACCGGCGTGGCTAAGAAGTATGTTTCACCGGCAAAAGAAGTCAGTGCACGTATAAGCCGCGAAGCAGTTGCTGTTCGTAAAGCGAGAGAAGTAGACTCTGATTTACTGTACTTTTTAGACCCTGTGTTAAAGCCTGCAGAAGGGCGTATATCGGGTGTTTATGGTAGTCAGCGCTATTTTAATGGTGAGCCTCGTCGTCCGCACTTTGGCTTAGACATTGCTAATAAAACAGGTTCTCCTGTTTACGCGCCAATTAGTGGTACCGTGGTATTTTCTGAACCTGATTTATACTACTCAGGTGGTACATTAATTATTGATCATGGCCATGGTATTACCTCAACTTACATTCATTTAAGTAAGCTTGATGTAAAAGTGGGTGACAAAATTAAGCAAGGTAACAAAGTGGCTGAAATTGGTGCAACAGGGCGTGTAACGGGTCCTCACCTAGATTGGCGTTTTAACTGGAAAGGCGAACGCCTTGATCCTGCATTACTAATGCAAGATACATTAGCAAACAAAAAGTAGAGATTATGACTGAAGTAAATCGCGATGCAATAATTGCTCAGCGTATTGAAGACTCAACCACATCGGTAACTAAAACTGTGTTTCCAGGGCGTACCAATCATCATAATACTTTATTTGGTGGTGATGCACTGGCGTGGATGGATGAAGTGGCATTTATAGCTGCTACTCGTTTTTGTCGTAAACCTTTGGTTACCATATCTTCCGATAGAGTTGATTTTAAAGAAGCGATACCAGCAGGTACTTTTGCAGAGTTAATTGCTAAAGTAGTCCATGTAGGTAACACCAGCTTAAAAGTTGATGTAGATATACTATTAGAAACTATGCACAGAGATGATAAGCACTCTGCCATTAGTGGTAGCTTTACGTTTGTTGCAGTCGATGATAACCACAGACCAACACCGGTAGTATGCGATAAAATGATTTATGGTTTTGAGTAATTTAGAGCTTTAAAGACGCGGTAGAGTAACATTGTATAAGCACCTTAATTGGTGCTTATATAAAAAACCATAAAGAACACATCATACTAAATATTTATTAAATGTAATCTCAACACCTCAGTTAATATTTACTAATAAACCAATCAAAATAGAGGAGAAATTGATAGGGATAAGAGTTGTTAGAAGCAAAAAAGGTATGCTTTTAACATACCTTTTTGGTTATCTTCAGCTTTTAATTACACTTACGTAAATACTTTTTAAAGTACCATTGCTGCAATCCAGCCAAATATCAGCAGTGGAATGTTAAAGTGAATAAATGTTGGAATAACAGAGTCTCTAATATGGTCGTGCTGGCCATCGGCATTTAAACCTGATGTTGGGCCAAGCGTTGAGTCTGAAGCAGGGGAGCCTGCATCACCTAAAGCGCCCGCAGTACCAACAAGTGCAGCGGTAGCCATAACAGAAAACCCGAGGTCTAAACACAAAGGAACAAACAAAGTTGCAATAATAGGCACTGTTGAAAACGAGCTACCAATTCCCATTGTAATTAATAACCCGACTAACAAAATAACACCGGCGGCCAAAGGTTTATTACCATCAAAAAGTGCCGCTGTGCTGTGTACTAAGCTCGCTACGTCGCCAGTGGCCTGCATAACTGATGCAAAGCCTTGTGCCGATATCATAATAAAACCAATCATCGCCATCATCGCAACGCCTTTACTAAATACGTCGCCGTTTTCTTCCCACTTAACTACACCAAATACACTAAATATCATTACACCTACTAAACCCCCTAAAATCATTGAGCCACTTAGGTTTTGTGCAACAAGTGAGGCAAATACCGCACATAGCCCTACAATCATTACTTTTTTAGGGTTTTCTACCTCGGCCGATTTACTCTGAGTTGTTAATGGGAGCTCGGTGTATTCGCGGCGTTTTTTGTAGGTAATAAATACCGCAATAAGTAATCCTATAAACATGCCTAATGCAGGAATAATCATCGCCATAGGGACTTGTGTATTTACAATGTCTAAGCCGTTATCGACTAGATTTTTATGCAAAATAGAATACAAGTAAATACCACCAAAACCATAAGGCAGCACCATGTAAGAGGTTGCTAATCCAAATGTTAAAATACACGCTATAGCACGCCTGTCTAACCTTAACTGATTAAAAACCACGAGTAACGGCGGGATTAAAATAGGAATAAACGCTATGTGTACAGGTACTAAGTTTTGCGAAGAAATTGCACAACCTAAAATAATTAATAAAATGAAGTAACTTAAAAACGTTTCATTCCCGCTGCCTTTAGCATTTACTTTAGCAAGTAACTTATCAGCGAGAATACGTGTTAAACCCGACTTAGAAATAGCAACGGCAAATGCACCGAGCATGGCATAACTTAGTGCAATTTCAGCTCCGGCAGAAAGGCCAGAATTAAATGCATCAACACTTTCTTTTATACCCAAGCCTGCGGTTAAACCAGCAACTAAAGCACTTATGATCATGGCAACAATGACGTTAACGCGAGCCAGAGATAGCCCGAGCATTAAAATAACGCCTATAACAACAGCATTCATAGTATTCTCTATTTGGAAATTTTGATTAATTTTATCAGATCTTTAGCCTGAGTTTTACGCTCTTTCGTAAAAGGTTTTTTACTATAGCGTACTTGGTTAAATAACTGACTAAATGTGTTTATAGATTGTGCAGAACGAGGAAGTTGATCAGCAAAAAAATGTAACTGCTGACTCGGTGTTAAATTATCGGGTGTATTTATTTTTTGTTTTTTCGCCCATGCTTTTACTTCATAAAATTCTTTAACCATAGGCGCTAATTTAGTCGGGCGTTTTGGTAAGTTTAAATAAACAAAATAACCTACAAAACAAAAACCAGCTGTTAATAAAACCATTAATGGTACAAGCCAAATGTTTTTACTACCAAAAATTGATTTTAAAAAATCATTTTGTTTTTCTTCGTCAAAACCAAGTACCCAGCTAGACCATTGATAATCGAGATTTTCAAGTTCCAACCTTAACCAATTAATAGCGGGGAAATTACTTAAACTCACTAAACCAAAATCAAGATTACTTTTAAATTCGTCATTCAGCTCTTGGTTTTGCGAAAGTGAGCCATTTAAACGCTCAGGTGCAACAACGGCGGTTGCATCAAAAATAACCCAACCTTCGTTTTGTAAATATACTTCTACCCATGCATGCGCATCGTACTGGCGAACTGTTAGCGTATTATTATCTTGATTTAATTCACCGCCTAAATAACCACTTACTAATCGAGCGGGTATACCTGCGGTTCTAAAAATGTACGCAGCAGCGCTTGCATAATGACCACAAAATCCACGTTGGTTTTCAAATAAAAATTGGTCAATTGTATTATCGCCGCTCATAGGTGTAGGAGTTAGCGTGTAAGTAAATCCCGTACCTGCAAAGTATTGTAATAAGCTATTGTAAAAATCGCGGTCAGAGTGTGTTTTTTGCTTTAAGTTTTTAGCAAGTGATGATGTTTTTACATTCTTTTTATAAGCGAGGTATTTGTAGCGTTTTTCTTCAAATTCGCCAAGCGGTAAAGTTGCAAAGTTAAAGCTATTTACATCGTATTGTAAGTTTTTAGCTTGGCGACTTTTTTTACGCAATAAACCTAGCGAATTACCTTCAACATTTTGTGAGTTACTACTGGAGTAGGCTAAACCATAGAGCCATTTTTGTGTAGCAGGCTCTGTAATAACTGAGTAGCTTGAAATAAGTTGCTCATTATTTTCGCTCTGGGTATTTGTTTTTAAATTATTATATTTTAAAAAGTCAGATGTAAACCACGCATTGCCATTAAATTCATCATGAACTATTGCTCGCCAATAATAAGGCGCTACAGGTTTTTCTTCGTTAAATTTAACTCTAAACACAAGTTCATCTGAGTTTGAAAGCTTTGCAATATCGAATGGGTCGACTTGTTCAGAAAGCCCTGTTTTTGCAAGCTTAGGCCCAGGAAGCTGCCAAAAGGCGGGCATTTTTGGTAAAAAAAGCAGTAAAAATATAGCTAAAGGAAGTGCTAAAAGTAGTAATTTACCACTTTGCTTAGAGGCTATTTTTAAATTATGTTTGGATTCAAGTAGGCCAAGTACTGCAAAGTTTAATATGTATAAACCACTTACAGTTAAAGTCGTTAAAATGCTTTGGTTAAATAAATACACCGATGAGAGTGAAAAAAACGTAAGCGTTGTAATTACATGATAGTGTTTTTTGGTTTTAGCCTGCAGCAGCTTAAATAAACTAGCAAGTAGCAGCATGGCCACAAATAAAATAACCGTATCCGACATGCCTACTGTGTAGAGCATTAAACCTAGTGACACACCTGCGAGTATATTTGCCAGCCAAGCATTTGGCTTTGGTTTATTACTCAGCGTTATGTAAAAGTTCCATGCACAAATAAGTGAAAGTACACCTACAAAAGCAAGCGGTAAATGTGATACAAAAAATACAATTAAACATGCATATATAAAAGACAGCGAATAATTTATTACTTTTTCGTTTTTAAGTATGTCCATTACACATCACCATTAAATGAGCATAATAATTCTAAGCATTGCTGCTTATGTTGCTGTCCGGTATTTGTATTTATTGTTTTATTCGGTAGCTTTAACATAAAAGGGGTGTTTTTCTCGGTTGCTTCACACACTAAAAAGCATAACTGGCTTAAACGTTGTTCTGTATCCCCATTCATTAACGTAAAATCGAAGAGCGCATTCGCTGTTTTAAAGTCTACAAACTCTTTTACTAACAACTGCTGTGTTTTTGCGTAATGCTTCCAAGAGACTCTTTGCAAGCCCATCTCTGGTAAATGTGGGATTAACGACTCAAACTCTTCGCTACCAGATTGTGTAGAAATACCTTTATCGGCTTGCTCATCAAGCATAGAAACATGCGCATCACTGTGTACTTGTTCAAGCGACGGGTATACAAAAACACCTGTTTGTAATTGAATGTAGCTCCAAACAGTTATTAAGCCAAAGGGGTAGTTACTCGCTATTTTAATACGTTGCACTGAGTACTTACCGCGTGAGCTGTAGGGTAAGTTGAGTGTAAGTAACTGAGGTTTACTATCAACTTCGTCGGTATGTTTGTGAGTTTGCTCACTACCTTGATATGTTAAATTAATAGATTGGGTAACAGAAGGGCTTTGTAATTCAAATACAATACTCGGTTTTTGGGGTGCGTAGCTGTTAAATGCATCTTTAAATTTAACCGTTAAGCCTTTAGCGTTACTGTAGCCCATTAATACAGCAATAATCATCACCACAAACATAAGATAAGACATTATTAAAATTAAGTTATTTTGATAATTAATGCCCATTACAAAGTTTAAAATAGCCACAATTACAAAGTACCAACCTAGGGACGATGGCAATACATAAATTGTTCTGTGTTCAAGTGTAATTGAGTTTTTTAAATGCTTATTTTTTAATAACTTATTAAATACACCTCGCTTAAATGACTTAAATAAAGAAGGGCGCTTAGCTGTTTTTTTTGGCATAAAAGTTTATACCGGAACTAAAATGTTTTTTAAAATATCGTTTACTTGCGCTTCACCTGACTCATTATGCAAACCTAAACGATGCTGACACACACTTGCAAATACGGCTTGAACATCTTCTGGCATTACAAAATCACGACCATCAATAAAGGCCCACGACCTAGCCGCTTTAGCAAGAGCCATACTGGCACGCGGTGATAACGAAGATGCAAAAGCGTTGCTTGTGCGTGTGTAATTAACAAGCTCTATAATGTAGTCAATAACCGGGCTACTTAAAGTAATTTGGCTTATCTGGGTTTGAATTGCCGCTAACTCTTGTTGGTTAATACGCTTAGGTAACTGACTGTAATCTCGTTTTTGCATATTCAAAATTAAGCGTTTTTCGGCTTCTTTAGGTGGAAAACCTAAGCTAATACGCATTAAAAAACGGTCTAATTGCGACTCAGGTAACGGGTAAGTACCTGATTGGTAAAGCGGGTTTTGTGTTGCAATCACAAAAAATGGATTTGGCAGCGTATATTTTTTTCCATCAACTGTTACTTGTTGCTCTTCCATTGCTTCAAGCAACGCACTTTGTGTTTTGGGCCCTGCGCGGTTTATTTCATCAGCTAAAACAACTTGGCTAAAAATAGGGCCTTTATGAAACGTAAAACTGTGCTCGGTAGAGTTAAATACATTAGTACCCAGAATATCAGCAGGCAGAAGATCACTGGTAAATTGAATACGCTGATACGATAAACCTAACACAGCTGACAATGCATGAGAAAGAGTGGTTTTTCCCATACCAGGCAAATCTTCAATGAGTAAATGCCCTTCGCTAAATAAGCATGTAAGTGCCAGTTTTATTTGTTGTTGTTTACCAAATATAACACTCGAAAGATCGTCTATAATCGCAGTAACAGTACTATGCATGCTAACCTTATTATTATTCTATTATTTCAAGACGCTTCATTACAGTGTCTACTTTTTTTGTGTTGAAAGGTTTTGCAATAAAGCCTTTAGCGCCCATTTCCCACGTGTTTTGTACGTTTTCGAGACTATTGTGGCCAGAGCACATAACAACATGAGTGTGCGGGTAAGCACTATTAATGTATTCCAATATATCTGCACCGTTAGAGTCAGGTAAATCTACATCTACAAATATAACGCCTGGCGGTTTATTGTTCATAATAGGTTTAGCAGAGCTAAAATCAGCGCTTTCTAATATATCTTCAAACCCTAAGTCAGTTAAAATTTGGTTTAGATAATCACGAATTTCCTTAACGTCATCAATAATGAGGATGGGCTCTAGCGGGCGAACAAATTCCATATGTAGGTTACTTCTATTTTGAATACATCTAAGTGCTTTAATACTAAGCTAACCCAATCATAAGCTCAAGAACGTTACTTAAAAAACACTAATAAATAAACTGTTTATAGGTTTGCCCAACAACCTATTTTTAAAGGATTACCTGCTTTTATATCTTCTACTAACTTATATTTTCATTAATTGTATTGAACAATAATGACGTATCTACGATAAATCCCTTAATCATACACTTTATTTCCTCAAAATTTGATGTAACAAATTTGCTACTTAACTTATTGATTCAAAAATATTTACATACAAATCCGATTTTTTGTAAACGTTTTGTAATAAAAAAGCGTTGACCTTCTAAATTCATTCTGTGATTATGCTCAGCAGATGAGCTTATGCTCACAAGTGCAATTTCATTATCTATTTAATGTTTTGCTCAGCCAGCCTCATCTACACACACTGAATTAATACCAATTTCATTAAATGAATATGCAATTTAATAAAGTTGGCATCACACACCACACTAAATAAAGAGCTTATTATGTTGAATAATAAAAAGACTAAATTTGCAATTTCTCTCATAGCGGCAGCTATGGCTACATCGGCTCCAGCACAGGCTGATATTTCTGAATATTTAGATCGCGTTGACGTAGACTTTTTACTAATGCAAAACTTTCAGTCAATTCAAGCTAAAGACGGCGCATTTCGTCCAGAAGATGAAGAACAAGAGTCAGGATTTGGCCGTATTAGAGCTAATCTAATGCTTAAATTTCATATTAACGAGTTCATCACTGCCGATATAGATATTGCAGAAGAGCCTAATGACTTTGGTGGCGAAGATCGTGACTTTTCATTTCACAACGATTTTGCAGGTGTTGAATTTGACTTACTAGGTCTTTATGGCACACCAAAAGAAAACGCAAATTTAACACTGCGTTTAGGTAACATTGGTGGCTCGCCTTTTCAATTTAAAGGTTTTCAAGACGGCGCAGATAACCAAAGTAATGCACTTATTGGTAATGGTATTACCGATTACGCAACCGCAGAAAACGGTGCACAGCTAAGTTACAGCGAAACTTTCGATAGTGGTGTAGTACGTGCTTATAATGTTACAGGTCACATTACGACTTCTAGTTTTGGTGAAGCGTTTCAAGAAGACAGAGGTTATAACTACCGACTTCAAGGTACTCTAGAATTTGAAGGTGGCTTTAAAGCAGGCTTAAACTTATTAAAAGCGAATCAAGGCGACCAGTTACGTTTTGAAAATGGCGTAGCCAGTCTTGATGGTGTAACCACAACAAACTATCGCTTTGGCGATGGTGAAAACTATAATTTCTCGGCGTCACCTTCAAACGAGCGTGACACTCATGTTGGCGCAATGCCAGGGCTTGAGCAATCAATCATCCAGCTTAACTTAGCTTATCAACCATCTGATGAAACTAGTCTAATCTTTATGGTTGGTAAATCATCTGATGATTACACATTTGCAGATGCCGCTGGTAATGCAGTTGCCGGTATTACCTACTTTGGTACAAACGGCATAGCTGATGAAAATGGCACTACTTTTGATTCAAACAGTGTAATAGAAGGCGACTCATCGGTTGAGTACTTCGTGTTTGAAGCACAACAATATCTAATCCCTAAAAAGCTATATGTAGCGGCTCGTTATGCAGAAGCCGAAAACACTTCCGACTTAATTGAACAAACAGACAACACAGTAGAGCGTATTCAAGTAGCTGCAGGTTACTGGTTTAACGATAAAACGCTTTTAAAAGTTGAGTATGTTAACCAAGAAGAAGGTGTTAATTCGGGCGGCCAAATCGGTAAAGGATTTGACGGCTTCACTTCTGAGATCTCTGTTAAATTTTAAGTCGTTAACCGACTATTCTAACTATTTGTACAAAGAACCTAAAAAGGCACTTTGCGGGCAGTTTTATGTTTTAAAACTGCCATAAATAGAATTGGCAATAGATTAAAATTTAATAGCACTTGTTAAAACATAACGTGTATGGGGAATACCCGATGAAAAATAAATTAATTATGCTCGCGTGTGGCTTCATAAGCATGGGCGCTGCGGCAAAAGAAACAATTACAATAGCGACTGTTAACAACGGTGACATGATCACCATGAAAGAATTAAGCAGTGACTTTACCAGCCAAAACCCTGATATAGATCTAAAATGGGTCACCCTAGAAGAAAACATTCTTCGCCAACGTGTCACAACCGATGTAGCAACAAAAGGCGGCCAATACGATGTTATGACCATCGGTACTTATGAAGTACCAATTTGGGGCAAACAAAATTGGTTAAAAGAGCTGGACAATTTAGGTGAAAACTACGATTTAGACGATTTAATCCCAGCAATCCGAAGCGGTTTAACGATTAACGACAAACTTTATGCTGCCCCATTTTATGGCGAAAGCTCAATGGTTATGTACCGCACCGATTTAATGGATAAAGCGGGGCTGACAATGCCCAAAGCCCCAACATGGGACTTTATACGCAAAGCTGCTAAAGCGATGACAGACAAAAAAGAAGGTGTTTATGGCCTTTGTTTACGTGGTAAAGCAGGTTGGGGCGAAAACGTTGCGCTTATTACATCAATGGCTAATTCGTTTGGTGCTCGTTGGTTTGATGAAAATTGGAAGCCACAGTTTAATACTCCAGAGTGGGAAAATACCCTTCAGTATTATGTCGATGTAATGAAAGAGTCAGGACCTGCTGGTTCATCTGCAAACGGGTTTAACGAAAACCTTGCACTATTCCAAACAGGAAAATGTGGTATTTGGATTGATGCAACCGTTGCAGGCGCATTTGTTACTAATAAAAAAGACTCAGAAGTTGCCGATAAAGTAGGGTTTGCACTTGCGCCAGATAATGGTCTAGGTAAACGCGGTAACTGGCTATGGTCTTGGACTTTAGCCGTACCGGCAAGCAGCAAAAAACCAGATGCCGCAATGAAATTTATTAGCTGGGCGACATCAAAAGAATACACTCAACTTGTAGCTGACAAAAAAGGTTGGGCAAAAGTACCGCCAGGTACACGTAAATCACTTTACAGTAATCAAAAGTACATGGACGCAGCACCGTTTGCGCAAATTACCTTAGATTCTATCCAATCTGCAGATCCTAAAAATCCAACCGTTAAACCGGTGCCTTATGTAGGTATTCAGTTTGTTGCTATTCCTGAGTTTCAAGGAATTGGTACAGCTGTTGGGCAACAATTCTCAGCAGCATTAACTGGCCAAATGACCGTTAAGCAAGCGCTTAGTACGTCTCAGCACCTCGTTGAGCGAACAATGCGTAAAGCTCGCTATCCTAAATAGCATGTAATGGGCGGGTAAGTACTCAAACTTACCCAATATTTTATGTCAATTCTATTTACTTGTTAGTTATAAACGCTATCAAGGGTTTCTGATTTTCACTTGATAGTTAACAAGTAAATAGAATTGGCTTTTTTAAGGTCACCTTTATGGCAACAACTAACTCGCGCACGCTTGCTCGGTTTATGCTTCTTCCAAGTGTAATTTTATTACTTGCTTGGATGATAGTTCCGCTGTGTATGACACTGTATTTTTCTTTTATTGATTACAACTTACTCGTTCCAGGGGATAAAGAGTTTGTAGGCTTTTTAAACTATGAATTTTTCCTAACTGATCCGGCTTTTTTTGAATCATTTTTTAACACGCTCTACCTAGTAACTGGGGTTTTACTTATCACTATTTGTGGTGGTATTGGCTTAGCTATTTTACTAGACCAAGCAATATGGGGGCGAAACTACGTTCGCATTATGGTACTAGCCCCATTTTTTGTAATGCCAACTGTGTCGGCATTGGTATGGAAAAACATGCTAATGAACCCAGTTAATGGCTTATTTGCACACTTTGCTATTTGGCTTGGCTTTGAACCTATCGACTTTTTTGCTCAAATGCCGTTATTTTCAATCATCATAATTGTGTCTTGGCAGTGGTTACCGTTTGCAGCTTTAATACTGCTAACAGCAATACAATCACTCGACCGTGAACAATTAGAAGCGGCTGATTTAGACGGAGCTGGCCCATTTAGTAAGTTTTTTTACATCGTTTTACCGCACCTATCGCGCGCTGTAACTGCGGTTATATTAATCGAAACTATATTTTTACTGTCAATTTTTGCTGAAATATTAGTTACAACCAGTGGCGGTCCTGGTTATTCGTCAACCAATATAACGTACTTAATTTATACGCAATCGCTACTTCAGTTTGATGTAGGCGGCGGTTCAGCAGGGGGCATAGTTGCAGTTATTATTGCAAATATAGTCGCTATATTTTTAATGCGCTTAATTGGCAAAAACTTGGAGGGTTAATTATGACTATAAAAGATAGCCGTCGTTCCAAACTAATTTATACCATTGCTGCATGGACAATAAGCGGCATGATTTTCTTTCCAATTTTATGGACGTTAATCACCAGTTTTAAAACGGAAGCCGAAGCAATTTCAGCAAGCCCAAGCTTATATGCGTTTGATTGGACGCTCGAAAATTACCGCGATGTACTGTCGCGCTCGCCATACTTTAACCATTTTTGGAACTCTGTAGTTATATCACTAGGTTCAAGTTTACTGGGGTTATTAATTGCGGTACCTGCTGCGTGGTCTATGGCGTTTGTGCAAACTAAAAAAACAAAGCACTTATTAATGTGGATGCTTTCAACCAAAATGTTACCACCAGTAGGCGTACTTATTCCTATCTATTTATTGTTTCGCGACTTTGCATTACTCGATACAAAATTAGGTTTGGTTATTGTAATGACACTCATTAACTTACCAATAATGGTATGGATGCTTTACACCTACTTTAGAGAAATACCAAACGAAATACTTGAAGCTTCTCGTATGGATGGCGCAACAATTGGTGAAGAAATATTCCATGTTTTATTGCCAATAGCCTTACCAGGTATAGCCTCAACGCTATTACTCAATGTTATTTTGTCGTGGAACGAAGCGTTTTGGACACTTATTTTAACCGCTGCAAATGCTGCACCTTTAACGGCATTTATTGCCAGTTACTCAAGCCCTGAGGGGTTATTTTACGCTAAGTTATCGGCAGCATCTGCCATGGCCATTGTGCCAATTTTAATACTTGGTTGGTTTAGTCAAAAACAATTAGTGCGTGGATTAAGTTTCGGCGCAGTAAAATAGGAGAATACACATGGGCAGCATCACACTAAAACAAGTCACTAAAAACTTTGATGAAGTAAACGTAATTAAACCGCTCGACTTAGAAATTAAAGACGGTGAATTCATCGTTTTTGTTGGGCCATCGGGCTGTGGTAAATCTACATTACTTCGTATGATCGCAGGGCTTGAAGATACCACCAGTGGTAATATAGAAATCGATGGTATAGATGCCACTAAAACACCGCCGGCAAAAAGAGGCTTGGCAATGGTGTTTCAATCATATGCGTTATACCCGCATATGACCGTGCGTAACAATATTGCTTTTCCTTTAAAAAGAGCCAAGGTAAGCCCTGCAGAAATTGAGAGTAAAATTGCTAACGCTGCTAAAATTCTTAATTTGACCGATTATTTAGATCGAAAGCCAGGGCAATTGTCGGGCGGTCAGCGCCAGCGAGTAGCGATAGGGCGCGCAATTGTACGCCAACCTTCGGCATTTTTATTTGATGAACCGCTTTCGAATCTTGATGCGTCATTACGTGTAAATATGCGTTTAGAAATATCTGAATTACATAAAAGTTTAGCCACAACAATGATTTATGTTACGCACGATCAGGTTGAAGCCATGACAATGGCAGATAGAATCGCGGTATTTAATGCCGGTATTATTGAACAAGTAGGCACACCTTTAGAGCTTTATAAAAACCCTGTAAACAAATTTGTAGCTGGTTTTATAGGTTCGCCAAAAATGAATTTTATAGATGCTCCACAAAATGAAGATGCGAATGTTAGCTGTATTGGTATTCGACCAGAGCATATAACACTCTCTACTGAGCAAGGTACTTGGGCTGGAACTGTAGGTGTAATTGAGCATTTAGGTTCGGAGAGCTTTTTACATATAAATATTGAAGGCAAAGGGACCGTAACAGTAAAAGCAGATGGTGATTGCCCATTAAAATATGGCGACAGTATTTACCTAAGCGCACCGGCTGATAAAGTATTAAAGTTTGATAATAACGGTTTAACAATTCGCTAAAGCCTATTTTTAATTACCTTAAATAGCACCTTTATAAGGGTGCTATTAACTAAATTCTAATTACATAATCCTATGAAACCTAGGTATTTTTTATTAAGGGATGGTATATTTACAATTATAAATAACAAAAACGTTATTAATAAATAGATGCTCCAAAATTAATAAAATAATTTATATAGCAGCACATATAATTAAAATTATGTAATGAAAATAAGGACTTGGTTTTCCTTCTATTTTAAGAGGTTTACGTGGTAAAGCTATCAAATACAGAAATTAGAAAGCTAGATGATGCAGCCAGAGCAGGGTGGTTATATTATGTTGGCGGTAACACACAAGATGAAATTGCTAAAAAGCTAAATATATCTCGTCAATCTGCACAAAGAATGGTCGCATTATCTGTGAGCCAAGGATTAATTAAAGTTAGACTTGACCACCCGATTGCTAAATGTATGGATTTGGCCGAAAAATTAAAAAGCCGTTTTGGGTTAGATTCGTGCGAAGTTGTACCGAGCGATCCGTCTGAACCATCATCTACATTAGGTTTGGCTCAAGCTGGCGCGGCTGAAATAGAACGTCATTTAAAATCAGAACAGCCCAAAGTACTTGCTATGGGAACAGGTCGTGTTTTACGTTCATGTGTAGATGAGCTAAGAACCGTTGATTGTCCGCAACATAAAATTGTAGCAATGCTAGGTAATATGGCTTTGGATGGATCGGCTTCACCTTATGATGTTGTAGTAAGAATGGCCGAACACACCAATGCAAAACATTACCCAATGCCATTGCCAGTTTTACCAAGAAGTATTGAAGAAAAAGAACAGTTACATGCACAACAAAATATTACCGGTAATTTAAAACTCGCTAAAGATGCCGATGTAACATTTGTGGGTATTGGTAGCTTAGGTGAAAAATCGCCATTACATATAGATGGTTTTATTGATGCGCAAGAACTTAAAGAGTTACAAGATCTTGGTGCCGTTGGTGAAATGATTAGTTGGGTGTTTGATAAAAACGGTAAGCTTTTAGATTGCACGGTTAATCAGCGTGTAGCAAGTACGCCACTAAAAACAAATGCTAACAAACAGATTTATGCGATAGCTGCTGGTGAAGAAAAAGTGTTAGCCATTTTAGGCGCAGTAAGGTCAAACATGATCAGCGGATTAATTACTAACGAATATACAGCTGAGCGTTTATTAAGTATTGATTAAACAAATTGATAAATAAAATTAGTAATATCTGTATTAGTAATATCTGTTATTGTAATAAAATCACTTAATGTCCGATACCGTCTAGTATTGGACATAGCAAGGGCGCATTTAAGCGCTCTTTCTATATACACATCAACTACCTATAATTTATATTATGTTAAATAGCATAAATAAATACATAACCAAGTTACTCACCTTCATTAATTAACGTATAAACGCGATATTTTGACTATTTAATAAGCATTAACCTACTTATCTTAATAGTTAATGCCTTACCCATTTACGGTATTAGGTTCTTGAACATATAAAAATACCGCTTGGTTATTAATATAATCAAGCGGTATTACAATGATTGCCTATTCGCCACTTTACCCAATCAAACTTAACGTATTGAAACAAATAGCTTTTTAATAAACCTAGTAATTCACTAGAATGTTTTATTATTCATAAATTCACTAATAAGCTCAGACACTTTATCTGGATGTTCATCAATAACCCAATGAGCGGCTTTATCTATCCAAATCAATGATGAATTTGGAATTGCTTCTTCTAACATTGGCGCATACTTTGGCTTTTGAAACTTGTCTTCTTTACCCCATATTATGAGTGTTTCATGAGGTAAGCTTTTAAGATCGCCTGTAATAGCTTCGGTATATTCTTTATTGAGCCTGCGCATGTTACTAAATAAAGCGGCTTTTCCTTTTTCATTACTCCATGGTGCTAAGTATATTTTCATCAACTCTTCAGTCATTACGCTCGAGTCGTAAACACCTTTGGGCATGAAATCTCTTAATGTATCCACAAATTCAGCTACAGTTGTTTTTTCTTCTACACCTGGTTCTAGCAAAGGTTCAAATTCTGGTATTGGCCAAGAGTCAAAACATACACTATCAATTAAAACCAACCCGTTTACTTTATCCGGATGATTTACAGCCATTAATTGAGCAACACCACCACCAATATCATGTGCAGCAATATTAACTTTAGAAATACCGAGTTCTTCCAAAAACTTACACATTATTCTACATTGCGCATTTATAGATACATCGGTGTTAATTGGCATATCAGATTCACCAAAGTTTAGTAAATCAGGCGCTATTACTCGATATTTTGATGCAAGTTTTGGCATCACATTTCGCCATAAAAATTTATTGGTTGGTATTCCGTGTATCAATAATAAAGGTGTTCCTTGTCCCATTTCTTGATAAGCAATTTGATGACCTTCTACTGTAACGTACTGTGTCTTGTTCATAATTTTGCCTCTTTAACTTTAAAAATTATAATATTTAGTAAACTATAAAATTAGAATATAGCCTTATAAAGCAAATTCCGTCCCAATATGAGTATTTATTAGTTTTTAAAAAATCTTAATGTTTTAAAAGTTAAACCCCTGTGATACGTAGGCTCTAGGCTAAATAAATTTACTGACTTTATAATATTGCAGTGTTTAATAATTGTGATTATCAAACCGCTTTAAGAAGTGTGAAACGATGACTCGTATACATGCAACAATTACAAAAGCGTAGTTTGTAATACTTTGAAGAAATAATTTGAAGTAATTATTCTTATTAAAGGATTTTTACAAATTTAAATAAATTAAAGGTTCATATACACAAAAGCACTAATAAGCATTAGTGCTTTCAAAAATTATAATTTAATTTTTTAGTAAGCTATAAATAAAAAATAGTTAACCGCCCTACTGTTTCAATTTATCATTCCAAAAAACATCTAATATTTTCTATTAATACACTTTGCTTAACTGGCTTCAATAACAGGCCGTTAAACCCAAGCTTCACATACTTGTTATCACTATTTTCGTTTTCACTAAATGTATGAGCGATAATTTTTGTTGCTGATGCGTCAGCATGCTTTCTTATTTTTAGCATTGCGTCGGTGCCTGTAAATTGCGGCATTACTATATCCATTAAAATTATATCGTAAATATTTTGAGAAACCATAAGTAGCGCCTCTATAGCACTTGATGCGAAATCTATTAAAATATTTTCTTCGTTAAGCATTTTTCTAATTACTATTTCTATTAGCAAGTCATCATCTACTAAAAGCAGTCGTTTAGTTTTATTTATTGGCGTTACTTTAAACTCGATAACTTCAGCCATATTTTCAATAGTGTTTTTCATGTTTTACCTCATTACTGTTCCAGTAATATACGCTAATTTATAACGACTTATCTTTTAAAATGCGTGTTATTTGGTTTATTAATACACCTTGTTTTACTGGTTTTAATAGCATGTCATCAAAGCCCTGGTTAACGTATTTTGAACCTGTATCGGGTGTCGATGTATGCGCAATTATTTTAGTTTTCAAATTGTCACTGTGTTTTTTAATTTTTAACATAGCGTCAGTTCCCGACAATTCTGGCATTACTATGTCCATTAAAATAATGTCGTAACTGTTTTGCGATACCATCAACATCGCTTCTATTGCACTGCGCGCGTAATCTATTTTAATATTCTCATTTTTTAGCATCGCTCTAATTACAATCTCAACAAGAGGATCGTCATCAACCAGTAATAGCGTGTTTTGGTGTTTGTTAGTTACTAAACTAGCTTTTACTAAATCATTATTTGTTAACGAGCTACTTGGTACTTCTTGCTCGTTGTCTTTACCTTTACCTTGTTTGGTTGCTATGTTGACCAACATAGAAAGTGATATCGTTGATTTATTCGCGTTACTACTTACAGTTATCGCTTTACCACCTAACATTTTAAATATTGAAATAAAAAACTTTAACTCTAATGACACGTCTTTATCATCTATAAAGCGCGTTATATCATCACCCGATATACTTTTAAGCTCAGTTATAAAGTTACTACTGTCGATCAAATTACTTAATGAAAAATCGAGGTATAAGTAATTACGTTTACTTTCATTTTTAATCTGAGCGTTAATTGAAAGCGTTGTATTATTTGATGAATCCAAAACCTCAGTCACTAATTGAATAACCAATTGAGAAATTAACTTTTCATCGCTTGCGACCGTTAATTCAGGCGTAATATTATTTTTGAGAACGATTCTTTTATTTTCAGCCTCTTTAGCTAAAATCGACATATTATTATTGATCATTTGATTTAGGTTTACGTTTTTGGCCTGAAGCTTTAACTTACCTATTTCCGATTTATTTATATTTACGAGTTGTTGAATTACACTTTCGAGCTGGTCGCATGCATCAGAAATGTTCCCCACATTGTTTTTAAATTCGTTAAAGCTTATTGGATCTTTAGATATTTCAACTAATGACTTTAAAGATGATAAAGGCGTTTTTAACTGACGGCTAAGCCTTGTAACAAATTTTTCTTTTAATTGATTTGTCTGTTTTGATTTTTCGAGAACATCAGCGAGTAAACATTCTTTTTGATGTGCCTCTGTATCATCTCTAAAGTAGCAAACGAAACCATTAAAATCTGTATGTCTTTGTAATACAGTTATCCACTTCCCGTCTGTAAAACCTATATCTATTAATTGGTTACGATCATCATCAAGCTTATGATGCTCATGGTAATGATTTATAATATTATGCTGTTGCGCAATACTTATCAGCTGGCTATACGATAGCTGACTGTTTTGTTTATTCACCTGTGCAAATAAAAGATTAAATGCATTGTTGGTAATCACAGGAAATTCGTGGCTATTAAAAATAGCAAACCCATGCGGTAGTGCATCAAGAGAACTTGAAAATAGCTCTTCCCTATTAAGTATTAACTGATTTTTTTGTTTTATTTCATTGTGTAAACGCCTAGGCAAACGTAAAAAATAGTACACAAACGCGAATACACAAAAAGAGATTAACCCTAATCTAATTAAACTGTATTTAGTTATTTGTGGTCGTACTATTTTATTCATTGGTTGCACATGTAAACGCCAAGTAGGTGGAAAACGACTGCTTAAAGCGCTAATACTATTTTTAATTATACTGGGGTTTACTTCTCCTTGTTTTCCTAAAGTAAACTGTGGTGTTGCTATAAAAACATTATAATTTTCAGTGTTTAATTTACCAATAACGGCTTTTAAAAACTTACTTAAATCAAATGCTGTAAGTGTATAAATAGAGCCTTGTTTAATTTTTATTTCAGAAATTAAGAAGGCCGTATCTGCAACAGTAAATACTTCTACTGCTTGTTTATTAGCTCTATTATTGAATTTTTCTAACCAGCTTTTAAATCCATACGCGGCTAAATCAAAATTATTTTTTGACCAAAGTGCAAGTTGGTTATACTCAGAATCAAACACTACATACCCTTTGTAAGTTAAGTTTTGTGAAACCTGACTTTGCACTAAATCATTAAGCTGCTCTTTTGTATAATTATTTTGGCTTTGTAAAAAACCAGCGATAACTAAATCTTTTTGAGATATATACAATCCTTGATTATCAAATCGCTCTAATGCATTAAATAACGTTTTACGCAATTGCTGGGTTTGTTGATTGTAGTTACTTTGCAGCTCCTTTTTTTCAATAGTATAAAGAAGTAATGCAGTGAATGAGCATAATACTAATGCAATTAAAAATGCGACGGGCGCTAAACTAAATACATGAATATACTTTTCACCATGATTTTTTTTCACAGGATTAGTACTTTGATTACTTACTAAATCTGAATTTTTATTTAACTGTGTCTGCAATAATTGAGCAAATGAAATAAACTGATCTTTTTGTGAACCTATTAATGTTTTAGGTGCTAAATCGGCCATCAGCACTACGCCAATTAATTTATTAGTGACACTATAAATTGGATATTGTGCATAAAAACGAATTAATTTGTGCGTGTTGTTTGATACATCATCAAAAAAAGTATCTTCAAATAGATATAGTTTTTCTTGTGTACAGCGTTTTTGATAGCTTAATAACTCATTTTCGACGCTTTCTTTATCGTTGCAGGTTATTAACTGCTCTGAATAAACTTCTCTAAAATCGATAAATTTAACAATTGCAACGTCATAAAACTGTTTTAGCAGCGTTAGCGTTTCTTTAATTTCTGTTGATATTTCATCAGTTTGTTTATCTGCTACATTAGCATGTGAGGTAAATATATTTGAGGCGTTCATTGACGTTCTCCTTCCCCTTTGGGGGGAGTATGTATCCACGTTGTACTGTTTTGACCGCTGTGTACTGGCAGTAAAACTTTAAATGGTGGCGTTAAGCTACTAAGCGCAGGTTCACCGGTGGTGATATTAATTACTTGTTCTGCATTAACTAAATTCAGTGATGTTTTACAGTATGTAACGCCTGGCTCAATCCCTATTAAGCTTAGTGTTTCGCTTATAATCAGGTTGTTGACTAAGTCGATTCCGACCAGCTCAAACGTTGTTTTTAAAACAGTAAAAACAAGCGTTTCTACAATGTTTTCATCTTCTTCTAAGCGTGTACCTTCTGGACAGCATATTGTACCCAGCTCTATATCAACACTTGTTCCAATACCAACTAATGACAGCGCATTAAGGGCTGTATTTAAAAGTGGTTCTACCTGGGGTAAATATAAATCAAGTATGTCACCTTGCGATTCGTACCCTGCTTGGCATGTATCACACGATTGCGATAAACCTTGGTCGCTTGTACCTAAAAGTGGATTACCTAAAGCTGTTACCCCAACTAAACAACTGCTATCGGCCGGTTGTTTATCTATTTTAAAGCTTTCACAAGGTGAGCCTGTTACCACTTTTTGCGATACATAACGAGATAGAATTTGTTCACTATTAGCAGGGCATTGTTGTGGCGTACTTCTTAATAACTGACCAATAGCGGTATTACCTAACTGCCCTATTGCGTAATTTGGACCTTGCTGCAGCGCATTTATATAACTTACATTACCGGTATTATTTAACTTGCTCACACCTTGGCTATCGGTTGCTTCGTCGCTTAAGCCCTTTAAACACGGATTACCTTGGCAATTTGGAGCATCGTAATAAACAGCTTCTCGTGAGGTAAACCTATCATCTCGTATGCCAATTAGCGCTCTGTATGTGCTGTTTGCCCCCCTGTCTGTATAAAAAATTAGTGGGGCTTGGTGCTCATCAAAACTTACTGCAATACCGAGTGGTGTATTATTAGCATCAACTACAGTAATTTGATTATCTACTTTAGTTTGATGGCGCTTAATAAGGGCATCCCTGACTAAAATAACTCCACCAATTGAGCCAATAATTAAAATTGTAATAATTAATATAAGCTCAATAGTAAGTATGTACCCTTGTTGATAATGCTTTTTCATATCAGGCTCCTATAACACTTCTACAAGCATTTTAAGTACGTTCATTACTTGTAATGCTGCGGGAAAAAACACCAATACCAAAAACATCGGAAAACAAATTAAGATAATGGGAAAGGTTGTGTGCATCGCTTTTTTGTTTACCTTTTTAGCGAGTAAAATGTTCTTTTTTAGAGCTAGGCCTTCAAGTTGAGCCTCTACTGCTTGGATAAGTGGCGTACCAAGTTTTGACCCTATTAACATTAAGTTGGCGAGCTTTTTAATTCCTAATACGCCGGTTCTTTCAAAAAGTGAATTAAATGCAAATTCACGATCTTTACCTGCGCTTAGTTCGAATAAAAATAACTTTAGCTCTTTGTATAATGGGTGTTTTTGACTTAATCCATGATCAACCGCCAGTGCAAATGAGCGCTCTAGTGAAAATCCAGCGCGCATGTAAACCAGTAACACCCGTAAAAAAAACTCTAAACTATTATTAATAGTGGTTTGACGTTGATTTTTACGTAATAAAAACCAGCATTCGGGTGCAAAAAAACACATAAAACACAGTAATAATTTAATCGATTGGCTCATCTCATAACCTGTTAGTTCTATAACCGTAAATGCACTAAAAGTAGCAGCCACTTTGAAGCAGTACAGGCTTATTAATATTTTATTAATTTGAATCCCTGCTTGTCTTAATTGACGTTTAGAGATGATGATTAGCGGATACCAATTAATGTTTTTAGTATCGGGTTTATCTAATTCGACTTTAAGAGATTGCCTATGAATATGGATAAATGAGCCCATACTTACTAAAAGTCCGATAAGTAAAAGTATATCAATCATAATGTTACCCTTAAGCTAAGGCGTAGCCATAAAAAACCAAATAGCTGACAAAGAAGCGCAACCGTTATAAATGCAATCCCATTAGGGTCGTTTAATAATGGTTCAAACCAGGTTGGATCGGTATAGCTAAATAAAGGAATTAGTGCGTAAGGTAAAAAACCACTAAATACAGCAGCGTATTTAGTGCCCGAAAGCTTAGCTTTTAGCTGTTGGCGGTCGAGGGTCCGAAGCGACATCATGTTGCATACGCTTTTTAGCATATCGGTTAAATCGCACTGGCTTTGTGTATGTGTAATGATGCTATGAGCAAACAATCTTACGGTTTCGCAGTTGTATCTTTCAATTAAAGGGGCAAACGACGTTTCGGCATCACTACCCATGCTCATGCGTTGTATTAGTAAGGTGCTTTGTTTTTTTATATATGGGTCTGCATGTTCATCAGCAAACTGCATTGATTGCTGTAGCGATAGCCCAGTGCTTAAACACGATTGTACGGTTTCAATAAATTCTAAAAAATGATGCTCAAATTTTGCTAATTTATAATGAGCCAAGTCAATCACAGTTATAAAACAGGTTACAAAAACCACGATTGAAATAATAAACGCGCTGGTTGATGCCTCAGGGTAATATAATTTAGCTAAAAACCATGAACTACTAGAGAGCGAGCACGCCATGCTTATAAACCAGGCGTTACTTATGTTTAAGCCTAGCACTCGTAGTGACAGAGTAAGTACGTCTTTTTCTTCTAAAATATCTACTTTTTTAGTGCCTTGGCTGCTTTTATTTTTAGCATACAAAGAAACCAACACACTAGTTGCAAGTACAAAGGTTATAACCGCCGCTATAGCTAATAAATAATCAAGTTTAGTCATTGTTAGCCTCCGGGTTATTGTGCAGTAACGCTTTTAATTCTTTTGCATTTGCCCCTTGGCCTTTCATAAACTCAATAACACTTGAGTTATCTATTAACTCACTTTGTACTGGCTCTGCTTCGTTAATACTATAAAGCGGGCTAAAATGTGCGCCGCCATTAACACGTTTAATTTCACCAACACTTTTTAGAGTTCGGATGCCATTAGTTGAGCGAGAAACATGCACAATAAGTTGAATACTCGACGCGATTAGCGAACTTGTATGGGTATCGCTCAGTTGTGCATTGTGTAACTGCACTAAGGTAGATAAACGAATAACGGCATCATTTGCGCTGTTAGCATGTATGGTCGTCATCGAACCTTGGTGACCACAGTTCATTGCTTGGAGCATATCGATTACCTCGCCTGAGCGTACCTCACCTACAAGTATTCTATCTGCGCGCATTCTTAGGGCTGCTTTTACTAAATCTCTTAGGCTTACTGCACCTTTACCATCGCTGTTTGTGTCGTGGGCTTCTAATTGCACAACGTGGTTGTGATGCAAATTAAGCTCAGCACTTTCTTCAATGGTTACAACTCGTTCATTTGGGTTAATTGAGTTAGCAAGTACGTTTAATAATGATGTTTTACCAGCCCCGGCATTGCCACACACTAAAATATTAACGCCTGTTTTAACTGCGCTTTTTAAAAATGATAAGATGTTTTTATCTAAAAAATGGTTATTAACTAAAAAGTCATCGTTTATTTTTTTATGATTAAACTTACGAATAGACACAATAGCTGCGCTGGTACACGCAGGCGGTACAATAATATGAACTCGGCTACCATCTTTTAGTTTGCCATCAACAATTGGCATAAGCGCATTGACTTGGCGACCACAGCCATCAAGTAAGCGATCAACAAATCGGCGTAAATGGCGTTCGTCATCAAACTTACTGGCTGTGCAAAGTAGTTTGCCTTGTTTATCAATCCAAATATCTTGCGTGTCGTTTATTAAAATATCACTTACCTGATCGTCCAGCATAAACTGTGCAATAGGTCCCAGGCCTTGAATTTCATCAAATACAGCCTGAACAACCTGCTCTTGTTGGTGTTGATTAAATGAAGATTGATTAAATTGTGGAATTTCACTGCACAATGCAGAGATTTTTTCGAGAACATTACTTGATAAAAGCGCGGTTGGTTCTTGTTCGTACTCTTCGATAACGGCATCGTGCAATAGCTTTTTAAGCTCTTCAAAGGTACTTAAACTGGTTTGAACTTCTTCATGTTTGCTTGATAAATTAAACATAAAAACTCACTTAGCTACATATACAGCTTCATTTTTAACGCCTTTAACCACTTCGATTGTGCGACTGGTTTGTAAGCGTGAAAAGTTTTGCAAACGACCCTGTTCAATGTCATAAGCGCTATGCACAATAATTGAAACTTTGTCAGCGTTATCTATACCCGCCAACGAATAAACATCTTTTGGAAGTACCGCAAGGACTAATGAAACACCGCCCGCAGCGGAGTTAGACTCTTGAGCTAAATTATCCATTACGCCACTTTTAGCGGCTTGCGATTTAGGACCTTTTGAAACACCAATAAGCTGTACATCACGGGCAACTGTTCTTACTAAGCGATTAGTTTTAGCGACTATGTCGAGTCGGTCACCTTTGTGTATGCGCGAAAGCGGAATATCTAAGGTGTTTAGTTTTAAAGTATATAAAACACGCCCTGCCGGTATGGCTTCTGATAAGTTTTGGCTTTTCGCTCTAATAAAATCGGTGTCGAACAAGGGTTGTTCAACCATTTTGTTAGTTGCTAATTTTTGACCAATTAATGCACGCGGATTTTGAACGCTCAGTGCAATATTTGAATAGTTACTTGGATCTATACTTTTTTGTTCTACATCGTGAACGGTTACTGTTTGACCGGCCGACATATTTTTGTTTACTACCCAGGCTGTTACGCTATTTTCATCGTTTACCTGTCTAATGCCCAAAGCCGAAGCTAACATGCCAGAGGTGATGAGTAATGTGAGAGCCGCAGTGGTTGCGCCTTTGTTACTTTTACTTTTCATAATATTCCTCCAGAGTAACTTTCACTGCCACACTTTTGTGGCAGTGAGCCTTAAGCTTGGTATTCAAACCTGGTTGCCTTATATTGGGTACCTTGTGTTAGTTACCTTGTGAACCGCCTGCTGCTGTACGTGTTGCAGCATCGCCGCTTGGTGTTGCATTAACAAGTGCCGCATTCTCACTAAAGTCTGATGCAACAAAAGTGAATGAACTGCCATCGCCTGCGTACACATCAACTGAATCTACAAACCCAGAGCCAGACACTTCAGCAGTGCCTTCGGCGTTAATCATGCCGTCAAATACATAGCTTTGGTCAAGTGAGCCAATTGCTTCAGCTACATCTTCAAGTTCGCTGGTTACCGAGTCACGTAATGTAGATAAACCAATTACAAGTGCTGCTACCATTGAAGTAGAAAGAATGATTAGCTCTGACGTTAGTACAAAACCTTTTTGCTTTTTGCTATTTAAGTTATGTTTAATAGTTTTCATAATCGTAGCCTTTAAATTAGAAGAGCTTATGCTCACTTTACATATTGCGAGGACCATGCCAGCTATAAATAACCATTAAATACAGTTGGTTATGTTTTTAATGGTTATTGTTTATTAGATATTTTCATTTTTGATTTGCAAAATGCAAATCAATATTAAAAATATTTTAGATAAATAATGCTAGGTTTACGTTATTGAAAGTATTATTAAAACTGATGGATAGTGTAAGGGGTAAATATTAAAAGCAGTCTTGTGAGGTTACGTATAAAACGTAGGATGAGCGTAAGCTTTACTCCTATTGTTGATAAATAATAAAGTGGTTTTGGCTCCTTAATAATGCCAAATTTTAGGTATAAAAAAAGGCCCGAAGGCCTTAAGAATAACAATTACCTAAAACGGAGAGTTTACCGCGCCTAGCAAGTGCTTTTTTATGCGTGGGTTCTGCACGTAAAACTTGCTCATAATAGCCACAAGCCAATAAATTATTGCTATTAGCTTCTTCAATTAACCCTTTATGGTAAAAATAGGCGGTGCTATTTAAACCAAACTTAACCGAAAGCTCTAAGTAGTTTGAAGCTATAACGTAACTGCCCTGGGCATAATGTATAGAGGCCATTTGCAGGTATGGTGAAGCATGTGTACCAAAAACATCAACGCCGTATTGAGCGATGCTTTTTGCTTTAGCTAAATTACCTTGCTCTATTGCTAACGTAACCCCTAAAGTAATTGCATTTAATGGTGGATTAGCTTTATTCAGTAATGTGTTTATAACCTGTTGAGATTGATTAGCACGGCCACTTTTATAAAGTACATATGCCGATATCGACAGTATTGCCGTGTTATCGGGGTGTTCAAGCATTAACTGATTTACCTCATGCACAAGGTTCAAACAGTTACTTGCATTTATACCTTCACACTTTAATGGTTGGGCATTTAATTGGTATTTTTTAACTATGTCACCCAGCGCGTTGTAAGGATTTACTGTTGGCTTGTAATCAATATGAGCGCAACCCGATAAAGTAAGCAGTAAAATTATATAAAATATTTTCATAGCCCTTGCTCCTGTATATAGCTAAGTACCTGGGTGTCTATATTTGCCTGCTCCCACGAACGTAATGTATTAATTGGCTCACGCACCAGATTTGGAGTTACAACAATTATAAGCTCGCGGTTGTTTTCACTTTTGCTGGTTGTTTCGCTTAACTTTCCTAGCATGCTATTGCCGTTGCCATCAGGTACAAAGTCGTGGCTTGCATTGTTATCAGTGCTAATTAAGCCACCAATAATAAGAGGTTGCCCGTCTTTTAAACGCGTTGATGTTTGCATGCTGCGTGTATTAAATGCACTACTGTTTAAACTGCTGCCTGTGCTTTGTGCAATTTCGGCGGTTAACGTGGTATCGGGTAATGAAATTACTGGGTTTAGATCAAGTGTTATTCTATCTTTGTCGTCAACCATGGCGCGTACATTTAATTCAACTCCGAATGATTTAAATTCTGTACCGCTAAACACCGACCCACTACTACCTTGCTGCCCGCTTGTAATTCCTGAAGGGCTATAACTTGTAGGTACAGGTACTTCACCACCGACTTTAAACACGGCACTTTCACCGGCTAAAACCGTGATTGTAGGGCGAGAAAGCGTTCGAGAAATACCTTCTTGTTCCAGTAATGAAAATAACATATCAATGGCAAACTGTGAGGTAGAAAGCTGTAAGTTATTAGTCAATTGACCACCAATTAATTGCAGCGCATTTTCTATTGTTGCAGAGCCAGATTCGCGATTAGTCATACCGTCACGACCAAACAAGCCCGCTTCTTTTTCATATCCATTAGAGAGCACGCTAATATCTGGGCGCCATTGCTTTAACCTACGTTGATTTACTTCGTATAGCTGCACCGATACACGCACTTGCGGTAAATCTTCAACTTCAATGCTCGACAAAACTTTACCGCCAGCCACTGACAGCAACGTTGCTCTTGCAATGTTTGAACTTACATTACTTAAATTTAATCCTGAGGTAGCATCATTTATTAAACCGCCTGACTCGTTGGCAAGTACTTCAATACCTGAACTTTTATCCTGCGTTGCGCCGCCCATTAAATTATTAGGATCAAGAGGAGAACCCTGAGTTTGTAATGCTTGCTCTGGTTCGAATAATTTATTAATTGTATTTAATAAGCGCACTAGCTCTATCTGGTTTTTTACAGAGCCGGAAAGTAAAAACACATCGTTGTCGTCATTTGATAACTCATCAACCGAGATGCGTTTAATGGTCACTTTATCTGCGCCCATTGATTTAATCACTTCGCTAATACGCTCTTCTTTTGGCTTGGGTGCTTGAGTTACTTTTATTAAATTAATAATAGCGACTTTACTCGAGTTTTGAGAGCTACCGCCGTTTGCGTTACCCAAGCCTTGCAAGCGTTGAGCAAGTGAATTAAACATACCTTGGTTAGGATTTGAGGTGATAACGGGTTGTGATGCTTGTGAGCTACTGGCATAAAGGTAGTTTTTTGCAGCTTCATAAGCGGCATGACGATAATTTATAGTAGGTACTTCACCACGTAATACAACAGCATGGCGATCAGGCGCTATGGTTAGCTGTACGTCAGGATGAATATCGTTTAAGGCATTTTCTAGTACGCTGTAGTCTTCGGTTACGCCAAGTAAAAATGTTTCAGAGCTTTTATCGTCGTACCACACCATCATAGATGTACGGCCCAACTTTTTAGCTAAAATTAGTAGCTCACGGCCATTTACCACGTTCACATCAAGTGTTGTTTCGTGGCCAAGTGCAATACGAGAAATATCACGGGTAAACACAAAGCGAGTATGCGTCCATTTAACTAAGTGCGATACTTTTTTTACCCGCTCACCATTTGCATTTTCTATATAATCTAAATGACTTTCACTGCCCATAGCGGTAAAAGATATTAGTAATAGTATAAAAATAAATTTTAACATAAACCTTTCCCTCAATTTGCTTACTGTATAGGTAGCAAGTATGAGACCAAGGGTTTTTGTATTTATAATCAATGGATTAAGATGTATAAACGTGTTTTTTATTATTTTGATTCGCAAATTGCAAATCAACAATTCATGAAGAGGTTAACAAAGAAATAAGAGCAGAGGTGTGTGGCGCAAAGCGAGTGAAAATACGCTTTACGCTAGTTTTAATTAATGCAAAGCGGCTGTAAACGGGATGCTTTCACAGATTTTAGCTTCAGCTATAAGCAGCTCTTCTAGACGAACATCAACTTCTTCTTTTTCAAAGTATTCGTAAGCTAGTTCTACAAATAGGTTTTTATGTTTTTCTTCTGACTTAGCAATAGCAACATAAAAATCTTTTTCTTTACCTTCAGGAAGTGCTTGTGCAACTAAAGAAAAACGCTCGTGGCCACGTGCTTCAATTACACCGCCAACCAGTAATCGGTCCATTAAAAAACCATCACGACCATGTCTAAACAGTGCACGTATTTGTTTTATGTACGGGTCTTTTTTGTCGTCACCTAAGTTTACATCTCGCTCTAAAAGCAATTTAAGTACTTGTTTAAAATGTATTAATTCTTCTAGCGCTAAGTCGGTCATAGCTTTTACTAATTTACGTTTGTCTGGATAATGCGAAAGCATAGACATAGCCATACCCGATGCTTTTTTTTCTGCAGCGGCGTGATCTTGTAAAAAAGTATTAAAGTCAGCAAGGACAACTTCGGTCCATTCAAATGGGGTGTGGTATTTTAATTCAAACATGTTCTGTACAACTTAAATAATAATGCGAGGATTTTAACGTATTTGATTTAAAAAATCTTGTAAGGCAGTAATTTATCTATGCGTCCTTTAGCCGTAGATTCAACTTTTAACGGGTGTTTAATGTCGTTCCACGCGGTGACTTTGCCGCCCATATTCATTTTTTCAAAATCAGCTTTGTCACTTTTTAATGCTAAAAAATCGCATAGCTTTTTGTAGCTATCAGGTTTTGCTATATCAATGGATAAAAAATCGTTGTCACGGTTCTTAAAGTACGTTTGAGCATCATTAAAATGTGTTTTATAGCAGTGAGCTAAGTAGCTATCGTCGCTAATATTATTAAGCGAAAGCTCACTAAACGTATTTAAATAACAGCGTTTTATATGAATATTAAAGCCCCCGTCTGCACGGGTTAAATTAGTGTGCATACGCGTTAAAAGCTGTTTTATTGATACAAGCCATGCACCAAGTTCGCGCTCTAAATAAATAAACTTAGAGTCTGGGTAATGAATATCAAGCGCTTTAAAGTCATTAAATATGGGAGTGTCGGCAATCGCGTTAGCATTTTCAAAACAAGCATTAGTATACGCGGTATGCGCCGTTGTAATACCAAGCTCTAAAAATGCGTGGCACACACTAGTAGTGCCGGTACGCGGTAAACCTATTATAAATATTTTGCTCATTAACTTTTCTTTAATTATCCGCGTGTCACTAGCAATACAAAGGCGCTAACAATAATCACTAAAAATGTAGTAATAGTACCAATTTGGCGGTATTTCAAGCTTTTTTCTACTATGCCTAAATTTTGAAACACACGCCCTATTAATAACGCACCACCTAATATATGACAGTAATGGCTAGCAAGCCCTTGGTATTCTGCTAAAAAAAGCAAAATTAAAGCAATTGGCACGTACTCCATAAAGTTAGCGTGGGCACGCACAGCACGTTGTAGCGTTGCGTTACCATTATCACCAAGTGATATCTGCTCCGCGCGGCGCACTTTTATTACGTTAAAGCTCAAATAAATGTAAAAGAATGCAAGTAATGCAGCATAAGTTGAAATGATCACGGCGTTTTCCTGTTATTTTTATCGCATAAGCATGCGCTTTATTATTGTGGGCGTGATAATAACATATAAATTTGAGCAGCATTATCAGAAGTTTAATAAATGCCTAT
Source organism: Pseudoalteromonas sp. NZS11 (assembly GCF_015864765.1). Classification (NCBI taxonomy): domain Bacteria; kingdom Pseudomonadati; phylum Pseudomonadota; class Gammaproteobacteria; order Alteromonadales; family Pseudoalteromonadaceae; genus Pseudoalteromonas; species Pseudoalteromonas sp. NZS11. The sequence continues at coordinate 38,078 of NZ_JADYWP010000013.1, read as the reverse complement.
GCTAAGCTAAGGGTATTAAGTAAGTAGAAAATTACATAAGGATTTTATGTTTGTACCTCGCAAAGTAGCCGACAGTTACCGTGAAATGATTAACAGTATTGGCTTTTACCCTTCTATGCTTTCAGTGGGCTTTTTAGTATTTGCCATTATAACTATGTCGGTTGAATATTTAGCCCCTATTGAGCAGCTAAAATCGTTTATATCGGTTGTACTTGTTGATAGCGCCGAAAACGCGCGTACTATTTTAAGCACTTTAGCGGGTAGTATTATTTCGCTTACCGTGTTTAGTTTTTCGATGGTAATGGTGGTTTTAAATTCGGCCAGTGCGAGTTTATCGCCCCGCGTAGTGCCAGGGCTTATTACGCGTAAATCACACCAAATGGTTTTGGGCTTTTATTTAGGCAGCATAATTTACTCAATTATTATGCTTATAAATATTAATAAACTTGAAGGTGGTAGTACGGCTATTCCTTCAATTGGTGTGTTGTTTGCACTTGTTTTTGGGTTGATTTCATTAGGTTTATTTGTATTTTTTATACATTCAATCTCTCGTGCCATTCAGGTTGATAACGTGTTAAATGGCTTGTTTAGCCAAACTAAAAACGAAATTAAAACAATAATACAAAGACAACAAGAGAACCCAGTTGAAGACTTTCCAGACTTTAGCAAGTGGCATTCGGTTAGCAGTAAAACGGAAGGGTATTATAAAGGCGTACATACCGATAAGCTGTGTGCCATTTTGGCAGAGCAAGATATAAAGGTGTATATCTCTGTTAACCAAGGCTATTTTACAGTTAAAGGTTACCCGTTTTTAAAATGTAATAAAGATATAGCAAACGATGAAGAGTTGATAAATAAAATTCTCGACTGCTTTATTTTTTATATAGAAGAGTACATTAGCGATCATTACCGTTATGGGTTAACGCAAATATCTGAGATTGCAGTTAAGGCAATGAGCCCGGGCATAAACGATCCTGGTACTGCGGTTAAATCAATTGATATGCTGAGTATTTTACTTATTCAACGACTTTCAATTAACGATATTAACTACTCGTTTAAGCACAGTGATAATGCCCCATTGTTGTACCTTCACGAAACAAGCTTTGATGAGTTATTACACGACAACTTTACACCGCTGCGTAATTACGCCAAAGGCGATGCATACGTAATGACAAACGTGCTTGAGGCATTTAAAAATATTTTGTTTGTTGCCCATAAAGATACCGATGCACGCAACAGTTTATTTAATTATTTAAATGCGATTGTTGATGACATAAATGAACATGTAACTAATGAATACGACAGACGCGAAGTGACTAATATGCTCAACTCAATAGCGCGTATTAGCCAAGAGCAAGGTGAGAAGTTGGTGGCACGTTTTGAGCACCACTAGGGCGTGTTGAATTATTTGGATTGAAATTTGTTCAATCTAGGGGCGATTAAATCGCGGCGCGAGGTTTGTAACCTAGTGGGCTAAGTAAAAACCGAGCAACATAGAGTTAATCGTCCCTAGGAAGAACCTATATTTTAATCTATGTAGTACACAGCATAGCTTGAGGCAGTAACTTTAATCTCTCCAGCATGGTAGGCATCAGGTACATAGTTACTTGGTGCGCTATCAGCCATCATTACTTTTTCTGCGCGCATATAAGGCTGCGACTGCACATTGAGTGGACTTAGTGACGCGCTATATAATCCTTTTAAATCAACGTCATAATCTTCACTAAACTCTTTTGCTGCATCCCGTGCGTCTTTAATTGCTAACTTTTGCGCTTTTTTATGCAGCTCGTTATAGTTACTTGCTAAAAATTGCGTTTGATTAATTTCGTTAATACCGTTGTTAACTAAGCTTTGTAGTAACTCAGGGTATTTATTTATATCGCTAAGCTTTACAGTTAATGTACGAGAAACCTTAAAGCCTTTAAATTCTTGATTACCGGTAGTGCGGTTGTATTGGCTATCACGGTTTATTGAGATTTGCCCGGCGTTTATATCTCCCTCTTTAACACCAATTTCTTTAACGAGCTTAATTGCTTTAGCGATGGTTAAGTCGGTTTTATTTTTAGCAGCAATTAAGTCTTTATCAACTTCAGTAATACCTACACTAAGCTGTACGTAATCTGGCATTGTAGTAAGAGTCGCTTCGCCTTTAACATAAATATGAGGAGCATCGGGAGTCGCTGCCGCAAGTGCATCAAAACTAAGTACGTTTAAAGCCAGTGCACTACCTAAAACAAGAGTCAGTGTTTTCATTAAGTCGATCCTTTAATTATGTAAAAGCAAGTAAACACCGTACGCGGTTAATTAAATATGAACAAGCACAAAAAAACAGGCAATTGCCTGTTTTTTGTTAAGCGTTGTAACTGTGCCTACAACGTTATTTATTTTTAATTACGTATAAACCTAATTAAACACTACAACGTTTATAGTTACGGTATTTTGGTAACCAGTAATTTTTGTCGATTGCTGCCCATAACGCATCATCAGTAATCTCAAGAGCAACGCCCTCTTCGATTGCTTTTTTAGCAATGGCAAATGCAATACGCTTACTTAGCGTTTCAATTTCAGTCAGGGCTGGTAATAAACTACCTTTACCTGTGTTGGCACGCGGCGACGACTCTGCAAGCATTTCGCTAGACACACTTAACATAGCATCTGTAATGCGTGTCGCTTTAGCTGCAATAACCCCTAAACCAATACCTGGAAAAATATAGCTATTGTTACATTGTGGGATTGGGAAAATTTCACCGTTGTGTTCAACCGGATCAAACGGGCTACCTGTTGCAACAAGCGCTTTACCGTCAGTCCACTTAATCACATCAGCAGGGTGCGCTTCTACCTGCTTAGAGGGATTACTTAATGGGAAAATAATTGGCTGTTCACAACCGGCGTGCATTGCACGAATAGCTTGCTCAGTAAACAAACCAGGTTGGCCTGAAACACCAATTAAAATGTCTGGTTGTGCACAGTGCATAACATCAAGAAGTGATGCGTATTCACCGCTGTAAGTCCAATCACTTAACGAGCCTTGCGGTTGTGCAAGTGCTTGTTGGAAATCGCGTAAGCCTTCCATCCCCTCTGAAAGTAGGCCAAAACGGTCAACCATAAATACTTGGCTACGCGCTTGAGCTTCTGTAATACCTTCAAAAACCATTTGGCTAATAATTTGTTCAGCAATACCACAACCAGCAGAACCTGCACCCACAAAAACTACTTTTTGTTGGCTTAGGGTTGAATTTTTAACGCGACACGCAGCAAGTAAAGAACCGACCGTTACAGCCGCAGTACCTTGAATGTCATCGTTAAAGCTACAAATTTCATTGCGGTAGCGCTTAAGTAACGGCATTGCATTTGGTTGTGCAAAATCTTCAAACTGAAGTAATACATTTGGCCAGCGACGTTTAACTGCTTTAATGAATAAATCTAAAAACTCATCGTATTCGTCTTGAGCAATACGCTTATGGCGTGCGCCCATGTACATAGGATCGTTTAAAAGCTTTTCGTTATTAGTACCCACATCAAGCATTACAGGCAATGTGTATGCTGGGCTTATACCACCACAAGCAGTGTAAAGTGACAATTTACCAATTGGGATACCCATGCCACCAATACCCTGATCGCCTAGGCCTAAAATACGCTCGCCATCAGTTACAACAATAACTTTTACTTTACCTTTGGTAGCGTTGCGTAAAATGTCGTCAATTTGGTAACGATCTTCATACGAAATAAATAAGCCACGCGCGCTGCGATAAATGTCTGAGAATTTTTCACAAGCATCCCCCACTGTCGGCGTGTAAATGATTGGCATCATTTCTTCAAGATGATCACGCACTAAACGGTAGTAAAGTGTTTCGTTGTTATCTTGAATCGCACGTAAGTAAATATGTTTATTAAGGTTGTCGGTAAAGCTAGAATACTGCTGATAACAACGCTCAACTTGCTCTTCTATTGTTTCAAAGCGAGGAGGAAGTAAACCAGCAAGATTGAAATTTTCGCGTTCTTTTTTACTAAAGGCACTGCCTTTATTTAATAGCGGTGTTTCAATTAGGCCAGGGCCAGAATGATGAATATATAAGTAGTTAGGATCAGTATTAGTTGTCATATTTCCAGGCTTTAACGGAGTCTTAAGTTATGATCTGTCATTATCAGTGTTAAAGGTTTAATTGCAACGACAATTAAGCTAGTCAGACCATTGAGAGAAAATACATGCGGGCTTCACTGCCCACATGCATATTATACATAATTTAAAATTGTATAGTGGCGTTATTATCAGTTAAATCAGATAACGCAACACCTTCACGGCGCGGATCGGCACCACCATATAAGGTATTATTTTTAACTTCAACTGCGTGTAAGCCCGAGTTTAAGTCAATAATACGTACATTGTGGCCGCGTTTAGTAAGCGCAGGCGCAATGGCTTCAATGGTTGTGCCTTTTTCAAGGCTGGTGTAATCGTTACGATTTGTTGTACGCGGTAAGTTAATAGCGTCTTGTGCTGATAAATTCCAGTCAATAACACCCACAACAACTTGTGCAACGTAATCGATGATACGACTACCACCAGGTGAGCCTACAATTAAACGTAAGCTGCCATCTTTATTAAATACCATTACCGGTGACATAGAGCTACGCGGGCGTTTACCAGCCTCTACACGGTTTGCTACTAGCTTACCGTTTTTACGTGGCGATAACGAAAAGTCAGTTAGTTGGTTATTTAAAATAAAGCCATTAACCATAACCGTAGAGCCAAACGCCATTTCAATTGAACTGGTCATTGAAACGGCATTACCTTTACTATCTACAATAGAGACATGCGAAGTAGAAGGTAACTCGTATGAATCATCCATTGCATAACTTAAGTACCCTACTGGATTACCGGCTACGGCTTTTTGGTCTGTTTCGGTAATTAATTTAGCGCGTGAGGCAATGTAATCTTTGTTTAAAAGCTCTTGTGTAGGTACTTGAGTGAAATCGGGATCGCCCATGTACATATCGCGATCGGCAAATGCAATACGCGAAGCTTGGCTAAAGTAATGAATCGCCTTTTCGCCATTTGGTTTAAGTGCGCTCATATCTTTATGCTCAAGTAGGCCAAGCATTTGTAGTACTGCTACACCGCCACTACTTGGTGGCGCCATAGAACACACGTTATAAGCACGGTATTGTATACATACCGCATCGCGTTCTTTACTTTTGTAATCTGCTAAATCTTGCACACTTAATTTACCAGGGGCTATTTTAGAGTGCTGTACAGCATTAACCATTTGTTTAGCATTTTCGCCTTTGTAGAATGCATCAATGCCCTGCTTTGCAATGTCTTTGTATAAATCAGCAAGCGGTTGATTCTTTTTAACACTACCTACTTCAATTAACTTACCATTTGGGTAAAAGTATTCGTTAATAATCGGCATACTCAATACACCAGGGTTTAATTGGCGTGCTAATAAGCCATGTAAACGCGGCGAAATTACAAAGCCTTGCTCTGCAAGTTCAATAGCCGGTTTAAAAAGCGCTTCCCATGGCAATGTACCGTATTGTTTATGCGCGCTTGCAAAGGCATGTAAAATACCAGGCACACCAACAGAGCGTCCGCCTACTACAGCTTCAATCCATTTAACGGCTTTACCGTGCTTATCTAAAAACAGCGTTTCGTCTGCATTTGCAGGTGCTGTTTCGCGGCCATCAAAACTAGTCAATTTATTGTTTGCTTTGTTGTAGTACATCATAAATGTACCACCGCCAATACCTGACGATTGCGGCTCAACTAAAGTAAGCACTAGTTGAGTAGCAATGGCAGCATCTACGGCACTGCCGCCTTGGGCTAAAATTTGTTGACCGGCTCTTGAGGCATATGGATTTGCCGCAGCAACCATGTATTTATCACCTTGCACTACTTTTTTATGGATTAATCCAGTAGCGGCTTCAGGTTCGCGAGTTTCAATTTGAGTTGCTTGCTGTGCAAATGAAGGCAGTGATACTGCGCACAGTCCAATGGCAAATAATGAGTTAAGTTTAAAATGCATAAAAATACTAAAAACACTTAATTACGTAGTTGTATTTGGCATCTTAAAGTTAAACGGGCACAATATGCAAAAATTTTGACTAAAAAAATATAATAAAATGCTTAATTTACCTATTCAACCTCGTTATATATTACCGCCTATTATTCTGCTGCTATTTAGTACCATTTTTGCTGCATTTGATTTAAATAATTTACTTGAATTTAACCGAAGCCTAATTGATGAAGGCGAACTGTGGCGAATCTTTTCTAGCCAATTTGTTCATGCTAATTGGGCTCATTTGGGATTAAATGCCAGTGGTGTTTTATTAATATGGCTTTTACATGGCGAATACACATCACCTACTCGCTACGCTTTTAATACAACTGCGCTAGCACTGTGGTGTGGACTCGGCGTGTATTGGTTTTGCCCAAGCATACATATTTACACCGGATTAAGTGCTCTGCTGCATGGTGTAATTATTTGGGGGGCAGTTAAAGATATAACTGTAGGGCTTAAGTCTGGTTATTTATTATTTATAGGCGTATGGATTAAAATAGCGTTTGAGCAATTTAGCGGCCCTAATGCTGATATAGGAAAGCTTATTAACTCCACTGTGGCTATTGATGCACATTTAATTGGTGTTATTGGCGGGACTCTGCTTGCCATACCATTGGCTATAGAGCTCTTTAAAAAGAACTTTAAAAAGAAATAATAAAGTTAGATTTTGTTCAATCCAATAAAAACGCCGCATTGGTTAACTAAACCAATGCGGCGTTTTTGTTTTTATACTTTAAGAATTAAAGATTAAAGCGTTTCTTTAAATAACTTATGAATACGGCGGTATTCGTCTAACCAACTTGAAGGCTGTACAAAACCATGTGGTTCAACAGGGAATATAGCTGTTTCAAAGTTTTGTTTTTCAAGCTCTATTAAGCGCTGTACTAAACGCACTGAGTCTTGAAAAAACACGTTATCGTCAACCATTGGTGAGTTAATTAATAAACGCTTGTTTAAACCCTCAGCATAATAAATTGGCGAGCTGCGCTCATACGCAATCGGGTCAACATCAGGGTGGTTTAATATATTAGCCGTATAACCTGTGTTGTAATGCGCCCAATCGGTAACAGGTCTAAGTGCCGCACCCGATTGAAATAACTCAGGCGCGGTAAACAATGCCATAAAGGTCATAAAACCGCCGTAAGAGCCACCATAAGTGCCTACGGCTTTGGTATCAACGTTGGCATTTTGCGCCATCCATTTAACGCCATCGGCTAAATCTTGTGTTTCAGGTGTGCCCATTTGACGATAAATCGCGGTGCGCCAATCACGGCCGTAACCTTTAGATGCACGGTAATCCATATCCATTACTATGTAACCTTCATCAGCGAGCAGTGAATGGAACATAAATTCACGAAAATAAACCGAAAATCCCATATGTGAGTTTTGTAAGTAACCCGCGCCGTGATTAAAAATAACCGCTTTGCGGTTTTTACCTACTTCACCTTCTACGTAATCAGCTGGGTAATACACTTTTGCGTATATAGGTTGATCAGTTTGGCTCGATGGCACAGCAACAATTTTAGGTGCAGTTAGCTTTTTAGCTAAAAACTCATCCGACACAGTATGGGTTAATCGCGTTGCTTTTGTATTGGCTTGAGCATCAGCTACATAAAGCTCATTAGGCATGGTAATTGTAGAGTGCTTAAGGAGTAACTTAGTTTCATCTGGGCTTAACGTGTAATCGGTCATGCCATTTAAGTCAGTAACTTGCTCGCTATTACCTGTTTGTGGGTTAACACGGTAAATTTCGTACAGACCTGGGTGCTCAACATTCGCTTTATAATAAATTGCGCTGTCATCGCTGGTAAGCGTTAAATTAGAAACCTCAAATTGGCCTTGTGTTAGCGCAGTTGCTTTGCCGTTAATTGGTTTTTTATAAAGCTGGCTGTAACCCGACTCTTCCGATAGGTAATAAAGCGTGTTCGAGTTATGTAACCAGCCAAAGTCGTTAAACGCATAAGCAATCCATGCATCGTCATGAAGGCGATGTTGCGACACAAGTTTGTTGCTTTTAAAATCAACGGTAGCAAGCCAGCGGTCTTTGTTGTCCCATGCTTCGAGCATGACAGCTACTTGCGAGCCGTCATCGTTCCATACTATTGGGCTTTGCTCAAAACCCCAGTCCATAATAAGGTTAATGCCACGAGGCGCCTTTTTAGACTTATATGTTTTACCATCACGTGCATAGTTTTCTTTTTTAACTGCGGCTAAAACATCTTCATCAAAGCCCGGTAAGGTATTAAAGCTAAGTGATGTTTGCTCTTTGTTAGTTAAATTGATGTACACAAGCTTTGAGGTTTCTTCTTTAGCATCGGCTACACGGCGGCGTGCTTTTTTAGGTTCTATAGTGGCGTCATTTGTAATGTAGTTAGGCATAATATCGCCATCACCACGCCAATCTGTTTGCTTTTGTACAACGACTAACAGCGCATCACCATTTGGCGAAAGCTGTGCTTCTGCAACTTTATTACCGTCACCTAAGTAGTAAGCTGTGTTAGCAATTGAATCGTTTTGTTCATTAATTTGCTCATTACGTGCTTGCTTAACTTTTTTATTTTTTTGTTGAAGCGCCACAAACTTAATCAATTTATGCTGCTCTTTAGCAATATACGTGCTTGGCTCTTCAATCCCTTTTGGCTCATCAGCAAGTTTTAAGTTAGCAAGCTCGCTCGTTAAGCCTGTTTTTAAATCAACTTTAAAAAATACATTGCCTTGGCGGTAAACTAAATCGCCATTATTTAAAAATTGTGGCTTTGACTCGCCCGCTGATGTAGCTGTAATTTGTTTAAGTTCGCCGGTTTTTAGGTTTTTAACAAATACATTGCCTTTAAATGTGTAGGCCGCCATTGTTTTATTTTTAGAATAAACGGCTTTATTTGAACCCACAGTATGAAGTTTATTAAGAGCTACTTGCTCTGCTGTTTGGCTAGTAACCGATTGGCTAAATAAATCGCGTAGTGTATTACCCTGCTCTTTTTGAGCATAAATAATAGTAGACGAATCGCTCGCCCAGTAAGCACCCTCTGGCTGATTACCCATCCAATCCGGATCGGCCATTGCTTGTTCTAGCGTTATTTTTTGTGAGCCGATATCTGCTGGCGTGTTTACAACCGCAGCAATTTTAGTTGCTGGTAATGCACTTTGCTGTGTTGAAGAGGTGTTAGCGGTCGCGCTACAACCTGCAAGCATGACACTTGAGGCAACAGCTAAGGCCACTAACGTTTTAGATGAAGAAAGATTAAAAATCATAGTGCTTCTATACGGTTATTATAATTGAGCCGTATTTAAGCAGAAGCACTCAAGTTATTGCAATTTTTTAAGATAAATAGCCATTAAACAGGGTAAAGCTCAGTTTACTAACGCCCCCTTTATTAGTGGACGTTATTCAACGATTAAATCAAGCCACACCATGCGGTGATCGCTCGATGCGTTTCTATCTTTAATTAAACGATATTCACTACTAGTTTTAGTAGGCCAAAATACACCACCGTCCTTAATTTTTAAGCCATAGTTTGACGGTAGTACGTAATCAACACGCGCTTGCCAATTAGCACTGTAATTTTGTGCATAAGGCACGTCATACTGCTCTTTAGCGCCTTCACTTTTTGGAACAAATTGAGCGTTAATAAGTGGATTTTTAAGTAGTTGATCTGTGGTGTTTGTACGGGCTTTATCACCCTCAGGGGCGGCATTTAAATCCCCTAAGATAACAAAATGAGAGTAAGTTTTTAAACCGCCTTTTTCGCCTTTATCATCGTAAATATACTTAGCGTTTGAAACGTAATCGGCAATTAGCCTTACTTCATCATGGTTACGCTTGCCGTTTCTATCCTCTTCACCGTCAAATACAGGGGGTGTTGGGTGAGATGCAATAACATGAATGGTTTTATCATTTACGTTAATAGGTAAATCCCAAAACGATTTAGAGCTGAGTCTAAGCGCTTGCCATTCTTGTGCGTTATACCAGTTTTCACCTGTTTTAGGCATCACTGGCATTAGTGCATTTGGCATGTCTTTATATTTAAAGGTTTGAAGGGTTCTTACTTTATCAAAATCGATTGGGTATTTTGACAAAATAGCCATACCGTAATGGCCTTCAAAAAAGCCGAAGCCTTGTGCATCGCCCATAACACCATTTTTTTTGCCATCGTTATCTAAATCAAACTCGGTGGCAAGCCCAGTATTTACCGGAGCAATGTAAGAGTAAGGATAGTTAATAGCGTCTTGTTTTTGCTGACCTATATTTAAAAAGTGCTCATTAAAGTATTCAATGCCCTGCTCTTTTGGGATGTAATCAAATTCGTTAAGTAAAATAATATCAGGGCGAACTCGTTGAATAATTTCCGCTATGTTCTTAATTTGCTGGTGGTTTGCTTTAAGTGCATTAACTAAAGCATCACTTTTAACTTGCTCGCCTTTAGGCGTGTGATTTGTCGCATCCATACTTACATTAAAAGTAGCAACACGAAGAGAGCCTGATGCAAATGCATTTAAGCTAAATAATGTAGCAATGGCTAGCGCGCCATATATTGTTTTTAGTTTCATTGTTTTACTTCACAAATTTAAAATTAGACTTTAACAGTATTACATATTCAAAAGCTTTTTTTATGACAAAAAAATACCGGCTCAAGCCGGTATTAAAAAATTAATTCTATAACTAGAAATTATTGGCTTAGTATTAAATTTGCTGCCGCTTTTAAAATACCTGGGTAGTCTTGCTCAGGTAAATATTCAGTAAGCTCACCTAATTTATCTGCTAGGTCATTCATGCTGCTGGCCGATACGTTTATATGGCCCATTTTACGACCTGGTTTTGCAGTTTTACCGTACCAGTGGCTAGTTACATCTGCGTATTTTAGTACGTCAGCTGGAATACTAGGTTGGCCTAGTACGTTTATCATCGCGGTAATGTGTTTAAGCTCTGTATTACCAAGCGGTAAACCTGCAACAGCACGCATGTGGTTTTCAAACTGTGAGCAATGGCAGCCTTGTTGCGTCCAGTGGCCTGAGTTGTGTACACGCGGCGCAATTTCGTTAACAAGTAACGTACCTTGTACATCAAAAAACTCAATAGCTAACACGCCAACGTAGTTAAGCTCGTTTGCTATTTTTGTAAATGCATCGTTTGCTTGAGTTTCAACACTTTGATTATTTTTACCGGCAATAGAAAGCGTTAATACACCATTAGTGTGCTCGTTTTCTGTTAGCGGATAAATAGCAACATTACCGTGTTTATCGCGCGCACCAATAATAGATACTTCACGATCAAACGGGATCATTTTTTCAGCAATAATTGTATGCGGCGAAAGCTGCGTACCTGATGCAATAAAGTCAGCCATTTGTGACCAAATTTCGTCTATTTGATTATCTGATTTTAAACGCCATTGGCCTTTCCCGTCATAACCCGCTTGGCATGTTTTAATAACAAGTGGCTTACCTAGGGTTTTAACTGCGTGTTCAAGATGCGCTTTTTCAGTAATTAATTGATATGGCGCACAAGATACGTTTGTTTTATCAAGCAATGCTTTTTCAAGCGAGCGATCGCCACCGGCTTTAATAGCGGCTTTCCCTGGGTAAAACTTATTGCTGTTACAGCAAAGTGTTAGTACGTCATCAGGAATGTGCTCAAACTCTGCAGTAATTGCATCAGCGTTTAATATTGCTTGCTCAAGTGACGTGCTATAAAACTCACCAGTTAGCGGATGCTTAATTTGCTTGCTGCCTACATCGTATGCAACCACGTTTAAATTAAGCGGCGCGCCTGCAAGGCTCATCATACGTGCAAGTTGCCCTGCACCTAATATTAAAATATTCATTATTACTCTGCAGGGTTTGGATTAGCTAATATAGTGTCGGTTTGAGCTTTACGAAACGCTTCAATTTTTGCAAAAATTTCTGGATTTTGACACCCTAAAATTTGTGCGGCTAGTAAACCTGCGTTTGCTGCGCCCGGCTCACCAATTGCAAGTGTGCCCACTGCAACGCCTTTAGGCATTTGGCAAATAGATAAAAGTGAATCAACACCATTTAATGCTTTTGATTTTACAGGCACGCCCAGTACAGGAAGCGATGTAAAAGCAGCAGCCATACCTGGTAAATGAGCCGCGCCGCCAGCGCCAGCAATAATAACTTTAATACCGCGTTCTGCGGCTGAACTTGCGTAATCAGCAAGTAATTGAGGAGTGCGGTGTGCAGACACGACTTTAGTTTCGTACTTAATGCCAAAATGCTCAAGCATAAGTGCTGCATGTTCCATGGTTGGCCAATCTGATTTAGAACCCATAATAATGCCAACAGTCATAAATACTCCTCAGTAATGTATTTTTAAAATAGCGGACTTATGTCCTGTTTAAGCCGGGTATTATACCCAAAGCCATATTAATTGCGACTAATACAAAGCCACAAAAACAAAAAAAGCCATGTTTAAACATGGCTTTTTAGGGTTAACGTGTAAATAGCTAATTAAGCTTCTTTACTCGCTAGGTATTCTGCGTAGTTGCCTCTAAAGTCAATGATTTTACCATCTTTAACTTCCCAAATTCGGGTAGCTACCGATGATACAAATTGACGATCGTGCGATACAAACATTAATGTACCTTCGTAGGCTTCAAGTGCTAAGTTAAGCGCTTCAATAGATTCCATATCCATGTGGTTGGTTGGCTCATCCATTAGCAGTATGTTTGGTTTATGCATCATAATTTTACCAAACAGCATGCGGCCTTGCTCACCACCTGAAATTACTTTAACTGACTTTTTAATATCGTTTTGAGAGAACAACATACGACCTAAGAAGCTACGAACCACTTGCTCGTCGTCGCCTTCTTGTTGCCATTGCTCCATCCACTGAAACAAGTTCATGTCGGTTGCAAACTCATCTGCGTGATCTTGCGCGTAGTAACCAATATTTGCATTTTCTGAGAACTTAAACTCACCGGCTTTAGGAGCTAAGCGCCCTGCTAATGTATTAAGTAATGTTGTTTTACCAACACCATTTTCACCAATAATAGCAATACGTTCGCCAACTTCTACTAAACCTTCAAGTCCAGAAAACAACGTGTTGTCATCAAAGCCTTGCGTTAAGTTATTCATTTCAAGCGCGTTTCTGAATAACTGCTTTTCTTGGTCGAAGCGAATAAACGGCGTTTGGCGTGAAGACGCTTTAACTTCGTCTAACTGAATTTTGTCGATACGTTTAGCGCGCGATGTTGCCTGCTTAGCTTTAGATGCGTTAGCAGAGAAACGTGATACAAACTGTTGAAGTTCAGCAATTTGGTTTTTCTTTTTCGCGTTTTCGCTAAGTAGTTGCTCACGTGCTTGCGTTGCTGCAAACATGTATTCGTCGTAGTTACCAGAGTAAATACGTAGCTCACCGTAGTCAATGTCGGCCATGTGAGTACACACAGAGTTTAAAAAGTGACGGTCATGCGAGATGATTATCATGGTACAGTCGCGTTGGTTTAACACGTCTTCTAACCACTTGATGGTGTAAATATCCAAGTTATTGGTAGGCTCATCAAGTAGCATTATATCTGGGTCTGAAAACAACACCTGTGCAAGTAGCACACGTAGTTTAAAACCAGGTGCAATTTCTGACATTGGGCCAAAGTGTTGGTCTGTGCCAATACCTACGCCTAATAGAAGCTCGCCTGCTTTAGATTCAGCAGAGTAACCATCCATTTCAGCAAACTCAGTTTCAAGATCGGCTACTTTCATACCGTCGTCTTCACTCATTTCTGGTAAAGAGTAAATGCGGTCGCGTTCTTGTTTTATTTTCCACAGCTCTTTGTGACCCATGATCACAGTATCAATTACTGAGTATTCTTCGTAGGCAAACTGGTCTTGGTTTAGTTTAGCAACACGTTCATTTGGATCAGTACTTACATTACCTGAAGACGCTTCGAGCTCACCACTTAGAATCTTCATAAATGTTGATTTACCACAACCATTTGCACCGATTAAACCGTAACGGTTTCCGTCGCCAAATTTTGCTGAGATATTTTCAAATAATGGTTTAGCACCAAATTGCATGGTGACATTAGCTGTACTAATAATAGCGCTACCCTCCAAAGGAGTAATGATGTATTTAAATTGCGCGCAGTTTAAACCAAAATGGCCTGTTTTTCTATGAAAGTTTAAAGGCAAACCTCGTCGTTTAAGGTAATTATTATCACTGAGCTACTCGTAATTAAAATAACAAATTAGATTTAGTGTTTTTGCAAATTGTTATTCAACTTAGATAAATTAAAATTCATAAATACATTCATAATAAACCGATATGAGCGTTTAGAATTTGGTATATATTAGGGTCTGTTGATCTTTTAAGGTTGAATTTTCAGCAGTCTGTTTGGTATTAAGGCAAGGCAGAGTCTATGTAGTGTGGTTATTCCCCATAAATTGGCGATAACGTAGCATTAATACCAAACAGGCGCTGCCCAAAGGGGTCTTCCTAGGGGCTATTTACTCTTTGTTGCTCGGTTTTTACTTAGCCCACTAGGTTACAAACCTCGCGCCGCGATTAAATAGCCCCTAGTTTGAATAAATTTTAATCCGCAAAGATCAACAGACCCTAGAGTAAAAACACTTTTAACGTGTTTGTGTGTTTACTTAACTCATTTTTGTACAACCTATAATAATAAAAAGTTATATTTATGAAAATAAAGCACTTTTAGAGCTTTTGCACTAGTCGCTATTTTTTAACCAAGATGAAATTAATTCAAATTAGAATTTTAACACACCACTTATTACCAATCCTTTTTACCTACAAAACAACTAAAAAAACAAACCTCAGCAACACCTGAAAAACAAAATTAACCTCCAGTGAATATCAATAGAATTTGCCTGTCAATTTTGTTGAGTATTTTTCACTTTTGAGCTCTTTATTGCTTTGTTAGTCTTCAAATCTGAATTTTTACCTACGTAAAAACACTAAAAATTTACACAGGGCAACACACAAGATGAGCAAAAAATTAGCGACACTGATTAGCGCAAGTATTGTATTCGCACCCGCTATTTCAGCGGTAGAGTTATACAAAGATGACAAAAACACTCTAGAAGTAGGTGGGTATCTTGATGTGCGTGTAATTAACACACAAAACGAAACCGAAGTTGTTAACGGTACTTCGCGCATTAACTTTGGCTTTACTAGAGAGCTAAAGAAAGATTGGACTGCTCTTGCTCTTGTAGAATGGGGTGTAAACCCTGTTGGTAGTAGCGATATTATTTATAACAATCGTTTTGAGTCAATTCAGGACGAATTTTTGTATAACCGTTTAGGTTACGCAGGCCTTTCACACGAAAAGTACGGTCAACTTACCATTGGTAAACAATGGGGTGCATGGTACGACGTAGTTTATGGAACAAATAATAGCTTTGTATGGGATGGTAATGCAGCAGGCGTTTACACCTATAACAAAGACGATGGCGCTGTAAATGGCACTGGCCGTGGTGATAAGTTAGTGCAGTACCGCAATAGCTATAACGATTTTAGTTTTGCAGTACAAGCGCAGCTTAAAAACAGCGAATTTTATACCTGTGACGTAAGCGATATTTCAGAAGAAGAATGCGAAACGCTTTGGAACTCTGGCGATAGTGCAGCCCAAGAAGTTGAATTTAACTACACATTTGGTGCATCTGTAACATATACCCCTACAGATATGCTCACGCTTACAGCGGGCATTAACCGTGGCGAGTTTGATTTAACGTTTGGCGATGGTTCTACTCGCAATGTTGAAGATTTAATTTACGGTGCAGGCATTATGTGGGGCAACATTGATAAGCCAGGCCTATACGTTGCTGCCAACATAAATAAAAACAAAAACCACGACACAGATAATATTGGTCGCTTAATTAAAGACGCAATAGGTATAGAAACATTTGCATCTTACCGCTTTGATAACGATTTTCGCCCTTTTATTGCCTACAACGTGTTTGATGCCGGCGATGATTACGTAATTCAGCCAAACTTTAACGCCGATCCTGACGATGTATTTAAGCGTCAGTTTGCTGTTATTGGCCTACATTACTTAATTGACGAAGCCACTATTGCCTACATAGAAGCACGTAAGGACTTTAGTGACTTTGAAAGTGATAACGACGATCAACAAGCACAAATGGAGCAGTCGGAAGACGACGGTATAGCATTTGGTTTTAGATATAAGTTCTAAATATAAGCTCTAAATATAAGTTAAAAACGACTACAACTTCCCTAAGCACAACCCTTTTAGCCCTTTTAACTTTTTTAACTGGGCTTTTTTTATTCCGCCATACTTTTTTGAATACTTGGTTTTGCATTTAAGGCTATTTCAACAAATGCATTAACAGCCGCGTTGGTATCTGCTTTTTTAATTTGTAATAGCACCGGGATTTGCGTGAGTACGTCGCTCAGTTTTATAAAATAGCACCCTTCACTATATAATTTACGTACGCAATAAGGCGCAATTGCCACACCAAGGCCAGCAGCCACTTCAGTAACTAATGTTTGCATATGCCTAGGTTGGCTAATAATGTTCGGTGAAAAATGAGCTTGTTTGCATTGCAAAATGGTTTCATCAAAAAGACCAAGTGCTTCCTCTCTATTAAAAATAATAAAGGATTCATTTTTTAGTTTAGCTAAATCAATATTTTTATAATTTGCCAGCGCATGGTTTTGATTAACGATGGCCACCAATGAATCTACATAAATAGTATGACTTACAAATTCATCATTAATTGAATCAGGTAAAGGCCGTGAAAAACCCACATCAATTAAATCGTTTTTAAACGCATGTATTTGCTCAGTTGCAGTCATTTCAAACAATGTAACGTGCACGCTTGGGTATTGCTGTTTATATTCACGAACCAGTGCTGCCATAAAGGTTAAACATGCCGAGCTTAAGTGCGCAATATTAAGTGTACCTATCTGCCCGTTTTGGGCACGTTTAACCTGAGTTTTAGCTTTGTCAGCTAGAGCCAAAATAGCGCGTGCATCTTTTAATAGCTGCTCACCCGCTTGAGTTATTGCAACATCACGTGAGTTTCTTATAAACAGCACAACATCAAGTTCGCTTTCGAGCTGTGCAATATGCCTACTTATTGCAGGTTGCACGGTGTGTAGCTCTTTGGCCGCTTCTGAAAAACTCTGATGCTTAGCCACGCTGACAAAACTTTTTAATGTTTTAATATCCATTACGCACCTTTAATACATTATTTGTATAGATTCTATAAAATAATATCATTTTTGTTATAGCTAAAGTACTCATACCATAGCTATATGAGTTAACAACACTAGACAACCATGACCAAACCCAAACAAAATCAGTCATTAAGTAGATTTATTTTATTACTAATGACCACTGCAATTGCCGCAACAGCAGCAAACTTATACTACAACCAGCCTATTTTACCGCTTATAGCGAACGAATTTAATTTAACTGATTCGCAGCTTGGGAGTATTCCCGCGCTAACACAAATTGGTTACGCGTTTGCGTTATTATTTATTTCTCCTTTGGGCGACTCGATTGCTCGCAGGCATTTAATTACTATTTTGTCGTGCTTATTAGTATTGGCTTGTAGTGCAGCAATGCTTGCACCTAACTTACCTTTATTACTTATATCGGTATTTTTAATTGGTGTAAGCGCCAATAATAACTCAGCAATTAATACCCTTTGCAGCATCGCTTGTATCGAGCGAGCAAAAAGGTGCCACGTTAGGCACATTAATGATGGGCTTAACTATCGGTATATTACTTTCAAGAACATTAAGTGGGTTTGTAGGTGAGCAATTTGGTTGGCGAAGTGTATTTTTAATGTCGGCAGTACTCGCAGCATTATTTGGTATATTACTGCGCGTGTTTTTACCTAGCAATAAGCCACACACTAATTTGCGTTATTGGCTTCTCATTAAAAGTACGTTGGCGTTGTTTATTAAACATAAATCACTGCAGCATTTTACACTTTCGGGCGCATTTTGGTTTGCATCATTTAATGTGCTTTGGGCAACACTTGCAATTTATGTTAGTGATGAGCCATTTAACTACAACGCTCAACAAGCTGGTTTATTTGGTGTAATAGCATTGGCTGGCGTAATAGGCGCTAAGTCATCGGGTAAATGGGTCAGCAAACTAGGGTCTAAAGCTCTAATTATGATTGCACTTACGCTTGCGGCAATCGGCTTTGCTATTACAGGTTTGTTTAATGGCAGTTTAGCGTCGTTGGTTATTGGTATTATTTTAATCGACTTTGCCATATTTAGTGCGCAAGTGGCTAACCAAGTGCGTGTTTTTAGTATTGAACCCACTGCGCAAAGTCGCATAAATGGAATTTACATGCTGGGTTATTACATTGGAGGCGCTGTTGGCTCAATGGTTGGTGTTAAGGCATTTGCACTTTATCAATGGCCTGGCGTTGTTGCTGTAAGCATTATATTTATTTTGCTAAGTGGCATTTTTAATTCATTTGCTAAAAAGTAATCGCTTAAAACTTAAGGAGTAAAAATGAATACATTGAAAACAGCGGGTAGCTTTACATTACTGTGTATTGCCAGCTTAACTATTATGGTGGGAACCCTACTTGCGCCAGGTTTAGTAAGTATTTCACAAGGATTAGGTATAACCGATAACACCGTACTTTTAATTACGTTGCCATCGTTAGGCGCTGTGGTGTTTGCGCCCTTAGCAGGAAAATTAATTGATAAATACGGAGCTTATAAACTTTTAGTAATTGGGTTATTTTTATATGGGGTTGCAGGTGCCAGCGCTTACTTTTTAAAAGGCCCAACGCTTGTATTTGCTAATCGATTTTTACTCGGCGGTATAACTGCTGTGGTAATGGCAAGTTGTACGGTTTTAATTTCTGCGTGGTACACAGGCGAAGCACGCCTTGGCATGATTGCAAAACAAGGCATGGCGATAGAGTTAGGCGGTGTTATATTTTTATTTTTAGGCGGATTATTAGCGTCGCAATTTTGGGCACTGCCATTTTCACTTTATTTAATAGCGTGGGTATTTTTGGCCATGCTTTTATTATTTGTGCCAAGTAAAAACTCACTGGCTAATAATAACGATGAAGTGTCAGAACATCTATACCACAAAGCTAACAATGGTCTCTCGTTAAAAAGCGTTTATGTAATTTCAACACTCGCGATGACCATATTTTTTACGTCTACTGTGTTACTGCCCATTACAATGAACGAGGAAAACTTTAATGAGTCACAAATAGGCCAACTACTCGCATTTATATCTTTAGTGGCTGTAGTTACCGCAGGCTTTATGCCTAAAATAACAAAGAAGCTTGGTGAGCCCAAGGTTTTGGCATTTGCCTTTTTAGCGTTTAGTTTATCGTATATTTGTTTTACACAAGTAAGCACCCTACTTTTAATTTTAGGCGCAATATTAATAGGTATAGGATTTGGTTTTAGTATTCCGCTTTTAAACCATATGACGGTAGAGCTCAGTGATGTGAAAGTACGCGGCCGTAACTTATCGTACTTTACGATGGCTGTATTCTCGGGTCAGTTTTTTACCTCATTTATGCAGTACATACCTGGTGGTGAGAAAAACGTATTTATAATTTGTGGCGTTTCAGCATTTATAATCGCACTGGTATTGTTTTTTAAACCGATCAAAGCAAAGTAGTAATAACTTACAAAAGAGCATTTTTATAAATGCTCTTTTTTACCTAAACCTCCCGCTTTATTATTTGCACTATCTTCCTGATTACTTCTTTCTAATTTAACTCTATTGCTAAGTTTAGCATTATAATATGATTTAGTATGATGTGTTCTTTTACTATAAAGCCACCAGCTAATCTATATTAACTGCATTAAGAGAGTAAAAGATGGTGAAACTATATTGAAATTGCAAAGTACTTACACTGATTATTGCTGATCACAAAGGCGTAAGGATGATTAAAAGCAGTAACAAATAGGTGTGATATATGCTCATAGGTACTGACTGCATTCTAACTCAATAGTCACGCTGCGTGTATTTGCTGTCAAAAATAATTTAAACCAACTACCCTTTGTAAGTCGTTAATAGTATTAAACTAAGTAAAGTACTATAAAACTGATTCGTTATCTTAAATAGATAAAACAGCGGTAACTGTGCATACATACAGTTACCGCTAAAACCTATCTAACCTATTTTTTAATAAACGCACTATAACCAGCTAATGCCTTTGATACACTAAGTGGTGGATTATCTGAATGCTCAGCACCTTCGTTTATAGCGCTTTGCCACGCAAGGTTATTATTAGGGTTTGCTTTTAAAGCAGACTCTAAATTATTAAACGCTTTTAACATTAACGGATGCTCTGCTCCACCCACCGAAAGATATAAATAAGTAGGCGCCTTAACTTTGTTAGCTTGAGTAGTTAAAAACGCTTCTACATTATTAACCACAGTCATGTCGTCATACCAAGCCGCTGGGCTAAATGCAAAGTAGCCATTAAACAGTTCAGGCCTTGTATGCAGTGTATAAAGTACAAAGCTACCACCTGCCGAAAAACCACTTAATACACGGTTATTACTAAGCTTATATTTTGCCGATAAATACGGGAATAACTCAGTTTCAATAAACGCTAAAAACTTGTCGGCTTCACCATTAGGCTCTATAAGTGTTTCGCCCTCTGGGCGCGCTTGTGTATTTACATCTTGGCGAGCATAAGGAGGCACTAAATCGCGATTACGTGTATCTGTAAAAAACAAATTAGGAATAGACACCAATATAGCCTTATCCCCTTTTTCGCTCTTAGCTTGTTTTGTAAGTGCTTTGTCCCATGTATCTAAATTAAAGTTACCATCGGTTTTAATAATTAACGAATACGCTTTTTTAGGATTGTAATTAGCGGGTAATCTTATAAACACTTTGCGCGACTCATTAAGCACGCTTGAGTTAATTGTTACGTCTGTATAGGCCGATACATAATGGTTGTAATAGCGTATGGCTAAAATACCGATAGCAAAAATGACTACGGCTAAACTTAAATTAATAAAATAGTGTTTTGTTATTTTTATTGCCATGCGGCATTCCTTCAAATGTTTAAGAGTTATTTAATCGAGCTTAACCCATTGTTTTATTTCAAGCGCGGTCATAATAAGCTCAACCGAAAACGCGGCTAAAATCATCCCCATCACACGCGTTAAAATAGACGCGCCGCCAGTACCAATAAGCTTAATTATTTTACCCGAAAGCAGCAACAGTATTAATGTAATACCCAACACACCAAGTGTAACAAGCGCTGTGCCTATTTGTGTGGTAATTGGGTGTATGTGGTTATCGGTAAGTAGTATCACCGCCAAAATAGCACCAGGGGTCGCAGTTGCTGGTATAGCTAGCGGAAACACTGCTATATCGTGATCGGGGTCTTGTTTAGCTTTGTTAGAATCATTTCCAAATATCATTTGCAGGCCAAACAAAAACAATATAATTCCGCCTCCTAACTGAAACGACACCAACCTAATTCCCATCGCATTAAGTATTAGCTGCCCAATCAATATAGAACCCAATAGTACGCAACCAGCATAGAGGACCGTTTTAAAGGCTGTTTTACGACGTTGTTGATCTGTTAAATGAGAAGTAAGCGCAGCAAACAGCGCCATAGTGCCTATGGGGTCAATGGTTGCCCAAATAACAAGCGCATCTTGAGATAGTTTTTCTAGCATATAAAATCCTTGTTAAGCGTAAATATTTAATAAAACACGGGTAACAAATTCATTTGCTTACGCTTAACTATAATAGAAAGCCGTTATTTTTTGTATTTTATTTACACTTGGAGGCGTTGACCTTTCAGGATTGAAAAAAGATAAGCACTTATAATTGCCGTCTTTCGTTAAAGTGATTTATGCCAAATAGAATTTTCTCTTAAGCTAAAACCTAACTTAATAAGTAAATTATGGGAACGTGCATTGTGTGCACTCACCTCAGCCGATAAATGTTTAAGCGCAATTTCCTTAAGTAGCGTTTCAATAAAACCGGTGACTACTTCAAGCATTACGCCTTTATCCCAAAAGTCGGGGTGCAGCTCAAATCCTATAAACGCACTACTTTTACACGGCGTTAAATTATAAAGCCCACAAGTACCCATTAACTTTCCAGATATATTATGTTCAATTGCAACTCTAATCACTTCGCCTTCGTAGTAGGCACTAATATCATCTTGTATTAATTGTTTGATTTGTGTTTTGCTGAGCGGTGTTTCGTAGTCGTTAAATTCTGACACATGCGGGTGGTTTAAAATATTAAATAAACACGCAGCGTGTTTGTGGGTAATTAAACGCAGCGTAACGCGTTCAAGCTTTGTGGTATTAAACATTTTATTTAAGTGGTTAGTTAAATTAGCTCTTTATGGGCAGGCATTATTAACTTACCATACCCCATTAACAAGCATTATCTTTAAAGCAAAAAGAGTAAGAGAACGTAATGAGTGACGATTTTCAAGTAATACAACCCACTACCACAGTATATTGCCCAAAGCGCGGCGAAGGCTGGACCTTAACAGGCATTACTAATATTAACGAGTTTACCTCAGTAATGTTTGACGGCACACGCTATACACTTCCAGCACGCGAAATAGTAGAAGAACTTCTTCCTAACCAATTAGCGCGTGAGCAAAATAGCTAACCAAACACATACACAATAAAAAGGCTGCAATTTTGCAGCCTAATATCTAATTAACGAGTTAAAATGCTTCGTCTTCACTGTAAACATTAACGTTTAACTCGTCCTCATCTTCAAATACTACAAACGAAATAGGCTTACAGCATACTTGGCAGTCTTCTATGTATTGCTCATCAATATCTGCTGCATCAAGTAATACTTCTATACTTTCTCCACAATAAGGGCAGTTTATTGATTTTTCAGTTAACTGGTTCATTTATCACCTGCTAATTTATATCTCGAATGTTGTCACTTTAATGAACAAGCCAGCATAATTCAATACCCCATTAAATAACGCTTATTTGGCTAAACTAATTAAACAATGCTACTAACTAAAAAGTGATCTAAATACCAGCTTTACGTTTATAAAACATCTTAAGCACATTGGTTTGCACCATATATAAGTTAGCCAGCTAAAACTATGCCTCTACAATGAAATAGTATTAGCATTTAGCGGGTCTAACTTCATAAGTATTTAAACTCACACTTCAGGTGGATAATTTTATGAAAAAATCACTCGCACTCGCATTAACATCTGCCGCAATATTGTTTAGCACATTTACTCATGCAGCTAAAACCGAAAAAGCCGTTTTAGCTGGAGGTTGTTTTTGGTGTATGGAAAGTGACTTTGAAAAGCTAGAAGGCGTAACCGATGTAATATCGGGCTTTACTGGCGGCAAACTTAAAAACCCGACATACAATGGTAATCATAAAGGCCATTACGAGGCGGTAGAAATTACTTACGACCCAGCCATAGTAAGCTATCAAGGTATACTTGATCATTACTGGGTAAATATTGATCCTTTTGATGCCAAAGGCCAGTTTTGCGATAAAGGCCCTAGTTACTTAAGCGCTATATTTGTTGAAAACGACGAACAACGTAAATTAGCTGAAAAAACAAAAGCAGCTGTTGTAGCCGAGTTTCCTAATCAAACTGTGGTTACACCTATACTAAACGCAAGTACCTTTTACCCTATTAAAGGGAGGGAAAGCTTTCACCAAGATTATTACAAAAACAACCCAATCCGATACAACACTTATCGTTGGCGTTGTGGTCGCGATAGCCGCCTAGAAGATATTTGGGGCGACAGAGCAACCCACTAGTATTTATTAAGCAACTTAAATTACACCAACAAAAGGCTGCGTATTGTGCAGCCTTTTATATATCTACAAAGCTAGCTTTCTCTGCTTCAAAAAGTATACAAACCTTCATTATCAATAAATAGTATATTCTGTTTCCTAAAGCAGGCTGTTTATCTACTAAATCAAATGCAATAAATTGCACTCCTAGATTGATATAAACCAAATTCAACAACTGGAGTTACACAAAATGTTTGCCAATCAATTACAGCTAGCGCGTGCTCTAGAGTTACCTACACGCCAAGCCATGCTTTACCGTGAACCAGCAGTACAACACTTTTGGAATAGTAACACCGACCTAATTACAAACGCCTGGAGCGAATGGGAAACAACATCAATAGATGGCTCAACGTTTACGCTTGACGATACACTACTTGATAAAAACCTACGCGAAGCAGTAAAGCAAGCATGGGAAGATCCATCAAAAGAGCTGGCCGTAAAAGCGTTATTACACGAAGTTGCGCCTGATGTATTTCAATTTCCATTTTTTGATCCAGAGCGCCTTGCCGTAATACGCGGGTATTTAGAACAAGTATGGAATTCGCAAATTCCTATGCGCCCACCATATGGCATAGTGTTAAATCGCCGTGGTGCCATGCTTGATAGCCGATCAGAAGGTTATTTAGCAGCGCCAAGCTTTCAAGCGTTTTATAACGAAATACTAAACACTTATATGCGCCCTATTTCGCGTATGCTGTTCCCTGAGGTTACGGGGTTTGATACACAAACGTTTGGTTTTTCTATTTATTATGAGCCAAACACAGATTCGTCAATTCGCCCACATACCGATGCATCGGCCGTAACGCTTAATATTAACTTAAACTTACCAGGTGAAGAGTTTACAGGGTCAGAAGTTGACTTTTATCACCCGTACACAGGCGACATTAAATCACTTACGTTTAAGCCCGGCACTGCCATGTTACATCGTGGCAATATTGCACACGCAGCAAAGCCTATTACCAGTGGTGAGCGAACTAATTTTGTTTTGTGGTTGTATGGAGAACGTGGGCGATTACCAGCACAAGGTGCACCACGCATTCCTATTAATGCTAAACAGCGCTGGATTAACCCTAAAAAGACGAACGACGGCTATGCACCATTTTAATCGAGTTATTAACTAAGTTTTTAACTAAGCTTTTAACTAAGCAAAAAGGCTGCTTAATTTAAGCAGCCTTTTCGTTAGTATCGTTTTAGTTTACGTTTAAAACTTATACGTTGCAGATAGCCTTACACTTCTGGGTGTGCCCGGTTGAACCCAGGCATCAGCAAATGAGTTAGTGTAATAAGTTTCATCAAACAGGTTATCTACCTCTGCACGCAAGCCAATTGCCTTAGTTACATCAATATCTATAAACGTACGCGCTGTTGTATAGCTTGGTAACTCAAAATCGGTACCAAAAAAGCCGTTTCGTGAGTCTACATAAACTAAACCTGCGCCAAATTTAATTGCTTTGCCATATAACTCGGCTGATTTAACAAGCTGTAAACTAAGTTGATGTTTAGGAATATTTAATAAAGAACTACCCGCTTCAACGGTATAGCCAAAGTTAGCATCAAAAAATGAGTTTTCAATAGTTGCATCAACATACGCATACGATAACCATAGGCTTACATCATCCGTTAGCTCACCGTTTATATCAATCTCTATGCCTTTGCTTTGTGCTTCGCCTATTGCAGCAAAAGTAAATGCAGTGGGATCGTCAACCACCAGCATGTTGTCTTGCTCTACTTTAAACATCGCGATAGTGCCAAATAAAGCGCCATCGTTTAAAGTAAATTTAACCCCTAACTCTGTTGAAGTAGATTGATTTGGTTCAAACCCATCGCCATTTGTATCAGTGCCTGATAAAGGCCTAAAGTTTTCGCCATAAGCGGCATAAAAAGATACAAACTCGCTCGCCTCATACACAACACCTAACTGGGGGCTAACACGTGACTCATTTTGTTTTGATTGTGTATCAGCTAAACGATTATTGAGTGTTTGTTGGTAGTCATCAAAACGTATACCAATACGTACATCAAGCTTATCGGTTAGGCTTATTTGGTCTTGTATAAATACACCTAACGACTCTTGCACTTCTAACTTATCGGTATTGGCCGTTGGCGTAGGTAACTCATACGCTCCATATACAGGATTAAAAACATTTATATACTGATCGCCACGTACACGAAGAACAAATTGATCATTTTCGAACTTATCAGAATCAACCCCAATTATTAAACGGTGATCCAACCCTGCAACCTCTAAATTACCTGTCACTTCGGCTCTAAATACCTGATATTTTGCATTGTAATCACGGTAGCGCCTAAAGCGATTTACTTCGCCATCAATCACGCCATCAAAACCAGTTTCGGTAGCAAACCCTTCAAGCGAGGTATCACGGTAGTTAGCGCCCAGCAATACGCTCCAATTATCATTAAAGTCATGAATAAACTCTAATTGATGGCCAAGTACGTCAGCCTCTATTGGGCCATCACCTGGCTCACCTAAAAAGCGGCTCTGTGGTATTAAACCAAGTTCGCCATCTATGGCTAATACGCCTCTATCAAAAGGGACCTCTTGGTCGCTGTATTCAAGCTCATATATTAGCTGGCTATTATCATTAATATTCCACGTTATTGATGGGCTAAAGCCTTGTTTAGTTGTTTCTATCGTATCGCGAAAGCTTTTCGCGTCTTCATAAAAACCAACCAGTCTAATTGCTACATCGTCGTTAAGGGGCGTTGTGTAATCTACATCAGCACGGTAGGTATCAAAACTGCCTACGCTTAGCTTGAGCTCGCCACTTGTATCAAACGTTGGGCGTTTGGTAACTAAATTTACTGTACCACCAGGCTCTCCACGGCCAAATAAAGCCGCGCGTGGGCCTTTTAAAACCTCAACCGACTCAATACCCGACAAATCACGCGAGCCACCAAAACCACGCCCGGCATTAAACCCATTTACAAGGTAATTACTTGGTAAGTTTTCATCGCCTACAAAACCACGTAGTGCAAAGCTATTCCAAAGCCCACCAAAGTTATTTTGACGCGCTACCGATGCCGATAAATCAAGTGCTTGGTTTAAATCTATCGCACCTGCGTTTTCAAGGGCTTCTAAATCTATTGTCAGTTCTGATTGCGGTGTTTCTAACGCACTAAATTTACCTTGATACGCTTGGCGCGAGCCGATTACAGCCAATCTTTCTATAGGGCTATTATTTGCGTTGTCATCTTTTTGGTTTTGCTCAACTGCCATAGCATGGCTGCTAAATAAACTGACTAAGCATGCGCTTAAATAGGTTAGCTTTAGCCCTTTATTATTGGTATTCATTATAAACCTTGTTAATTAGTTAACTGATAAATTTTCTTTTAGCTTAACGCCTGTAACTTCAGGCTCATCCATTTCATTAAGCATTGTTTTTTTAAAGCTAGGCATATTCTTAAGCGCCGCTTTTGGTGGGTTACCCTTTATAAAGAGCCAAGGGTAGTAAAACTCCCTTAAACTTTTATGAAATCCTCGCATACGGTATTCGTATCTAAATGCAGCTAAAGCATCAGTGCTCGCCAATCGGGTAAAACTGCGTTGTAGCAATAGTGGTGGTGAAAACCACGATACAATTCCCGCTAATTGATACTTTGTATGCGCTGCATCACGATACGCATGTGAAAGTTCACCTGCTTTTTCGTCTCCAACTTGCTGAAATGCGTAATACCATTTCCACTCAAACTCGCTTTGCATATCAACGTGATCTTTCCACTGTGGATTTGATGTAACAAAAGCATCCATTGTGGTTTTCTTTGGTAAGTCCCATGCATCGTTAACGGCCTCTCTTTGAGTAAGCACAATGTCGCCGCCCTTTGGTGAGTGAACCGTTTTGTTTATAACTAAATCGCCTAAAATAGGAATAATAAAGGCAACTAACACCCAAAAACCGATTAATGTTGAAGCAACACGCGGCGCACTGTTGGCATTTTTTCCCCACCACACACTAAGCAAAGTCCAAAACGCAATGTAAATTACACATATAAAAGTAACAAACCCCACATCAGCAAGGGCCGAATGACTAAGCAATGTACCTACATAAAATGGCAACATTAAACACACTATTACTGCTATTAACCTTACAGCTATACGTGCCCCCCATAATGCAAAGTACGACTTAGCCGTAGTCACTAATAAGTCATGCCTGGCGCTTGTTCGCTCATTAGCAAATAAATCATGAAATAGTAAAATAACTATCAGCGGTGCTAATGCACTAATTACAAATACAAAATCAATTTTACCTGCCTGCGCTAGCTCTGCGTTTTGTGAATCGCTCTCGTAAATTTGTCCCTCTAGGGCAAGTAAGTTCAGCCGATGTTTCCAAGGATAAATATCGCGCTCGCCTAAAGCAGCAAACGCTAAATTTGAAGGTGCTGAATACGTTAAATGAAAGCTGTAATAGGCAAGCGAACCAGCATCACTGTATTTATTTTGTACGTTAGCTAATTCAATTAAGTCAGCTGTTTTTAAACGCTCAATAGTATGTTGTTGCAGGCTTACTTCACTAAGGCCGCTAAAAACTGCAAACCCCGATACAGCAAATGTACATGCCAGTAATATCACTAAATATTTTTGGCGAAGTAAAAAACGCCATTCACGAATTAGCTGTGAAAATACATAACTCATAACAAACGCTTCCCTACAAATTTAATACCGCCTAACAGCACTGCAATCCAAATAAATAACTGTAAAAATGCAGGAATACTTCGCTGCGCTCTCACTTGTGCGTTATCTACATTAAAAGTAAAGTTTTGTAGTACTTGCCAATTTTGTGCACTTACACGAGCTTGCTTAGTCGCTTCGGTACTGGCATTACGGTTCATATCGTCTTGGTAGCTAAGCTTTTCTACATGAACTTTGTTAAGCCCTTGCACAAAGTCAAAACGAAGCTGTTCGGTTTCACGTAAAAAGCGGTGATGAGTTTCAATACTCGTTCCTACCACTATCATCGATAACGACCGAATAGCCACCATAGGTGAAACCCAACCAAAATAACGAGATACCTTCGTTTGTTTAAGCTCAGCTTGCATACGTTGCTGGGCAAATTTGTTTAGTACGTTAGTCAATTTTGCTTCAGATTCGCTGGCTACTAATCCTCTAAAATTAACGGGTAGCTCATATATACTTTTAACGTTGTACTTTTTAAGAAGTGATTGTTTAAATTGCATAAAGGCAGGATCGTTTGCGTTATGGCCGTCGCCTAATTTTCTAAGTTGTGCTTTTACAGCAAAGTCTGTTTCTATTTTACCGGCAGATGGCACAGCCGTTGAGGCACTGGTACTTGCTACGCGTGGCATAACAATACACAGTAAAATCCACACAAAGGCAAGTGCGGTAAAGCTACCACTGTTTTTACTAAACACGCTCGATGCCAGTAAAATCAGTAATACCCACACAGTTAAATATAAAGCGTAGCCAACAACAAAACTTACAACTGCCAGTAAGCTTTCGCCCGCAGCAACCGTAAATAAAGCCGATACCGTAAGTGGAGTTAAAATTAAGCCCACAACAGAAAGTAGCGCCAATCCTTTGCCTGCAATTAGCGTTACACCCGATGTACCTTGCGATAACAAATACGAAAGCGTTTGCGATTCGCGCTCTCGGCTAATACCGCTGTAGCCAATTAATATTAATAATAAAGGTGCGAGTGTTTGCACAATAAATGCAGGCGTTAAACTGCCTAATTTAGTTAATGCAGTCCCTTGGCGACTATCTGCAAACATTGCGCTGTTTTGTCTGTGCCCTTCTAAAAATATAGAGTTGCCTGTGTAAGCGTCAATACCAGGGTCTAGCGTGCTAAGTGGCGAAGGCGTTCTAAACGCATAATGCCCGTAATGCACCATTCTGTGTGGATGGCGGTCGGGTTGATCAACAAAGCTTTTATCGCTTGTTGTTTGTAACTCATGGCGAGTATGGCTTAGCTCCATCATAGTTATAGCCGTTACAATGACCGAAGCAAGCGTGAGCACCAAACCTATAGCAAGCACGGTCATTGCTAGTTTTGAGCGAAGCCAATAACGCCACTCATCTTTGGCAACAATCACCACCTTTGAAAAGTTATTTATACTCATTAAGCACCTCTTTTAGCGTGATGCCCAAACGCAGCGTGTACTTGCTCGGTATCAATACGCCCACTTTGTGGCGCATCAAACTCTCCCACCAGCTCACCGTTTTTAAGTAAACCAATTCGATTAGCGACTTGGCAGGCACCGTATACATCGTGGGTAACCATTAAAATAGTCGCACCAGTTAATGCAAGCTCACGTACAAGTTGATTAAATTCATCAATAGCAACAGGATCAAGACCAGAGGTTGGCTCATCAAGTAAAAAAATGGGTGCTTCACGCAGTATCGCAAGTGCAATTGCTGTTTTTTGCCTCATGCCTTTTGAATAAGTTTGCATGTGGCGGTCCCACGCATCGTGTTGCAGTGCAACACGATTAAAAGCCGCGTTAATTTGCTCAACCGATTTTGTAATATCAGCGAGTGATAAAAAATATTCAACATTTTCACGAGCAGTTAAATGCGGATATAACGTAGCCGACTCTGGCAAATACGCTGTTTTACCTCGCACAAAATCAAGCGCTTTACTCACCTCTTTACCCGCTACTTTTACAGAGCCTTTGGTTGGTTTATTAAACCCAAGTAACGTTTTTAACGTGGTTGATTTACCCGCACCATTACCACCAAGTAGCGCATAAACCTCACCAGCAGCCACACTAAAGCTTAAGTTTTTTAAAATAGCGTTATTTTTAATACTAAAATTTAAAGAACTCACTTCAATCATCGCATCACTCAGGATGGCGTCTGCATTGCTAAGTTGTTTATCAAAAGTTTTAGGGGCAATTGTTGGTGTTTTATTAATCGCGGTAGGTGCTGTCACACTCAAACTCTATTTAGGGAAATTATATGGCGTGAATGTTATACTATATCAAATGACAATTGCAACAATATAACATCCCAATAGTTAACAAATAAGATAATTATGGTTACTTAGTTAATAAATTATTACTTTAGGAGGTAAAAATTAAAGCAACTTTAATAACCCCTTTTATGAGGAATTTAGGATGGTGTTATGTGTATTTATTTGCGATTTAACGTAAATTAAAAACCAAGTATAAAGAGTGTAATTTTTTTAGCTTTGCCATGCTAACGCCTTTGGTAAAATCTTATGTTGAGTAAGTTGGTAATTTTAAAAAATGTGCTATCTTTTTATTATCCATATCATAAAAATAAGCGCTAACATGTTGTTCCGAGGTACAATTGCCATAGCTATATTGGTAATTTCTGCTGCTAATAAAAGCGATGCAAATGAAGTAGACGTGCAATTTAGTGGTTTTGCATCCTTAACACTCAGTTACACTGACGATTCAGATATCGCCTTTGCATCTAATTATTTAAACGAAAACGATACAGGCTTTTCAGCAACGCGTGATTCAATTTTAGGTGGGCAAGCTAATATCTCACTCTCAAAAAATTGGGACTCTGTGGTTCAAGTAGTAGTACAAGATCATAGCTTCAAAAGTCTTGATAACTTTTTAGAACTCGCTTTTATTCGTTATCGCCCCTCGCGCCACTGGGCTATTCGTGCTGGCAGGCTAAACAGCGACCTTTACTTACTCTCCGAATATCCTTATGTAGGATACGCCTATTTGTGGATCCGCCCTCCTCATGAATACTACTCTTTTGCAAACATTGCAGGAAATTACGACGGTGTGGATATTGAATACAGTAAAGCCATTGATGAAGGTTTTTTACGTTTAAAGCTCGCATATGGAAGCTCTACAGCAAAGTTAAAAGCCTATAATGATGACTTTTTTATTGATTTTGATAATTTAACCACCTTTAGTGCCACCTATTCTCTAGATGCATGGACCGCACGTTTCTCTTTATCTAAATCAGATTTTGGAGGCTATAAGTTAACCTCATTGGATGAGTTTTTAGCCTTACTAGACGCAGTACCACAAAGTATATGGCCACAAGCACAAACGATATCTAACAAATTTAATACCAAAGGCCACAGTATAGAATACGCGGCGTTTGGACTAACCTACGATCATAATAATTGGCTTATTCAATCTGAAGTAGGTATTTCGGAATCCGATTGGATAATAGCTCCATCAGTACTCAATACTTATATTAGCGCTGGTTATAGGGTAAACAATGCAATATTTTACACGAGCTTTTCAGCAGCAAAAAATCGTCACGATGTTATACAAGTAAACGAACCTGTTTTTTCACCAGGCATACCCGATCAAATTTCAGAGCCAATACAACAGCTAGCACTTGCAACACAAGCTGCTATTAAGGTGCCTTATGTTCATCAGCATTCAATTAATATAGGTGTAAAATGGCAACTGTCGGAGCGATTAGCGCTAAAAGCTCAACTAGACCGCTTTGATATAAAGCCCGAAGGCGCGGGTTTATGGAGTCTTAGTAATCCTGCCGATGTAGACAAAGGCCACAAAGTACATATGCTAAGTTTGAACGCTAGTATGGTGTTTTAACAATGATGAGCTATCGTAACTCACTCCTTTATGTGTTGCTGCCGCTATGCCTGCTCCTTGTTAGTGTTAATGCAAAATCTACAGAATTTGTAGTAGTGGTAAATAAAAACAATACAATTAATGCTTTATCTAAACGCGAAGTTATTGATATTTATATGGGTCGCTATTTAACGTTTCCTGATGGTGAAACCTCTAAGCCACTTGATTTACCGGCGCAATCAACATTAAAAAATGATTTTTACCTGCAACTGGTCAATAAAAATGAGCAAAAAATTAATGCTTATTGGGCAAGGTTATTATTTTCAGGGCGCGCAAAGCCCCCATCACCGTCAACATCCGTTGAAGATGCATTAAACAAAATAGCTGCATCACAATTTGCAATTGGTTATATTCCTCAATCGCAAGTTACAGACGCAGTAAAAGTGGTATACACATTTGATAAAAATTAGCCAAGCACTCTACGTACGCGTTGCTCTATCAATCGCAATTGTCGCCATTGTAGTCACATTAGTATCGTCAACACTTTCTTATTACTCGAGTCTTAAAGAAAAGAAAAACACCAATTACCTACTCGTGCAGCAGTTAGCACAAACAATGGGAAAAACAGCCGCCATAGCAGCCTACCTAAACGATCGTGAATTAAGCCAAGAAATTATTAATGGCTTGCTAAGTAACGACTTAGTGCAAGGTGCAAGCTTAGAAGGAGAAGTAAACCCAAAAGGAGAAATGGATTTATTTATTGCAAGTGGCTCTACTAACAAGAAAAAAGAAGCTGTTTTAATTAAATTAGTTCACCCCTTTATAGAAGACACTTTTATAGGTGTACTGGCCATATACCCCGACGATAACTTTATTGAACAACAAGCACAGTCATCACTTATAAAAGAATTTATTTTAATGCTGATTCAATCAATCGTCATCGCTTTTTTTGTGTCACTAGTAGTACGCAAATGGCTTACTCAGCCTATTCAAAATTTAACAAATAGCTTTGCAACAATTGATCCTACCAATCCCGAAACCATGACAATGCTAGAGTTTAAGCAGGGTAAGCGAGACGAAATAAGCAGGCTAACACAAGGTATAAACGCCTTAATGCATGAGTTAAAGCTAACCATTAGTAATGAGCAATCTCTTCGTAAAAAAACTCAAGAACTAGAAGCTAAATTTAGACTTATTTTTGAACAAGCCAGCGCCGGTATTTGTTTATTAGATGACAAAAATATTATCACCACCTTTAACCCTGCGTTTAAACATTACTTTACCGTACCCGGCGAAGAAGAATTATCAACCTTGCACTTTCCTGCTCTGTTAAATAACGTTGATGAATTACAAAGCCTGCTTGCGGATATTCGTTGTGATAAAAACCCACCACAAGCGACTCTAGATATAGAGTGCAAAGTGGGCCATAAAACCATTTGGTTGCACTGCTTATTTGTTAGATTAACAGAGCAACGTGAAACAAAGCGAAGCGTTCAACAAGAACACTTAGTTGAAGTAATTTTACATGATGTAACTGAGCGCGCCGAACGCGAATTTCAAACCCGCTTTGAAGCCGATCACGACCCACTTACTGACCTACTTAATCGCCGAGCCGGTGAAAAACGCCTTAAAAAAGCGCTGCGCGAGTGCATTAAACACAATCAGCACCTAGTACTAATGATGATTGATTTAGATAAGTTTAAACCCATTAACGACACCTACGGCCACGAAGCCGGTGATAAAGTACTTATTGAAATAGCACACCGATTTAAAAAGCACTTTAACCAAGAAACCGACATATGCATCCGCCTAGGCGGTGACGAGTTTATAGTTGCAAGGCAGGTTAATACCTACAACAAAGCAGCCACGCGTGATCAATCAATCGCTTTGCTAAATGAGCTACAACAAGACATTTATATTTCACAAAATAAAACATGCACCGTGGGTGCAAGCATTGGTATTGCAGTCGGCCCTAATGATGGTGAAGAGCTACTCGAATTAATGATCAATGGTGACAAAATGCTCTACCACGTAAAAGAAACAGGCCGAGGGCAAATTGCATTTTATGACGAGTTTAAAAAGTAAGATGGTTAATTGAGCTCTTTCAACGCAGTTAGCACTAAAAATGGCTACTAGAGAGTGATTTATAAGCAGAGCCAAGGTTATTTAAGCCCAATTTTTAAAGAACATTGAACAATAAACTTTTCAATTGTTAGAATGCCCCCCTATTTTCCTATCAAGAGATACAATGGCAAACTTCAATACTCATCTTAATACTGCCGTAATCATCACAGGCTTAGCCTCAGCCACCTTATTATCTGCAGGACATATTGAATTAAAGGGCGCACTCTGGTTATGGTTTTTAGGCTCAATCGGCGGCTTATTACCAGATATAGATTCAGATAACTCAACATCACTCGATACTATTTTTAACTTATTTGCACTCAGCGCTGTATTACTGGTACTGCATTACATAACCACCGAGCTCATTATTGAAATTAGCTTTATTGAGTTAATAGTAGTGCCATTATTGGTGTACGGGTTTATGAAATATATTATTAGACCAATTTTTGAATGGATCACAGTACACAGAGGTAGTTGCCACTCTTTACTATTTATACTGCTATGCGCGTTATTAACGACTCAAGTAACATGGAAACTGAATGACCAATCAATCACACAAGCAGCTGTCTTTGCCTGGTTAACGGGTGGGTTTATTTTATTAGGCGGATTAATTCATTTATTGCTGGATGAAATTTACAGTGTAGATTTAAGTAATGTCAGAATTAAACGCTCTTTTGGCACCGCTTTAAAAATAGCTGACTTTGATAATAAGTTAATTACGCTAGCTTCAATTATTGCCATTGCAGGTTTAATCTATGTTGCGCCCCCTACAGAACAAACTATCACAGCGTTAAGTGATTGGTCTCACTTTATATTTCTATCTTAACAAAGTAGGTTTTAAGCCTTTTTACAGCATTGCCTGACTACAATAAGTGGCTTTTACAAAGTCACTTATGTCCATTGCTAGAATACGTGTAAAATGCCCTCTTAGTAATCTAAAAGTTAATTCACAAAGAGGGTGTGAGACCCTGCGCTTTTAGAGGCATAAATGGCTTGAGTCAAAGCGACTTTGACGATTTAAGTTTTAATTAAAATCCGTAGCTTGAGCCTATTTGTTATTAATTATTACTTTTGTAGGTTTGAGTGAAATAATTAAATAGCTTTACCTGTCTTCTACCCAAGTATGAGAGCTATTACAGCTTTTAAAAACATTAAATATAAAATTATAAGAGGTACATAATGGAATTTACGAATAAACGCACCATGCTAATTACGGCATCTTTATTGTTGGTATTAGCGTTAACACAGGCTGTTTTTACTGCCCTTTACAGTGCAGAAATTAGTTTTTCAAGGCAGTATGCATGGGGACTAGAAGCCGTGGTTTTCACTCTACTTGTTGCCTTTGCGGGTTCTGCTATGGTGCAAGCACAAAACTCTCAGCTAGGATGGTCGGCTATAACATTTAGCGCAATTCTTAACATAGTGCAGGTAAGCATTGGCCTTACTTTGTTTTCTACATTTGGAAAAGTAGCGGGTGCCGTAGAAGGCGCACAACCTTTAATTGGTGGCGTGGTTTATTTGTCATTCATGATTTACTACGCAGCTAAATTATTATTGGGATTAGCAGCTCTTGTTTTTGGCCTGTCTTTTATCGCTAAAGGTGGCAAAGCGATTGGAGGGCTTACTGCCTTAGCAGGTGTGGTTGCTATGTTTGCCAATGCTATATTAATCATCTTTGGCCGTGATGGATTTATGCCATCAGGTGTTGCTGGTGCTTCAGGCATGATTGCAACGTTACTTTTAGCAATATGTTTAATTAGTCTTAACCGTAAAGCAGATTAAGGTTTAATGCCTTTTTAGTAAGGTAGTTACTTAAATAAGTTATAAACATCGGCGTATATTAGAATGCTAATTCGCCGATGTTTTACGTTTAGAGCATTGCCCTATTACAATAAGTAGCTTTTTCAAAGTCGCTTATATTCATAGCTATATTCGGTATATCAGGAAACAAATCCACCAGCTTGGTTACTATTTGCTTTGAAAGGTTCGCTTTCTGCTCAGTTGTACGCCCTTGCTGTAGTGGCATAGTTAATTTGGTCACCCATTAAGAAAGAAATGTTATGCTAATAAGCATACAAATTTGGGTGAAAAAATGACGAAATTAAAACGCGCAACGTATTCTGCGGCAATCAAATTAGAAACCGCACAGCTTGTAGTTGACCAAGGCTACACGCAAGAAGATGCAGCTAAGGCTATGGGAGTTGGTAAATCAACTGTAAGTAAGTGGGTCACGACTAAACTAGACAGCCACTTTAATTGAACAAACAAAACTATACCAAAAAATTCGCTCTTCAAGTTCAAAATTTATCTTTTATGAGTGGGTCACTTTATTTCATCCGTTAAATAAGTAATTAGCCCTATTAAAGCTAAATTACACGCATGAAAATAACAGCATAATGCAGTTGTGATTTATTACTGAATAGTTTTACTGAGTAGCTTAAGTTTTATGCGAGTAGCTTTTCGCAATTGCTAATATTTGATCGCCGTTTACGCTTTAAATTTTCACAGTAACTTGCTTGTGAAGTGGGTCTGCCTACTGCACCATGAAATACGCGCGTAAATTGCGTAGTCAGTTTTAGCCAGTTCTCTGGGGATATATTAAGCCTTTCTAACAAAGGAAGGTTCATATTATCAATATGCCCACGCTTATCCTCTCGTATTATTCGCCCTGTTAGCTCAACAAGTTCAAGGTACGATTTAAGCTCAAACGGCAGCCCTTTGGGCATAATCTGACGAGGCAGACCAGCAAAACGTAGTAACTGTTTTGGTTGTTTACCTTCTGCTGCGCATGTTAAACGCTTTTGTACACTGGTATGGTCTGACTCTTCTGGTGTGTTAGCCATTTTTG
The DNA here is from genome assembly GCF_015864765.1 of Pseudoalteromonas sp. NZS11. Lineage (NCBI taxonomy): Bacteria > Pseudomonadati > Pseudomonadota > Gammaproteobacteria > Alteromonadales > Pseudoalteromonadaceae > Pseudoalteromonas > Pseudoalteromonas sp. NZS11. The sequence continues at coordinate 762 of NZ_JADYWP010000013.1, read as the reverse complement.
CTCTAATGGGATTTAAATCAACATAGGCCATACAGGCCGCAAGTGCTGCTTCATCTAGTAATGCCTGCGATTTGAATCGGCCCTCCCAGAACCTACCAGTGCAGTTATCTTCTTTATTTGCTCTGCGCGCAATGTCTTCATTTAAGAGCCGCATAAACCAGCTGATACTTGATAAGCGTTCGCGGTATTGTTTAACCGTTTGGTTGAAAAAGATGAGCTCAACTTTACTTAACTTTTCACCTTGTACATATTTCTGCGTTAACACTGTGCCTTTACACAGTTTATGCCAGCGAATAACAATCGCTTTATCATTCAGTCTGTTTGCTTGATTATCATCTACATACAGGACTAAGTGAGTGTGATTACTCATAACAGCATAAGCACACACATCAATACAAAATACCTTTGCTAATTCAAGCAGCTTATCTTCAACCCACCCTCGTCGATGCTCGTAAGATTGACCAGTAAAACGGTCTTCTCCACATAAAAATGCACGACGAACACAGCGTGAAATACAGTGATAGTATTTTGTATCAACCAAACTTATTTGACGCTTTCTTGCAATTGCCATAAGACACCCTGCTCATTTTTTGCACTAACTAAAACGTAGTCCTAAATTTTCAAAAGAGCAAAATTTAGGATGGGTGATGAGATGGACGCTCCCCAAAACGGCGTCAATGCGCCAAACTGGTAATTGAACTCACTCAGTTAAAAGGGAACGTCCGTCATGAAAATTAGCACATTATCAATTGATTTGGCAAA
>NZ_JADYWP010000012.1:0-90208 GCF_015864765.1 Pseudoalteromonas sp. NZS11 | reverse complement strand
GAAACGAAACAGCGCCGATGATAGTGTAGCATTTGCTATGTGAAAGTAGGACATTACCAGGCTTCAAATTGTAGAAAGCCCGAATCTAACGATTCGGGCTTTTTTACGTCTGCAGAAAAGTAAAATACGCGTAATTAATGTACACTCACATCAACACCCATCACGTAGGTCGGGCGAGCGTAGCGACTCCCGACGCTAAAGTTACAACAAAACCCTCAATATCCCAGTCGGCCAATACAGTAGCATTTGCTACGTGACTCTCCACTGCTGTGGGCACTATGACATTCTACTGCGTAGCGCACCGACTTCACATTGTAGCGAGCCCGGATCTAACGATTCGGGCTTTTTTATGCTTGTAGACAAAGTGATTCAGGTATTCCTCTATAGCGGAGCGTCTCTTAGTGAATAATTCACTTAATTTAACGAGTTAAAGTGCTCGCTGATGCGAGCGTAGCGACTCCCAACGTTAAAATCACATCGAGATAGCTACAGTGTTCTTATTTCACGAGCTGGATTACCCGCTACTACAGTATTAGGCATTACATTTTTAGTAACCACAGCACCCACAATACTATTTTCACCAATACTTACACCCGCTAAAATAATTACACCTGCGCCAACCCATATGTTATTGCCTAACGCGATAGGTGCTGCAAAGTTTTCCTTATTAAGCCTTTTTGCTGGATTAGTAGCATGTGACACAGCTAAAAGCTGAACGTTCGGGCCAATTAAGCAGTCATCACAAATGGTGATTAAGTAATTGGCCAATGGCTAGTTGAGGTGTGTAATTAATATTTATAAAAGTAGGATTGTTAATGAAGGCTGAGATATTTAGTCGTTAATCGCTATTTAGTAGTTTTACCTAGTTGTCTTGTTCTAAATTTTATATAGATACTTCTAATAAAGTACTTAAGAAAACTGTACTATTACAGGTGTTTTAAAATAACTATAACGAGAAACATATGAAATTATTAACTGCAGCAACTTTAATAGTTGCTTCATCGACAGCTTTTGCACGCCCTGCACCGCTAGTGTCTATTCCTACTCATGATGCCTTTTTTAATAGTATTGCAGCGCATTGCGGTAAAGCTTTTGAAGGTGAAGTAGCGGTAGATAACGCGAAAGGGCCAAGCTCATTTACAGATAAAAAGCTGGTTATGCATGTACGTAAATGTAGCGAGACTGAGTTACAAGTGCCGTTTCATGTAGGAGACGATGCATCACGTACGTGGATCATAACTAAAACGGGTAGTGGCTTGAGTTTAAAGCACGATCATCGTCATAAAGATGGAACAGACGACGCATCAACTATGTATGGTGGCCATACGCTTGATGCAGGGTTCGCGCAAATGCAGTCGTTTCCAGCAGACCAATACTCTAAAGAGTTATTCGTGAAAGAAGGCATTGCACAGTCTGTAGGTAATACATGGCAAATGTATATTTACCCAGAAGTATTTACTTATCGATTAATTCGCCAAGGACGTGAGTTTAAGGTGGATTTTGATTTAACTAAACCGATTACTCCACCATCAGCACCTTGGGGTTATAAAGACTAAGGCTACTTACCCTTGTTTGTATCTTCTTTAGTTTCGCATTGTAGTAAAACACTTAAATCTGGTTGGTAAGCATGTGGTTTTGTTGGAAAGCGCTCGTACTCTTGCACGCCTTCAAGTATTTTCAACATAAAGGTATTGCCGCGGCATAGACGGTCCGCATGGCGTAATAAAAATACACTTTGATTGGTAAAGTGTTTGTAATCGTCTGACTGGATTTCTATTTTATAGTTGTCTTCGCCAATTTTGGTTTGGTAGTAATGCACTTTGTTGTCAAAGTCGTAGAGCTTCTCTGTTTCGGCTTTTTCAGCAAGTGCAGTATTTGCACTTGAAAGGGCCACCAGTGTAGCGCCTATAAATAAGCGTGGTGCGTTTATTCCTTTCATAAAATGTATCCTTTAATTTGCGAACTTTATACCCATTAATAAGAGTAATAAGGTCGATTTCTTTACGTATTAGTCTAACACCCAAAAAGGGAAAGTGTGATGTTCAAACAAATAAAACAACTTTTTGCTGTATTCGATGAACAGCAGCCAAGTATGCAAGAGCACGATTTAAAAACAGCTGTTGCTGCATTATTAATTGAAGTTATGCGTGCAGATACCAAGCTTGAACATGATGAACAACGAACCCTGACTGTAACCTTAAAAAAGTATTTTAATTTAACAGATATTGAGGTTAATGAGCTTACTAATAACGCGGCAAGCAGCTTAGATGATTCGATAGATTACTTTCAGTTTTCAAAACAGATTAATGAGCATTGCAGCGCGGCGCAGCGAATTGAAATAATAGAGTTATTATGGCGCTTAGCGTATGCCGATGGAGAAATAGATCCCCAAGAAGACTACGTAATACGTAAAGTAGCAGGGCTTTTATATGTAACGCATACCGATTTTATCGCCGCAAAACTCGCGGCGACAAAGTAATTAGTTATTTAGGCATGCAAGTTACCTTAACTTGCTTGCAACGCTTACTAACTGATGAGCAAGCGCCGATACTCGCTCTGCAGTAACAGGTTCATTAATTTGCCCATTTTCATCAAACAATGTGTGTACAGCGGGTACTGCAAGTTGATCGGCAAGCACTAACGATCCAATACCACTTAATATATCACGTACATGATTTAAACCGCGTAACCCACCAAGTCCACCTGGTGATGCTGAAAACAGCGCCACTACTTTATTGCGAAAAGCAGGAACAGCACCTTGCTCTGTGCGCGATGCCCAATCAATCGCATTTTTAAGTGCTGCAGTTATAGATCCGTTGTACTCTGGGCTTGCTAGTAAAATACCGTCAGCTGCACGTAGTTTGTCTTTTAAAAGCTGTACATCGCTTGGTGTACCTTGCGCTTCAATATCTTCGTTAAATAGTGGGATGTTTAATTCGTTTAGTTTTATTACTTCTACTTCAGCACCTGTTTGTAGAGCAAAACGTGCTGCCTCATTAATAATTTTTTGATTAAAGCTTTCTTGTCGAAGACTTCCTGCTAGGGCGATAATTTTTGGTGCTGACATGCTAGTGACCTTTTAGTGTTTAAACTTACAACGCTAATGTAGCAAAATTTTGCTTGTAGAAAACCCCAATAAACGCAACACTTGTGTGCGTAAATGCACATAAGTATAAGGTAAGCAGAATGGCGATAAAATTTGAAGATTGGCAAGACGTTAAAGTAGCGTTTGAAGTAGCACGATTAGGCACGTTAACGGCGGCAGCAGAAGAGCTTAATGTGCACCACAGCACAGTACTTAGGCGAATTAATAATCTTGAAAAAAACTTAAATGCACGCCTTTTTCATCGCCATGCTCGTGGTTACAAGGTTACTGAAATTGGCACCAAGTTATTTGCAACAGCACAAACTATCCATAGCTCCTTAGAGCAGTTACATAACGATATAGCAGCAGCCGATAGCACCCTTAGAGGGAGTTTATTGCTAACGACGGTAAGTGGCTTTATGGATGTACTTGGTGATGTATGTGAGCAATTTCAGGTATTACATCCGCAAGTGCAGTTAGAAGTTATTTTAGAACAAAAAAGGTTAAGGCTCGATCACGGACAAGCACATATTGCAGTTCGTGCAGGCCCAAGACCTGATGAGGGCGATTATATTGCTCAGCATTTAGCGCAGTTATCATCGGGTTTATACGCGAATAAACGTTACATTAATAAGTACGGCATGCCTAAATTATTAAGTGATTTACAACAACATAATTTTGTATCGGGTGTGGCGGGTTTTAATGCCCGCGTGCCTTATTTTGCATGGGCTGATGAACATATTCCTGCATCGCAAATTAAGCTGCGAGTATCTGAAACCGCAGAAGCGACTCGTGCAATAATTAAAGGGCTAGGCATTGGCGGATTACAGCATGACGTAGCGGCGCAATATTCTGATTTAGTACCTATATTACACAGTGAGTTAAGCTGGCCTACCGATGTATGGTTAGTCACACATCACTTAGTGCATCGCACTGCTAAAGTACAAGCTTTTGCTGGGTTGTTAAAAACACATTTTAGTAAGTTAGCTGCTAATCAATAGTTTTAGCAGCATTTTAGCTGTGTTTTAAATGATTATAGTGTTTTTTTTACTTCTATGCCTAGGCGTTTAGCCAAGCGTACTAAGTTAGCTCTATCTAATTCAAGTACTCTTGCTGCTGCTGACCAGTTGTAGTTATGCTTCTTTAATTGCTCAGTAATTACGTTGTATTGCAACGATTCTACAGCTTGCTTTAAAGGTTGGTTGATTAAGGTGTTGGTTGTAATTTGGCTTGCTACTAGAGAGTTTTGCGGCGCACTCGGGGTTAAATCACAGTGCTCGCTTGTAATGGTTATTATTGGATTTTGCCATTGGCTTTGTTTTGCTTTTAGGGCGCTGCGGCTAATGACATGTTCAAGCTCGCGAACGTTACCTGGCCAGTTGTACTGATTAAGCAGTACTTGCGCTTCAGGGCTTAGTTTTAATTGTTTTATCCCTAATTTACGGGCTGTTTGCTCAATAAAATAACCAGCTAAGAGTGTTATGTCGTGCTCGCGTTTACTAAGTGGTGGCACAGTAATAGGGTAGACACTGAGGCGATGGTATAAATCGGCTCTAAAGCGACCTTGAGCTACTTCTTCTTTTAAGTTTCTGTTGGTTGCAGCAACGACGCGTACATCTACGTACTTTGGCGTGTCTTCTCCTACCGTTTGTATTTCGCCACTTTGTAGCACTCGTAATAGTTTACTTTGCATGGCCAGGGGCAGTTCGCCTATTTCATCTAAAAATAACGTGCCGCCATCAGCTAATTGAAATTTACCCTGGCGCGAATTTTGTGCGCCTGTAAAAGCCCCTTTCGCATGACCAAAAAATTCACTTTCAGCAAGGTTCTCAGGAAGTGATGCACAATTTAAGTGAATAAGCGGTTGATCTTTTCGAGCTGAATTTAAGTGAATATTACGCGCAACAAGTTCTTTTCCTACCCCTGTTTCACCTAATATAAGCACGCTAAAGTTAGATGCTGCAACGAGTTTAATTTCGTTTTTAAGTGTTTGCATTAGCGGACTTTGACCAATAATTTCACCGCCGTCCCGTGTTAACGCTTCACGATTTAGTTCTTGTACTAATGCACTTGAGTGCTGTGCATGCTGTTTGTAATGGGCAAGCTCTAAAGCTGTTTTAAAGTGCGCACTACACAGCGTTTGTAAGGTATTGAGTGTATCAGCGCTTATGCTGTTAAATGCATTGGCGTTAAGGCTATCAAACGTAAGTACGCCAAGTAGTGCGTTTTTATCATAAAGGGGTAAACCTAAACATGCATGTACCGGTATGTCGCCGGTTTTAGCTAATAGCAATCCGTCGTATGGATCGGGTAGTGGGCAGTCGTGCGCAAATTGTAGCGCGAGTGTGCTTTTGCAAATAGCTTCTAGGCGAGGGTGCTCTACTATTTTAAATCGTCTGCCAAGGCTGTCGGACATTAACCCTTTAATTGCCAGTGGTTTTAATTGCTCGCCCTGAAGCACTAATAACGCACTTGCATCACTAGGAATCACCCGCTCAACCGTTGCTAGTAATTGATCAAAACTATGCTCGTGCAGTGTACTTTGAGCAAGCTCTAGAGCAACTTGGGTAAGGTTGAATTGCTGGTTCATGTCAAAATGACCTGTTTGTGTTCTTATGAGTTAATTTATAGTAGGTCATAAAGACTCATAGTGTAAAGTATTTTAATTTAACTTGTTGAATTTAATTGAATAAATTTGTTGGCACAGTATGTGTAATAGCTAAGTAACGTAGTTAGTTACAGAGATCGCCATGAACACACTAATGCTGAATAATTTAAATAATCAAACACAGTTTAGTTCACTATACGAAACAGTATTATTTGCTGCCAATACTGCATTAGCTGTGAGTTTAGTGTGTATTACGGCAAGTATTTTAATTAGCTACCCGTTTGCTGAGTACTTTTCCATGGCGGTGCAAGTATCAGCTCATATTGGCACTATTGTTATTGCTGCTATTTTAAAAGTAAGTTACGTACTGCGCTGTGTTGCACAACATGGTTTAGGGCAGGAGATACGATAATGCGCCCTATAAACTTAACTGAGCCAATGCCAGCACGCGTTGCTATTCATCAAGTATCAGCTCATATTGGCACTATTGTTATTGCTGCTATTTTAAAAGTAAGTTACGTACTGCGCTGTGTTGCACAACATGGTTTAGGGCAGGAGGTACGATAATGCGCCCTATAAACTTAACTGAGCCAATGCCAGCACGCGTTGCTATTCATCAAGTATCTCAATGGCCATTATGGATGCTCGCTTTTAGACCTTTCTTTTTAGGCGGTGGCTTATTGGCATTTTTGTCGGTGGGGTATTGGCTACTTATTTTAACAGGCCATGCAAGTTGGCACTCATCGATACCTGCGACATTATGGCACGCGCACGAAATGCTGTTTGGCTTTGCAGGAGTTGTAGCTGTTGGCTTTTTACTTACCGCTGCACAAACATGGACAGGCGTACCGAGCATAAGTGGGAAAGCCCTTATGTGGCTTACGTTTATATGGCTTGCAGCGCGCTTAGCCTTTTTTGTGATATTGCCTGATATTGCTCATTTTAATTTATATGCTGCACTTACATTACAAGTTATTTGGTGGCTAGGCGCCATAGCAGTACTGGCTAATATGTTATTAAAAGCCAATAGCAAAAGTAACTATCCGTTTTTAGCTATTTTAGCTGTGCTTTGTGGGCTCAATGTATTGTATTTAATACTTGTTTTAAAACAAAACATGCAGCTTGCACTTGGTGTGGTTGATACCGCAGTACTGGTAATTACTTTACTAGTTGGCATTGTTGCGGGTCGCGTTTTACCATTTTTTACCGCTAAAGGTCTAGGTTTAACCGCACAAGTTCGCACTCCTAAAATAGATAAAGCGGTGATGTATTTATCTATTTTGGCTATCACTTTATTTTTCATCAACAAGTTGTTTTTGAACACGATTAATCCTGCGTTAGTTGTTGCAACTGTTGCTGCGCTTCACCTGGTCAGGGCTGGTTTTTGGTGGGATAGCAAGGTATTGAGAGTGCCGTTGTTATGGTCTTTACATTTTTCCTACTTAGCGTTAGGCGTAGGGTTAATGATGGTTGCATTTAGCTTTTATAGTAGTGCAATACAATTTAAAGATGCGCTGCACTTAATCACTATTGGCACAATAGGTATGATGATTTTAGCAATGATGACGCGTGTATCACATGGTCATACAGGGCGTACACTCGCTATTCCTCATTACATGGCTGTTGCTTTTGCGTTTTTGCTTGTGGCCGCTATTACTCGTTCATTACTCCCTTTTATTATTGGGCCTCACCTTGCTTGGCAAATAAGTGCTTTGCTGTGGTTAGTGGCTTTTTCATTATTTTTAATTCACTGCACACCTATATTAACGCGGCGTCGTGTTGATGGGCGTCGTGGTTAGTTCATCCATAGGAAACACATATGTTATCTGATAAAACCATTGAGATTGTAAAAAGCACAGTTCCGTTATTAGCGCAGGCGGGTACGGTTGTTACCGATCATTTTTATAAGCGTTTATTTAGCCATAATCCTGAGCTTAAAAATATTTTTAATATGGCGAATCAAGATACAGGTCGTCAGCAATTTGCACTTTTTAATGCATTGGCTGCGTATGCACAAAATATTGATAATTTAGCCGTATTAAAAGAAGCGCTAACACGTATTAATCATAAGCATACAAGCTTGAATATTTTACCTGAGCATTACCCTATTGTAGGTGCACACTTAATTGGTACGCTTAAAGAGCTTCTTCCTGAGCAATTTACTCCCGATGTTGAATACGCTTGGCGCGAAGCTTACGGCGTACTTGCTGATATTTGTATAACCGAAGAAGCTGCTTTGTATGAGCACAGTAAAAATAAACACGGTGGTTGGGCGGGAACTCGCCAATTTGAAATAACCAACAAACAGGCTGAATCAGAACTAGTAACGAGTTTTACACTTACGCCAGTTGATGGCGAAGCTGTTATTACACATAAACCAGGGCAGTATTTAGGTATTAAAGTTAAGCCAGAGGGCGCTGAATATGAAGAAATTCGCCAGTATTCTATTTCACAAAAAAGTAACGCTAAAAACTACCGTATTAGTGTTAAAAAAGAGCTACAGCCAAAGCCTGGTATGGTGTCTAATTATTTACACTCATTAGAGCAAGGCACTATTGTTGAGCTATACCCGCCGGCAGGAGACTTCTTTTTACGTAATAATACAAGTCCAGCGGTACTCATTTCAGCAGGTGTTGGGCAAACGCCAATGCTGGCTATGCTTGAAACGTTATTAAGTGACAACTCTAATCAAGAGATTATGTATTTACATGCCTGCGAAAATACTCAGCAGCATTCGTTTTCAAAATATTTAAATGAGTTAAATGCAGTTTATAACCGCTTACAAACAATGACGTGGTTTAACCAAGCGACAGAGGGCGCTGACTTTACTGGGTTAATGAACCTAAACGCAGTACAAGCACAGCTACCAGTGAGTAATGGTGACTTTTACTTATGTGGTCCTGCCGGTTTTATGGCATTTATAAAAAACCAGTTACTTGAGTTAGGTGTTAAAAACGAGCAGATTCATTATGAAGTGTTTGGTCCGCATCAAGACTTGTAATAACGCTTTAAAATAGAAAAAGGCGCGCAGCGATATGCTGCGCGCCTTTTTTATTAATTTATAAACATTAATAAAGTGCCTTATAACTCTTTACAGGTAACACCTTCAAGTACTGTAGTAAGCTCTTTTTTAGGATAGTAAAGCTCGCATTGGTTATTACGTAGTTGCAAAATAAACTTCTCAGATTTTATATTATGCGCGCCCATAATTACCCTGCCATCAGACCCTTTACTCATTGCATGATCTATTAGCAGTTCGCTACGTTTAGTAAATACCGAATCGGCAAGTGTTACTAATGCGCCTCCCTTAGCTTGTTGAATTGCCTGTTGTAGTGTTGTAATAACGCTGGGATTAACGCTCGTTAATATAGCGGGTTTAGCAGGCTCACTGTTTACACTTTGGCATCCGCCTAAAGCGAGCAAGGTGGCTAATGGGAGTAATAATTTAGCCATTACCTTTCCTCACCCAGCGTTGGCCAAGTTAAGTCCATATTACGCTGGGTAAATTGCTCAGGCATATTTAAAGGAATGAGAGATTCACGAGAGCTTGAAAAATTAGCTGGCTCTGCTTTTGCAGCAGCCGTTCTAACTGGACAACTGCCATTTTCAACATGAAATAATGCGGTGGCTAAAACGGCCTCGTCACTGTCACCTAACTGATGATCAAAGTCGTCCTCAATTTCACAACCTTGGACATCAGCATCAAATTGTGGCGTAGGGGTTGGTGTAAAACCCGCAGCGTATTCGCCAAATCCTTTGCTATTTACGCCACTAAATTGAATAGTGTAATAGGTTGTTGCGCAGTTATGAGTTGGGGTAAAGCCATAGGGCTTACCGCAGGTTGTGTCGCCAATTAAAATAACTTCTGCGTCTATACCTTTTAAACCATTAATAAAAGCTTCTGATGCCGAACAGGTGCCTGATGTGCTTAATACATAAACCTTTGATAGGTTTAAATCAGGTAGGTTTTCACCTGTGCTAAAAAAAGTAGAGTAATCTATTTCTTCATCAATAAATGGGAAGGGAGAATCAACGGGTTGTTTATCGTTTTTTTGGGTTTGATAATAAAAGCGGTTGTTAACGTTGGCATTACCAGCAACCATGTAAGCCAATTGAGCCGACAGTGCTAATAAACCACCGCCGTTATATCTAAAGTCGATTACAAGCTCATCAATACCATCGGTTTTAAACTTATTTACCGCATCAATAAGCCCTTCTTGGGCAATGCTTATATGGCTATTAAATTGCATGTAACCCACGCTTGAACCATTTGCGGTTGTAATCGTTTTAACATTTTGAACAGGTGTTTGTTCAATATTACCAGCGGTTACATTAAATGTTTTTTCGGCGCCATCGTTACTGCGTACAACAATAGTATGTGAGTCGCCGTTAGTAGGACTAAATAAACCTTCGTTAAGCGTATCTACACCCGACACTGTATTGGTATTAATGCTAACACCGTCAACTGAAAGTACGGTATCACCACGTTGAAAGCCTATTTGGCTTGCAGGCGAATCATCTTCAAGATAAGCAACGCGTAAAATACGATCGGCTGTATCGCCAATAAACGCCCAATTTATACCGTAACCAGAAGTAACGCCCGATTGCGCTTCTTGAAAGTAATCTTCAGTAGGTTCTGAAAAATGAAAGTTATCTTTTTTTGCACCTGAGTCGGTAAGCTGCTCTGTTTTTAATTGAGCGAAGTAATCGGCTACTGTTGTAAAGCTTTCAGGGTCGTTATCGGCAATCTCATCATACCAAAGGTAGGTTTCGTCGCTCCAAGAGCGAAGCCAGAGCTTTTCATAAAGGGCAGAACCCGCTTGATCTGGGTAGGGGTTGTTGTTATTAAAGGGATCGTTACCCGTACGAGGGGTTTCGCAAAAGTTTTTTAAATCGTTAGAGGGCTCAAATACCGCCGCTGTCCATGTTGGGCTGCTACTAACAGGTGTTGTAACTACAGGAGCAGAGTCGATACCGCCTCCGCCGCCACAACCCGTTAAAGCAAAGCCCGAAAGTGCTGCAAAAATGGCAAGCGAGGTTTTATTATTTTTAAACATAGTTAAGGACTTTCTGTAAATAAGTTGTTTAAAATATTACAACACTCGCTCGTTTATTCAACATTTATAACTTTGATTTATGTAAATGAGTGTTAAAGCTTAGAGCTTGCTCGCACTACTTGTATCTGCAAATGCTTGCTTTTTCCACGCATTAAATAACTTTTGCTGTTTATCAGAGATTTTTAAACCGTATGTTTTTTGCATGTAAGCGTAAGTGTCGGCTATACGTTTACGTGCATAGACAGGCGGTTCAACTACACGTTGCTTAAAGTTTACTTTTACTTCGCAGCGACCATACTGTGTGGCGTTTTCGCTAAGCATGCCAAAACGATAATTAGAGCGATCGGCATTAATCTCGCCAATAGCTGGCGCTAAGTTATTTATATCAGCTTCCATTTTTCTAAATTTTGCACTTACTTTACGGCAGTTTTTACGTCCGCCATCTTGCCAACATTGTAGCTGATGACCAAATTCCCACGCCGGAACAATATGTTCCCACTCAATACGTAGTGCTCGTACATTTATTTTGCCTGAGCGGGTAAGTGTATTTCGAGGAATGTAACCACAGTTAGAAGGATCAGGAATGAGTTTTTTGCCTTCTTTTTTAATATCACAACCGCAGTAAATACTTTTGGCGTTGTCAGGGAGGGTTTTAATTAAATGTCTTTTAGCCGTTGAAAAACGGGTAAATTGTTCGGCAGATACCGAAAAACACACACAACAAGCCAGTAAGGCCAGAATAAATCGAGTCATATCCATCACAAATGTGAACTACAGGAACAGGCAGTTTAAAGCCTTGAAGATAAAAGATAAAGTTAACTTAAGGCCTGCACTTATATTACTAAAAAGTGTCCGATTAATTTTTTATTCAAAGTTATTTTCACTATTCATTTATTTCTTACTATTTATCGTATTTTAACCACACAAGATTATACGTTAAGGAGTATGCTTAAAGCTTACTCAATATGGGGATTTGGATTGCAAATGAAATTTGTTGATTATTATGCAGTGCTTGGAATATCGCCTGATGCAGACGATAAAGCGGTTAAAGTAGCTTATAAAAAGTTAGCCAGAAAATATCACCCAGATGTAAGCAAAGAGCCTCAAGCAGAAGATAAGTTTAAAGAAATAGCAGAAGCTTACGAAGTCATTCATAACAAAGAAGAACGCACTAAATACGACGAGTTACGTCGTCATCAACAAAATCGTGCTCGTCAACAGCAAGGTAATTATGGTGGTAACAATGCTTCATCGCAAAGTAATTATCAGCAAAGCGATCCTCAAACCGATCAAGAGTTTTCTGATTTTGTTAATTCAATGTTTGGCGGCGCCGGTGGATTCAATCGTTCCGGGCAGGGCAGAAGTAACGCCGCTCGCGCGCAAAAAGGACAAGATGTGGAAATAGAGTTCCCGATTTTTCTTGAAGAGACTTTAGTTGATACCGTTAAGCCTGTTGAGTTTATGTTACCGCAGCGAGATAGTAGTGGTCGTGTCTCTGAAATTAAAAAATCACTTAAAGTGAAAATTCCCGCAGGTTCAGTAAATGGCGAACGAATTCGACTAAAAGGGCAAGGCGGATTAGGGTCAGCGAACGGGCAAAATGGCGACTTGTACTTACAAATTAGTTTAGTGCCCCACCCATTATTTGATGTTGAAGGTCATAACCTAAATATAGTCGTCCCTCTTGCACCATGGGAAGCGGCTCTTGGTACAAAAATAAATTTACCTACGTTGGCAGGCAAAATCCAATTAACTATTCCATCTAATAGTCAGTCTGGTCAACGCTTGCGTATTAAAGGTAAGGGATTAATGAGTAAAAAAGCCAAAGGTGATTTATTTGCTGTGCTTAAAATTGTTAATCCAACATCTGTTGATGATACCAGTAAAAAACTTTGGGAAGAATTAGCCGAAAAAGCTCACTTTGATCCCCGTAATAACTGGAGCAAGCCATAATGCAAATTATCGTGACACAAAAAGATGATTTACTTACTAGCAAAGAGCTATGTTTGAGTAGTGATATTAGCGAAGCAATTTTATATGAGCTAGTTGAGCACAATATTGCGGTTCCAATTGAGGGGAAGCATGTTACGCAGTGGCAATTTACGGTATCTGCAGTGACCTTAGTTAAAAAAGCGGCCCGTATTCAACATGACTTTTCGTTAGATTGGTCGGCAATAGCTTTAGTTTTACAATTGCTGGATGAGCGTGATGAGTTGATTTTCGAAAACGAAATGTTAAAGCGACATTTGAGTCGATTTAAACACTTGGAATAAAATCTGCCCTTGGGTACTTCCTAGGGCTTATTTACTCTTTGGTGAGAGTGCGCTAGTTCTTAAAAACCAATATGACTACTTTGATTTATTCTTACTTTTAATTCGGATAAATCGTTTTAGTCGTATGTTTTGCATAAGTAGTAATATTCCACTTAGGCAAAAAAGTACGCTGGTTGCTGCAAAACTAATAAGCAGCGGATTATTAAAATCCTCTCGCTCATCGTAATCCATAATATGTAACATCCAAAAAAAGTCGAAAATTCGCCATAGTGTGCTGCGAACGGTGACAACTCTGCCGTTATTTTCTGACAAGTACAGTGTTGTGTTAAATGTGTCGTCAAATTGTACCTGCCAAACATTGGTTTTATATCCAACTTCTCGCATACCTTGCTTTAGCAGTACAGCGCTTGTCACTTGAGCATCAATAAGTAAGTGTGCTTTAGCATTTGCGGTAATTTGTATTTTAGTTGGCGGCTCAAAAGGCCGGCCTGTTATACCGTTAAAGCTTTGCTGTTCATCTTTATTTATTACTGTAATTATAGGTGTGGTTAAAAAGTTCTCAAAAATTATTTGTGTTGGATTAACCACCTGAGATGCAATATCGTCAAGGGAGGCAACATAATCAGCCTGCGTAAATGGGTTATTAAGAGTACGTGTTGCAAGATGCTCCCCATGAACTTTATCAAGAGGGATAGCGCTCATGACTAAACCACCTAATAGCCAAGCTAAAATTTGTAATGCGAGCAAATAACCGAGCCATTTATGTAACTTGCGAGCATACTTAAATATTTTTTTATTCATGTTTTAGTCTTATTATTTTTAGAGGCTAGTTTATTACATTAATGGGATTAGTTACTGCGACATTTTGTCGCAGTTTAAACTATAGCTTACTGTAATCATTTAAAAATAAAAAAGATTACACTTAAATTGCTAACATGACTTATTTGTTTAATTGAGCTGAGTGTTTGATATCCAGCTAGCTTTAAACGCTAAAAAATACTTAAAAGCTGCGAAATATCTATATAAAGTGGTTAATAGAGCATAGTTGATTTGGTATAACGGTAAAACTGCGTTAAAGTTTGCAATGAAATTATTAGAGGATAAATACGAAACGATGTCGGAAATTCAATTTTTAAATGTAGATCTTGAGCTTGAATCAAAGCAAGATATTAGTTTGCTAGTGGCAGACTTGAAAAAAGTCGCGACGATTTTACATTATGACAAAGACGAATACCGTCAATTAGCGCGTATTGAAGCAACAGGTGTAGTAAACACGCCTGACAAAGCAATAAACCATATATGTGAGCTTATTGAATCGTGTTCGCGTAACGCGCTAAAACAATGGTTAAGCTGTTCACGTAGAACGTTTGATATTGGTTTTGAATCAGGCACTTCACCTAAGTGCTTTAATCAAGCCTTAGATGCAGATACATTACTACGTATATCTGCGATTGGTGCGGGTATGGAAATTACAATTTACCCAATCGAAAAGTAACTATCTTCGCTCTACGACTGCTGCGGTCATTTTTGATACGCAGCACAGCTCATTGCGGCTATTTGTAATTTTTATTTCCCACACTGAACTACGTTTGCCAATATGAAACGCTCTTGCCGTTGCTGTTAAAGTGCCGTTGCGAGATGCTTTTAAATGACTTGCGCTAATTTCCTGCCCCACGCAGTAAAATTTTGTAAAATCGACAACAAAGTTAGCTGCATAGCTGGCAACTGTTTCGGCAAGTACAACGTTAGCACCGCCGTGAACCATTCCCATTGGATTATGATGCTCAGGAATTGCCGGCATAGTGGCTACTAAGTAATCATCACCAATTTCAGTGACTTCTATTCCCATGGTTTTCATTAATGTTCCTTGGCCATCAATGCCTTGTTCTAACTGCTTGCACAGCTCTAAAGTGATGGGCTGGTACCAAATACTCATAATGACTCCTTTGCTTTTTTAATCATTTATAAATCTAGCTTTAGTTATATCCCTAAAATGTACACAAGTGAAATTACTTTGGCTATTTTAAGGCTTAATTTAAATTTGCGATTTTTATTTAACTGTATATACTCACAGTTAAATGTACTGTATGGAAAACCAGTTGTATGCGACCATTAACGAACCGCCAAGCTCAAATACTCGAACTAATTAAAGTTTTTATTAAAGACACTGGTATGCCTCCTACACGTGCTGAAATAGCGCAAACATTAGGTTTTAAAAGTGCCAATGCTGCTGAAGAACATTTAAAAGCACTTGCTAAAAAAGGCGCAATTAAAATGAAACCAGGTGCAAGCCGTGGTATTCAGTTAATTGAAGAAGAAGAGCCAGAACAATTAGGTTTACCGCTTATAGGGCGTGTTGCTGCTGGTTCACCTATTTTGGCGCAAGAGCACGTTGAAAGTCACTGCAAAATCGATCCATTAATGTTTAAACCGGCTGCAGATTTTTTACTACGCGTTAACGGTATGAGCATGAAAGATATTGGTATTATGGATGGTGATTTACTTGCTGTACATCGTACTCAAACCGCTGAAAACGGGCAAGTTATTGTTGCCCGCCTAGATGAAGACGTAACTGTAAAACGTCTTGAGAAAGCGGGTCGTAAAGTATTACTTCATGCTGAAAACGACGATTTTGAATCTATTGAAGTAGATCTTGAGAATGAGTCTTTTAATATTGAAGGCTTAGCCGTTGGCGTTATAAGAAACGCTGATTGGATGTGACTTTAAAAATAGCTTTTAAACAAGCAGTTTTATAAATGCGTACTAATTAGTACGCATTTTTTGTTTTAAATTCGCACTAAAAATAGGGCATAAATAGCTCACTGACAATTTAAGCTGTAAACTTTTTTGCACTTATATTTTCCCCCTCCGAATACGTTAAACCCCTTTGTTTTGCTCATCTTTTGAACTTACTGTTACCTAGTTGGTTACTGATTTTTTATTAATTACTCAATATCACCTGATTGTTTTTTATACTAAAACTTGCTTGTTGTTCATTTTTTAGCTAATTATTAATGTGCTGAGCTAATAATAACTCACAGCTTTTTAGTTTTGAGAACACACAATATACACAAACCCGTTGTTGGCGCAGCAAAACCAATCAATATTAAATGAGATTGACTAAAAAAATAAAAATAACGAATTGGCGTTTAAGCCGTATGCCTCTTCGCTTTGCATTCGCAATAGCATCAAAGGAGCCGTCACATGGGTAAACTGACCTCTACCTTGTGGCTTATATTATGTGTTTTTTCGCACCCAGTTTTGGCTAACAGCCAATACAATATGCGCAAAGGCGTAACCGATATAAGCAATAATGTATATCAGCTGCACATGACCATATTTATAATATGTTGTGTGATTGGGGTGATAGTGTTCGCAATTATGTTTTGGGCACTTATTCATCACCGTAAATCTAAAGGGGCTGTACCTGCCCAATTTCACGAAAGCACTAAAGTAGAAATACTTTGGACTGCAATCCCGTTTGTTATTTTAATTGCTATGGCAGTACCAGCCACTAAAACCCTAATTGCAATGGAAGATGCCAGCAAAGCTGATCTCACTATTAAAATTACAGGCTCGCAATGGAAATGGCATTATGAATATATGGGTGAAGATGTAGAGTTCTACTCTATTTTATCTACCCCGCAAGATGAAATAGCGAATCTTGCAGATAAAAATCCTAACTACTTACTTGAGGTTGATAAACCTCTCGTACTGCCAATAAATCAAAAAGTACGATTTTTAATGACTTCTGACGATGTTATTCACTCTTGGTGGGTACCTGATTTTGCAGTTAAAAAAGATGCGAATCCCGGCTTTATAAACGAAACATGGACGAACATAAACGAAGAAGGTACTTACCGAGGCCAATGTGCTGAGTTGTGTGGTAAAGATCATGGCTTTATGCCCGTTGTGGTGGTCGCTAAATCTGAGGCTGATTTTAAAACGTGGCTTGCAGATGCAAAGCAAGCTAAACAAAAAGCAGCATTAGCAGATGCCGCATTACTTGATAAAACCCTCCCAAAAGAAGAATTAATGACTTTAGGCGAACAAGTATATATGGCCAATTGTGCTGCATGTCATCAGCCTACTGGCATGGGGTTACCGGGTGTATTTCCTGCACTTAAAGGCAGCCCTATAGTGCTTGGCGATATAAAAGATCACATTGATGTAGTTATCCATGGGCGACCCGGTACGGCAATGCAAGCATTTGCCAAACAGTTATCTATAAAGCAATTAGCAGCGGTTATTACTTATAAACGTAATGCGTGGGGTAATGATACGGGTGATGTTATTCAACCGAGTCAAATACAGGCAGCACTTGATGCCAAAGTGGAGGCGAACTAATGAGTAGCATAGTAGAACAACCTAACGCCAATGAAGCTCATCATGCTCATCACCCAGCTAAAGGTTTTAAACGCTGGCTTTACACAACTAATCATAAAGATATAGGTAGTTTATATTTAATTTTTTCGCTGACCATGTTCTTAATTGGTGGTGGAATGGCCATGGTGATCAGAGCTGAATTATTTCAACCAGGTTTACAGTTGGTCGATCCTCACTTTTTTAATCAAATGACCACAGTGCATGGTTTAATTATGGTGTTTGGTGCGGTTATGCCGGCCTTTACAGGCCTTGCTAACTGGATGATACCACTCATGATTGGCGCGCCAGATATGGCATTGCCAAGAATGAATAACTGGAGCTTTTGGATTTTACCGTTTGCGTTTTTAATCCTATTGGCATCGTTATTTATGCCTGGTGGGGGTCCTGCATTTGGTTGGACTTTTTATGCACCACTGTCTACAACATACAGTAATGACAATACTGCATTGTTTGTATTTGCCGTACATATTATGGGGATTAGCTCAATAATGGGCGCAATCAATGTGATTGTAACTATAGTGAACTTACGTGCTCCCGGCATGACATGGATGAAGTTGCCCTTATTTGTATGGACGTGGTTAATTACTGCCTTTTTATTAATAGCGGTAATGCCAGTGCTTGCAGGGGCTGTCACTATGGTACTTACCGATAAGTATTTTGCGACCAGCTTTTTTGATGCCGCAGGCGGTGGCGACCCGGTGATGTTCCAACACATTTTTTGGTTTTTTGGTCATCCCGAAGTATACATAATGATTCTTCCTGCCTTTGGCATTATATCTACAATAGTACCTACCTTTTCTCGTAAAAAACTTTTTGGCTATGCCTCAATGGTATACGCCACATCCTCCATAGCACTATTGAGCTTTATTGTATGGGCTCATCATATGTTTACCACTGGGATGCCGGTCGCTGGCGAGTTGTTTTTTATGTACGCGACCATGCTTATATCGGTACCTACAGGAGTAAAAGTATTTAATTGGGTTGCCACAATGTGGAAAGGCTCAATAACTTTTGAAGTGCCAATGCTTTTTAGTATTGCGTTTATTGTGCTGTTTACCTTAGGTGGCTTTTCGGGGTTGATGCTGGCAATTACACCTGCTGACTTTCAGTACCACGATACTTATTTTGTAGTGGCGCATTTTCATTATGTATTAGTAACAGGGGCTGTATTTTCGATAATGGCGGGGGCCTATTACTGGCTGCCCAAGTGGACGGGCAATATGTTTAATATCACGCTAGCTAAATGGCATTTTTGGCTATCGCTGGTGAGTGTGAACGTATTGTTTTTTCCTATGCATTTTGTAGGGCTTGCCGGTATGCCGCGTCGAATTCCCGATTATGCACTTCAATTTGCCGACTTTAACGCAATCATAAGTATTGGTGGATTTGCCTTTGGTTTATCGCAATTGTTGTTTGTAGCTGTGGTAATTAAATGCGCGCGTGGCGGTGATAAAGTGCCTGCAAAAGTATGGGAAGGGGCAGAAGGGCTTGAGTGGGAAGTTGACTCTCCAGCGCCATATCATACTTTTTCTACGCCGCCGGTAATTAAGTAATGACACACGCACCGCTACTCAAACGTTTGGTACTTATTTGCATAGGCATGTTTGCCTTTGCCTTTGCTTTAGTACCTTTGTATGACGTGTTTTGTGATGTAACAGGGCTTAATGGAAAACCTTCGCTTGAGCAGGCAGAGCAAAGTACACAAATAGTACAAAACCGAGAAGTCGGCGTTAGCTTTACTACTCACGCACAAAGTGGTGCACCGTTTGAAGTTAAATCAAAAGAATACAGTGTAGTGGTAAAACCCGGTGCAATGCGTGAAGTAATGTTTAGTGCTAAAAATAACAGCAACCTAGATAAAGTAATGCAGGCTGTACCATCAGTCTCACCAGGTAAAGCGGCAAAGTATTTACACAAAATAGCCTGTTTTTGCTTTGATCAGCAACCTCTAAAAGCAGGGGAAGAACTTGAATTTAAATTACTTTTTTATGTTGATACCGCACTGCCGAGCGATATTGAAGAATTAACTTTATCTTATACCGTATTTGATATTAGTGAACAGCTGGTGGCAAGTAACAACTAGCTTTTTAAACTAGTGTGAAACTAGGAGTAAATAAAATGAATCAAGAATATGAGCATTATTACGTACCTGAGCAAAGCCCATGGCCTATTGTAGGTGCTGTTGCATTGTTTTTTATTGCAGTAGGGGCAGGCTTGACTGTTATGAGTGTAGGTAAAGAAGGTGGTAGCGGGGTTTATCTGCTTTATGCCGGTATTGCTGTACTTGTGTATATGTTGTTTAGCTGGTTTAAAAATGTAATTAATGAATCGGACCAAGGTTTGTACTCAGCACAAATGGATCGCTCTTTTAGACAAGGTATGAGCTGGTTTATTTTTTCTGAAGTTATGTTTTTTATGGCCTTTTTTGGTGCGCTTTTTTATGCACGCGTATTGTCGGTACCTTGGCTTGGAGGCGCAGGCAATAATGCAATGACTAACGAGGTTTTATGGCCAACTTTCGAAGCTGTTTGGCCGCTAGTTTCAACACCTGCTGGCGAAACTACTCAAGCTATGGGCTGGCAAGGCTTACCGCTTATAAATACCTTAATACTGCTTACTTCCTCAGTTACTTTACATTTTGCCCACGTAGCGATGGAAAACAATAAACGCACTCCACTTAAAGTTTTTTTAGGCGCTACTATTTTATTGGGCGTTTGCTTTTTAGGGCTGCAAGTTGAGGAGTACATGCATGCATATAATGACCTTAACCTAACGCTAGATGCGGGTATTTACGGTAATACGTTTTTTTTATTGACTGGTTTTCATGGCATGCATGTAACGCTAGGAACGGTACTTTTATTTGTAATATTTTTACGGATATTAAAAGGGCACTTTACTAAAGATAAGCATTTTGCTTTTCAAGCAGCTGCTTGGTATTGGCACTTTGTTGATGTGGTGTGGCTGTGTTTGTTTGTATTTGTATATGTGCTGTAGCGTTTATTGGCGAATTATTTGCTTTAATAAAACCAAGTTTAAGCGCTGCAATAACAACAACTAAAACAACGACCGAAAACAATACGCGACGACCTAAAAAGTGAGACATAGGTCGTCCCCCTGTTTTCCCTGACACCATAATAAACAATGCTCTAAATAAGTTAAAAAGTATAAATATTAACAACAGTACGATAATAATTTTAATAATCACTGAGTTGACCCTTTATGCAGTTAGTTTTATGGCACAAACAAAAGCTTAGTTCACTAATCACACTTTGTATGGTTGTGGTTGTTGTACTTGTGTGTGTGCGATTAGGATTTTGGCAGTTGGAGCGAGGTGAGCAAAAGCAGCAACAACTAACCGCTATTGCTAAGCAACAGAATCGGGGTGTGATGAGCTGGTCTCAATTACTTAACCTGCCTGATAGCTGGAACAAAACTGGTGTATTGGTTGAGTTAAAAGGGCGGTTTGTACAAAACCAATATTGGCTTTTAGATAATCAAGTTTATAACGGACAAGTAGGGTACGACCTACTTGCTTTACTAAAGCCAGACAGCGAAGAAAAAGTGATTTTAGTTAATTTAGGATGGGTAAAAGCGCCTATATCTAGAGATACACTGCCAAAGGTTACTCTGCCTACAGGTGTTTTTATTCTTAAAGCGCAAATAAAAGAAAATAACTTAAGTAGCTTTACGCTTGAAGATAAAACTACAAATAACGACTTACCTACAAGAATCCAATCTATCGACTTGAATATGCTGAGCACTCAAAGCCAGCAATCATTAATTAATTTTATGGCCTACAGGCAAGGTACTGGTGATGAGATTGCAACACCTCATTATGAGGCAGTTGTTATGAGCCCTCAAAAGCATAATGCCTACGCTGTGCAATGGTTTTTAATTGCTGTTGCATGTGCTGTTGTGGCTATTTTTGCGAGTAAAAAAAGGACACATAATGAAAAATAATCCCCTTTTGTTGTTTGTGGGTTGCTGCGCAATCCCATTAGTTTTGGCATATGGCGCATTAAAGTTTGATTGGTTGCCTACTGCAATTACTAATAATGGCGAGTTTTTAAGCCAAGAAATAAAACTTAAAAATTGGCCGCAAAATAATCCCAAGCAATGGACTATCGCACTTAATTATTCAAACGAATGTAACACCCCGTGCAGCGAACAACTCAATGCACTTAATAATTTATATGTGGCACTTGGTAAAAACCAAGGCAAGGTTGATATGGCTGTAATGGGAAGTCCCGACAATAAAAACCTACCATGGAAAATTATTACCGAGCAACAGAGTTTAAATCCTGCAAGTTTGTATTTAATTGATCATATGGGGTTAGTGGTACTTGAATACCCCTTTAAGGTCGAGCCACAAGAAAACCGTTTAGTACAAAAAGGATTATTAAAAGATCTAAAAAAATTACTTAACTATTCTCGTTCTAGCTAACTAAGTTGAGCTTAAGTTGGAGTATCTGATGTATAAAAATTATAAAAACTTAGTATTAATAACAGGATTACTCGCTTTGATTGTAGTTGCTTTAGGTGCGTACACCCGCTTAAGTGATGCAGGTTTAGGGTGCCCCGATTGGCCTGGTTGTTATGGCTTTTTAACGGTACCTAAGCATGAGGCTGACATAGCCTTAGCAACTCAAAGCTACCCCGATATGATGTTCGAAACCGCAAAAGCGTGGAAAGAAATGATTCATCGCTACTTTGCAGGTGCTTTAGGCTTACTTATTTTAGGTTTATTTGTGTTGGCTTTTTTAAAACGCCAATATCCAACTACGCCAGTTAAATTGCCTTTGGCTTTACTTCTACTAGTGGTGTTTCAGGCTGCCCTTGGTATGTGGACAGTAACCATGAACCTTCAGCCGCTTATTGTAATGGGCCACTTATTAGGTGGCTTTAGTATTTTGTCACTTATAACGCTTTTATATTTACGGCTAACCGCAAAACCTATTATGGGTGGCGATAGCGGCGCAAAACGCTATTTCGGTTTAAGTTTAGTAGCGCTCAGTGTATTAATTATCCAAATTGCACTTGGTGGTTGGCTGGCTGCAAATTACGCCGCTCCACATTGTAGTGGTTTGCCATTGTGTAATTACGCACAACCGTTTTCATTGAGTAGCGTATTTCAATTACCACTTGAGCACAGTAATTATGAGTTTGGTGTGTTATCGCAGCAAGCGCGTATGTCTATTCATTTATTACATCGCATTTGGGCACTCGTTACTTGCATTGTTCTGGCGTTAATTATGTGGAAAATATACAGCCAAGCGTACTCTAAAAAAATTAAAAATTGCGTTGTGAGTGTATTACTTGTTCTGCTTTGCCAAATTAGCTTAGGGCTTATTTTAGTACATTGGCATATTCCGTTGGGAGTTGCACTGGCGCATAACTTGATGGCAGCCATACTGTTATTAAGCATGGTTAGGTTGTGTTATTACCTAAAATCACGCACATAAAGGGGAAATATGATGGCACTTATAATTGATAAAAAAATACTGCTACCCGTTAATACTCAATCGCTAATTTCGCGTACTCATAGTTTGCTGCAAGACTACTTAGCAATTAGTAAATTTAAAGTGGTAGCCATGCTGGTGCTAACAGCTTGGGTTGGTTTAGCGCTGGCTCCCGATGTAGGGCGCGGTATGGTCGTACAGTTTATTAGCTTGTTAGGTATAGGGCTACTTTCTGCTGCTGCAGCGGTTATTAATCATGTGGTTGATAGCGAGATAGACTCAAAAATGGCGCGGACTCGTCATCGCCCTGTGGCTAAAGGGCGTTTAAGTAAAACACATGCGCTTAGTTTTGCAGCTGTTATTGGGGTTGCTGGTTTTATTATGCTGATGGTGTGGGCCAATACCTTAACCGCTATATTAACGTTATTTGCATTGGTAGGTTATGCATTTGTTTATACATCATTTTTAAAGCGTGCAACGCCGCAAAATATTGTTATAGGTGGGTTGGCTGGCGCAATGCCTCCATTATTAGGTTGGGTGTCAGAAACAAACCAAATGGCAGCAGCCCCTTGGTTACTCGTAATGATAATATTTACCTGGACCCCACCACACTTTTGGGCGCTGGCTATAGCGCGAAAAAGTGATTATGAACGCGCTAAAATCCCTATGTTACCAGTAACCCATGGTATCGATTTTTGTAAAACGTGCGTCGTTGCTTACTCTGTTTTACTCGCTGTTGTTTGCGTATTACCTTATTTAATCGGTATGTCTGGATTAATCTATTTGATAGGTGCATGTGTATTAAATGCCGTGTTTATATATAAGGCGGTCAATTTAAAAATTGCTGGAAATGATGAGACTGCAATGGACTTATTTCGTTTTTCGATTATTCATTTAATGGTACTCTTTGTAATCTTATTTATAGATAAATGGCTCCCTTTATGAAGCAGTTATGGCTTGGATTAATCGTTGTTTTAGTTTTGTTTTTATCGGCATGTTCAAACGAAAATAGTCCGCCAGATGTCGATGCATTAGTTTACGAAAATGCAAAGCCACTGTCTGATTTTACGCTAAACGATCAGCGCGGTGAATTAGTGACTAAGCAACAATTTGTAGGACAGTGGAATTTAGTATTTTTAGGCTACACAAGCTGCCCAGATATTTGTCCATTAACACTTGCTAAGTTAAATGCTGTTTATAAAAACTTACAAGCAGATTATCCGCTACAAGTTTGGTTTTTATCGGTTGATCCAAAACGCGATACACCAGCTAAACGAAAGCAATATATAGATTACTTTAACCCTGATTTTTTAGCTGTATCAGGGGAACATAAACACCTTTTTCCTGTTGTTCGAGAGCTTGGTTTAATTTACGCCATTAGCGATAGTAGTGAATCAGAATATGCTGTTGATCATAGTGCCTCGGTCGCTATGGTTGATCAAAATGGAGCCGTTAGAGCTATTTTTAAACCAGAATTTAAACAAGGTAGTGTGCCATTAATTAATGCGACGACTTTAACTGAAGAGTTTAAAAAAATAGCTGATTACTATAAAAACTAGTTTTTTACTTTTTACCAATTTTAAAGGAGCTTTAGGCTCCTTTTTTTGTATTTTAACGACAGGTTAAATTTAATTAAGCATTTTATGGCAATTTTAATAACTAGGGCTAAGCTTTTGTTATGAATTGAATTGACAGGGAATGCACTTACTAAATGCTAAAACTTCCGAGCGAACTTGCTATTACGCAAGTTGAAACACTACATCAAGACTTACTACACGAACTCAATAGCAACGATGATATCTGTCTTGATATTAACGATGTGATTTCTGCTGATACTGCCTCAATTCAACTTTTATGCGCCTTACAAAAACACCTACTTACTATACAGCACAAAATAATATGGGTAGGCAGTAGCGAGGCCTTAACGCATACAATTAATAAACTTGGCTTAAGCCAATACTTAACAACCGAAAGTAAAAGTTAGGGGTATATATGAAAAGAATTTTAGCGGTTGATGATTCAGCATCGATGCGTCAAATGGTGAGCTTTACATTAAAAACTGCCGGGTTTGATGTAACCGAAGCTAAGGATGGCAGTGAAGCTCTCGCTATTGCCAAGCAACAAGACTTTGATGCCGTGATCTCAGATGTAAACATGCCAATAATGGATGGAATTACATTAATACGAGAGCTGCGTACTTTACCTAGTTATAAATTTACACCACTACTGATGCTTACTACAGAGTCGGGCTTAGAAAAAAAGATAGAGGGTAAAGCTGCTGGTGCAACAGGTTGGATTGTAAAACCATTTAATCCCGATCAGCTACTAGCGGTAATTAAAAAAGTTATTCGCTAAGGAGCGCAGTGTGAGTATAGATTTAAGTCAATTTTTTGAAGTTTTCTTTGAAGAGAGTTTTGAAGGCCTAGATACCATGGAGGCTGAGTTATTAAACTTAGTGCCAGGTGAGGAAGATTTAGAAACTATCAACACTATTTTTAGAGCTGCTCACTCAATAAAAGGAGGCAGTGGCACTTTTGGTTTTAGCTCCGTTGCTGACTTTACTCATGTACTTGAAACACTACTGGATCAAATTCGCCAAGGTGAACGAGAGCTTAGTACCGAGCATGTCAATTTATTACTCAAAGCTGTGGATTGCTTGCGCGCTTTACTTGCTGCACTTCAAGGTGAGCAAGAGCCAGATTTAACCGAGGCAGATTCGTTAAAAGTACAATTTGAACATGTACTTGGAATGAAAAACGAAACACAAGGAAATAAACCTCAAAGCTTTGGCGAGCAAACAAGTAGTAACACCTATCAAATAGACTTTAAACCCCATCATCATTTATTTAAAACAGGAAACGAGCCACTGTACATGATCAGTGAGCTTGAAGAGCTAGGTGAGTTAGAAACCACAGTATTTTACGATGAAGTTCCAGAAATTACAGATTTGAGCAGTGATGAATGCTTTTTACATTGGCGCTTTTTTTTAGATACTAGCCATGATGAAAAAGCCATAAAAGAAGTATTTGAATGGGTAGAAGACGATGCCGACATAAAAATTGAATTATGCGGAGGCTTATTTGGCAATGATGAGCAAATACAACCTAATCAAGGTGAGATATCTAAAGCCGTTGAGCTTGAAACATCCGATTTAATAAAAGTAGCTGAGCTACCTAGTAAGCCAAAGCAACCCGCTGCTAATAAAGATAAAAAACCTGCAAGTACACCAGAGTCTACCTCCATTCGAGTTGGTATTGATAAAGTTGATTCGTTAATAAATATGGTTGGGGAACTTGTTATTACACAAGCTATGCTAAATCAACTCAGCGAACAAGAAATCACACCAGCCACAATTACTTTACTACAAGAAGGTCTAGCGCAACTTGCCCATAATACGCGTGATTTACAAGAAAATGTGATGCGCATTCGTATGCTCCCAATTAACTTTGTATTTAGTCGTTTTCCTCGATTAGTGCGAGATATAGCGCAAAAACTAAATAAGCAGGTTGAGCTAAAGTTGATTGGAGAGCAAACCGAGCTTGATAAAACAGTAATGGAAAAAATATCCGATCCTATGGTGCATTTAGTGAGGAACTCACTTGATCATGGATTAGAGACTGTTGAGCAAAGACTGGCGGCAGGTAAAGATCCCGTTGGCACAGTAACCTTAAATGCATTTCATCAGGGTGGAAACATTGTTATTGAAATAATGGATGATGGGCAGGGGTTAAATACAAAAAAAATAAAAGAAAAAGCCATCGCTAACGAATTAATCTCAGCTGATAACCATCTCAGTGACGATGAAATAAATGAGCTTATTTTTATGCCCGGCTTTTCGACAGTAGATGAGGTAAGTGACTTATCTGGTCGTGGAGTTGGGATGGATGTAGTTAAGCGAAATATTCAATCATTAAATGGCTCAGTAGAGGTAACCTCAGCGGCCGGTGTTGGTTCTACGTTTACTATTAGATTACCACTTACTCTCGCTATTTTAGATGGGCAATTAGTTAAGGTGGCTCAGCATACTTATATTATCCCGCTCATTTCTATTGTGGAATCTCTGCAAATTGATATTGCTAAAGTGAGTCGAGTGGGTAAAAGCCTTGATGTATTGAGGCTTCGGGACGAATACATTCCTATTTTAAGGCTCTACGATATTTTTAATCATAAAAATGCCATTGAATCACTCGATAAAACGCTGCTTGTTGTTGTAGAAACAGATAACCAAAAGGTGGGTTTATTAGTTGATGATTTACTGTCTCAACAACAGGTTGTTATTAAAAGTTTAGAGGCTAACTATCATAAAGTTGATGGTGTATCGGGAGCCACTATTTTAGGCGATGGGCGTGTATCGCTGATTGTGGACATTAGCGGCTTAATAAAGCTCTCAGGTTTAAAAAAACCAGGTAGCCAAGAATTAACGATTGAAACGCAAGCCACTTTGGAGGCGTTATGAGCTCAGAGCAAAGCCAGTTAAGTAATCAATTAAATCTTCAGCAACAGCAAGGTGTAAAACAGTTTTTAACTTTTATTATGGCTGATGAAGAATACGGCGTTGATATTTTAACAGTACAAGAAATTCGCAGTTGGGAAGAAATTACAGTACTGCCCAATGCGCCTAAATTTGTAAAAGGCGTTATTAATTTACGTGGAACAATAGTGCCAATTATTGATTTACGGTTGCGCTTTGGATTACCAAGTGTCGACTATGGGCCATTAACGGTGGTTATCGTTGTCAAAATAGAATTTGAACTAGGTAGTAAAATTATAGGTGTTGCTGTTGATGCCGTTTCTGATGTTTACAGTATTGCGGAGCAAGATGCGAAAGCGGTTCCTAGTTTATCTGAATCGAATAATTGTGAATATGTAGCTGGGTTGGTGAATGTTGGTGAAAAAATGGTAGCGCTAATTGACCTGCAAAAAACAATGAATATTTAGCAAACAGAAACTAAATGAATAATAAACTTAAAGGTGGTGATGAGCATGGGATGGTTTAGTAATCCAAAGCAGTCAAAATCAAGTAATGATTTAATTGTAGACGCATTGAATAAATCATTAGCGGTGATTGAGTTTGAACCTAACGGAAAAATAATTACTGCAAATATGAATTTTCTAAACGCGATGGGCTATCGCCTTGAAGAGGTTCAAGGCCAGCATCACTCTATGTTTGTTGACCCAGATGAAGCTCAGGGCAACGATTATAAGAACTTTTGGCAACGCCTGCGTAATGGCGAGTTTATCTCAGATGAGTTTAAGCGTAATGCAAAAGGTGGAGCTGAGGTATGGATCCAAGCAACTTATAACCCAATTGTTGATGAGCAAGGGCAAGTATTAAAAGTAGTTAAGTTTGCCACCGACGTGACCGAGCAAAAGTTAATAGCAGCAGAAGCTTCAGGGCAAATTAGTGCTATAAGTAAATCTCAAGCGGTTATCGAGTTTAATTTAGATGGCACTATTATTGATGCGAATGATAACTTTTTAAATGCACTTGGTTATCAACTTAGCGAGATCAAAGGTCAGCACCATAGGCTTTTTATTGAACCCGAACATGCAAATAGTATCGAATATAAAGAGTTTTGGGCCAAACTAGGTCGCGGTGAATTTGATTCAGGGGAATATTTAAGAATAGGGAAGCAGGGTCAGGAGGTTTGGATTCAAGCATCTTATAACCCAATTTATGATATGAACGGCAAGCCGTTTAAAGTGATTAAATACGCATCTGATATTACTGAACAAAAAGAGCTTGAAAAAGCATCTCGCAAAGCAGCCGATTTAGCAAATGCGCTTAAAGTTTGCCAAGCTAATGTAATGATTGCTGATGAAGACCTTAATATAGTATTTGTGAACGATCGTGTTCAGCAAATGCTAAAAGTCCGCGAAAAAGAATTACAAACTGTATTACCAAGCTTTTCTGTTGATAATTTAATTGGCACCTGTGTTGATGATTTTCATAAGCACCCTAATCATCAGCGCGATTTATTAAAAAATCTCGATAAGCCTCATAAAGCCGAATTACTTTTAGCAGGTGTCACTTTCACCTTAATTGCTTCACCTTGGATTAGCCAAGATGGAAAGCATTTAGGCACCATTGTTGAGTGGGAAGATAGGACCAATGAGGTTGCGCTTGAAAAAGAAATAGCCGAACTTATTAGCGCTGCAGGTAATGGCGAATTAGATACAAGAGTCGCGGAAGAAGGCAAGGAAGGATTCTTTTTACGTTTGGCTCAAGGGCTAAATAGCTTAGTTAAAATAGTTGATGATGCAGTTGCTGACACGGGCAGTATGCTCGATGCGATGGCAAATGGTGATTTATCAAAACGAGTTGAAAAAGAATATAAAGGCTCATTTGATAAACTCAAACGCGATGCTAATGCTACGGCAGATAAGTTAACGGAAGTGATTAATCGCATTAATTCATCGGCAACGCTTGTAGCCAGTGGTGCAGAGGAAATCTCTCAAGGTAATGCTGATTTAAGCCAACGTACAGAAGAGCAAGCCTCGTCACTTGAAGAAACAGCGTCGAGCATGGAAGAGATGACTAGCACCGTTCGCCAAAATGCTGATAACGCAAAAGTGGCAAACGATTTAGCAGAAGAAACATGCGAAAAGGCGATTCAAGGTGGTGAGGTTGTAAATAGAGCAGTTACGAGCATGTCGGCAATTAATGAGTCGAGCAAGAAAATTGCAGATATTATTGGTGTCATTGACGAAATAGCATTTCAAACTAACTTATTAGCGCTTAATGCTGCAGTAGAGGCTGCAAGGGCTGGTGAACAAGGTCGAGGCTTTGCGGTTGTTGCAGGTGAAGTGCGTAATTTAGCACAGCGCTCTGCAGGCGCAGCGAAAGAAATTAAAGAGTTAATAAGAGATAGTGTAGGCAAAGTAGCTGATGGCTCTCAATTAGTTAATGAGTCGGGCGCTACACTTAAAGAGATTGTTGTATCGGTACAAAGAGTGACGCAAATGATTTCTGATATTACAGAGGCATCTGAAGAACAAAGTGCGGGTATTGAACAAGTTAATACCGCTATCTCACAAATGGACGAAATGACGCAACAAAATGCCGCCTTAGTAGAGCAAGCCTCTGCCGCTGGCGAGTCTATGGCTGAGCAAGCTAATGAGATGCGCCAACTACTCAACTTTTTCTCAATAGGTCAGCAAGAGATGGCGATGATTTCGCCGACTATGCGCACACCTAAATTATCTCATAAGTCGCAAAGCAGTTTTGTAAGTAATAAACCCAGAGGCGATAACTTTGTAGACTCTGCTGATGAATGGGAAGAATTTTAACAACCAATCTTCTTATATACCTCGCTGAATACATAATCACAGCGAGGTATTATTTGGCAGGCTAAATTGAGAGCGAACAATGAAAGAGTTTTTGTGTACCGACCGCGACTTTAAAGAAATTGCCAGTTTAGTTTATAGCGCATGTGGAATTGTATTAGGTGAGCATAAGCGAGAGATGGTTTATTCACGCTTAGCAAGACGTATTAGAGAGCGAAAACTAACTGACTTTAAAGCCTATTTAGAGTATTTAAATAGCCATAAAGATCAGGAGTTTGATGCCTTTATTAATGCAATAACAACTAACTTAACGTCTTTTTTTCGTGAAATACACCACTTTGAATTTATAAAATCTGAGCTTGTACCTGCTCTCTTAAAGGCAAATAAAAATAGTAAGCGAGTAAGAATCTGGTCTGCAGGTTGCTCAACAGGAGAAGAGCCCTACAGTTTGGCGATGACTTTAAATAATGCATTTCCGAGCAATTGGGATGTAAAAATACTAGCAACCGATTTAGATTCTAATGTATTGGCAAAAGCACAAAAGGGTATTTACACCGCAGCGAATGTTAACGGCTTAGATGACGTGCAACTTAAGCGTTGGTTTTTAAAAAGTAAAGACGGTGAAAACTATAAAGTTAAAGATAGGCTAAAAGAGTCTATTTCATTCAAGCGTTTAAACTTATTGCAAGATTGGCCAATGAAAGGATCATTTGATCTTATTTTATGTCGTAATGTTGTTATTTACTTTGATAAAGAAACAAAAGATCAGCTTTTTAAGCGTTACGCCAATATATTAAATGAACAAGGTTATTTGTTTTTAGGTCACTCAGAAAGTATGGGAAAAGAGCATACGCAATTTAAAAATTTAGGGAAAACTATGTACCAAAAGGGACAAAATGCACGCAGAGTTTAGGCCGGTATTACCTAACTTTGAACATATTAAACGATATTGGGACTCGGGCCGAGGTAGCGTTGTTGCTAAAGTGCTTCCGGGTGAGTTTTATGTTTCTAAAAATAATGAGCTGATCTCTACAGTTCTGGGTTCGTGTATTGCGGCTTGTGTTTACGATGAAGTACTAGGGATTGGGGGCATGAA
The DNA here is from genome assembly GCF_015864765.1 of Pseudoalteromonas sp. NZS11. Lineage (NCBI taxonomy): Bacteria > Pseudomonadati > Pseudomonadota > Gammaproteobacteria > Alteromonadales > Pseudoalteromonadaceae > Pseudoalteromonas > Pseudoalteromonas sp. NZS11. The sequence goes on along the minus strand of NZ_JADYWP010000012.1, from coordinate 58,957 downwards.
TCACTTTATGTTACCAATTCAAAAGGGAGTAGAACTTAAGAATGCGCATAGTTTAAGTTGTCGGTATGGCAATTGGGCTATGGAGTATCTTATAAACGAAGTTTTAAAAAATGGTGCGTCTCGCCGTAACCTAAAAGTAAAACTTTTTGGTGGGGGTAAAATTATTAGTGCGATGACTGATATAGGGCTGGGTAATATTAGTTTTGCAGCGGCGTATATTAAAGAAGAGGCATTAAATCTAGTTGCCCACGATATGGGTGGACCATGGCCACGAAAAATATTTTTTCATCCGAACACCGGTAAAGTTCATATGAAAAAACTTAAAAACCTACATAATAATACGATTGAAAAACGCGAAGTCCGTTACTTACAAAACCTTAAAAAGCAAGAAGTAGTAACTGATATAGAGCTGTTTTAGGAGTATGCATGATTAAAGTATTAATAATTGACGACTCCCCCTTAATTAGGCGTTTACTCACTGAAATATTACAGCAAGCTAAAGATATTACGGTAGTGGGGAGCGCTGAGGATCCCTACGAAGCTCGCGAAATGATAAAAAAGTTAAATCCTGATGTATTAACGCTCGACGTAGAAATGCCAAAAATGGATGGCATTAGTTTTTTAAAAAACTTAATGCGATTAAGACCAATGCCAGTAGTGATGATTTCAACACTGACCCAAAAAGGCTCTCCTATTACACTCGAGGCACTCGAATTAGGGGCTGTTGATTTTATAGCTAAGCCTACTAATAACGTAAGAGAGCAATTGAGCCAATATGCATCACTTGTTCAACAAAAGGTGCGAATAGCTGCTGGAGCAAGAGTAAGAAGCTATAAAAAAACGGTCGTCACAAATGAGCCTATTAATACCCATTCTCAATTTTTACTTAATAAAGTAATTGCGATAGGTGCTTCCACGGGGGGTACTGAGGCTATCAAAGAAGTACTTATTAAAATGCCACAAAATTGCCCGCCCATTGTAATTACTCAGCATATTCCTCCTGTGTTTAGCGCCTCATTTGCTGAGCGAATGAATCGTACATGCACGATAAATGTGAAAGAGGCTGAACATGGCGATAAGCTTAGCACTGGCTGGGCTTATATAGCACCAGGTGGTTTTCATTTAAGTATTAAAAAGCGAGGTGTTAGCTTGTATTGCCAGCTTGATGATGGCGAGCCGGTCAACAGACATAAACCTGCGGTAGATGTGCTGTTTAACTCATTAGTTGAGACAGGAGCTAAAAACGTAGTTGCAGCCATACTAACAGGGATGGGGAGTGATGGCGCAAAAGGGTTACTTGCACTAAAACAAAACGGTGCGTATACCTTGGCTCAAGATGAGTACTCATCGGTGGTATGGGGTATGCCTAAGGCTGCCGCTGAGTTAAATGCAGCAGACGAGATAGTTGCGCTGGATAAAATAACCCAGCGACTATTACATCAGGCAGTTAAGGTTTAGGCGCTTCAATTACCCAAGGCTGCGAAAACCAAAAATAATCACCAGGGCTAGAAATAGAAGGGGCCGTACAATTAAAACGAGAGCGTCCTTTATTAAGCACCTTTGGTGAGGTTATTTCGACTGTATTTTTATTTACCCATTTTAAATCTGCTTGGCCTACGCTTGATACGTAACAGGCAAATTGGCTTTTATGAAAGTCACCCATTTTAAATTCAATTGTGAGCGTGGGTGGATTTTGTTGTGTAACGCTATCTTGATAAGTTAAATTGGTGATATTAAACGCGCGTGAGTTAAGCTTAGTAATAAGAGTTTCTAGTTTGCTGTAAAAGCCTGATGCAGGAAAACGTGGTAAGCGGCTAAAATTAGAGTCTTTATTTACAGCGCCGGAGTGCTGACCAATACCCACAAAACCAAGCTCTGTCACAAGTGCTTGCAGCTCGTTATTAAACTCACCATACGGGTATGCTAAGTATTTATAGTCGTGGCCTATTTCTTCTTTTATACGCTTTTGAGAGCTAATAATATCTTGCTTAATACGTGATTGCCATTGTGCATCGGTTTCGTTTTCAAGCTTAAGGTGTAAGTAATCATGTTGTCCGCTATGATTGGCTATTAATGCCCCTTTTTTAGATAATTCTTTGAGCTTATCCCACCCCATTACGTAGCTCATGCCCTCGTCTATTAATTTAGGATTTACAAAGATAGTGTACGGGTAGCCAAACTTTTCTAAAATAGGCGCGGCTTGTTCATAGTTATTGTTATAACCATCATCAAAGGTGATGGCGACAGTTTTATCAGGTAAGGTTTCACCTTGCTGAAGTGCGTTTATTAAGTCATTAAGAGGAATAACGTTAAAGTTGTGCTCTTTTAAATAGCTCAAATGTTTAGTGAATGTATTGGCGCTAACGCTTGTTACAGCGGGTAGGGTTTCACTAACATGATGATACTGTAAAATAACGGCTGCTTGAGCCCGCACAGATACACTAATGAGGATAAATAATACTAAATGAAACAATTTCTTATACATAATAAGGCACACCATAAAAGCTTGCTGTTGTTAGCGGGTCCGATGATACTATCAAATATCACAGTGCCGTTGTTAGGAATTGTTGATACTGCTGTAATTGGGCACTTAGGAAGCGCTCATTACCTAGCGGGTATTGCCCTTGGCTCTGCAGTTATATCTATTTTATTTTGGCTTGCTGGTTTTTTAAGAATGAGCACCACGGGACTCGTGGCACAAGCATACGGAAAAAACGATTTAACCCAACTTGCCGCTTTACTTAAACGAAGCCTATTGCTTGCAAGCGTAGTGGCCGTGCTATTAATTGTGTTATCCCCATTAATAAAGCACGCTATAGCTTACCTCTCCGCCGCCAATAGCGACGTACTTACCCAAGCGTATCAGTATTTTAGCATTCGTATTTTTAGTGCTCCAGCAGCATTATGTAATTTAGTGTTACTGGGGTGGATGCTTGGTGTGCATTATGGTCGAGGTCCATTTTATTTATTACTCGTCACTAATATCGTTAATATAGTACTCGATATTTATTTTGTTGTTTATTTAGATTGGGCAGTTGCAGGCGCTGCGTGGGCTTCACTTATTGCTGATTATACGGCTTTAGTATTTGCACTGTTTTTAGTGGTTAAACTAGCTAAAAAACAAGACATTGATCTAAATGTACCGAATTGGTTGAGTATTAGCAAAATGGCTGAATTATTGAGTTTGAATAGAGATATATTTATTCGCTCTTTAATACTGCAATTATGCTTTAGTTTTATGACGTTTTACGCAGCGCGTATAGGCGAAACCACATTAGCTGCTAATGCTGTTTTACTTAACTTTCTAATGTTGGTGAGTTTTGCTCTTGATGGCGTTGCTTACGCGTCTGAGGCAAAAGTAGGGCAAGCTAAAGGCCAAGGAAGCGTTAAAAATATAGAGCTTTGGGTTAAAATAAGTGTATTTTGGGGCATGCTTTTTGGCGTCTTATATAGCGCTTTTTTTGCATTATTTGGCAGCGGTATAATCAAGCTTTTAACCAATGTGCCAGAGGTTATTCAAGAGGCAACACACTATTTACCATGGCTAATAGTGTTGCCTATTTTGGCCATGAGTTGCTTTTTGTTTGATGGTGTTTTTGTAGGGCTTACGCGAGCAAAGAACATGCGTAACAGTATGATACTTTCAGCAGGAGTTGGCTTTTTTGGTGTGTTTTGGGTGTTTATAGACTGGCAAAATAACGGGTTATGGCTGGCTATGAGCTGTTTTATGTTAATGCGCGGGCTTACATTAATAATTAAATATCACCACTTAAAAATAAATAATCAGCTATTAGATTAAACTAAATAAATGGTTTATTTCCAGAGATCGGGGTCGTGGTGTTTAGGGCCCATATCTTTTAAAACTTGTGAAAAACGATTAGCAAAAATACCGCAGTAGCCCCAACCGGCAAAAAATAATGCGGGGAGTAAAATTATAACGCCAATTATTTGTAAGCTGTAGTGAGTGTAATACCCAATAGATATGAATATCACGGCTAGCACAAACAGTGCTAAGCCGCGAAAAAAGCGCTTTAAGCTCAGCTTAGGGTTGCTCCCTAAGCGATAAATAAGCTGCTTTAGCATTTACAAGGCCTAATAGTAAGAGTGATCGCCCGCTTCGTGCTCTGTTATATCAGCAACACCGGTGATTTCTTCAAACTTAGCTATCATTTCTTTTTCAATGCCTTCTTTTAGCGTTACATCGATCATAGAACAACCGTTACAACCACCACCAAACTGAAGTATAGCTATACCTGCAGCTGTAATTTCAACAAGGCTTACTTGACCGCCGTGGTTAGCAAGTTGTGGATTTACTTCGGTTTCTAGCATGTGCTGTACACGCTCGTTTAACGATGCATCGTTACCTATTTTACGCGCCTTTGCATTTGGTGCTTTTAGCGTTAACTGAGTACCCATTTTGTCGGTAACAAAATCAATTTCAGCTTCTTCTAAAAATGGAGCACTTTCTGCATCTACAACGGCATCAAAACCGTTAAAGTTTAGGCGAATATCGCTCGCTTCTACAGCGTCTTCTGGACAATAAGACACACCACATTCCGCTTGTGATGAACCAGGGTTTACAACAAACACACGAATATTGGTTTGTTGTGATTGATCTGCTAATAGTTTAGCAAAATGCGCTTGCGCTGTTTCGGAAATAGAAATCATAAAACCATCTATACTTGACTAAATTACTCGGATACTGCGTATCATACTCCGCTCATCGTGTTGCGGCTAGTGTTGAGCGTAAAAAGTTGGCATCTATTTTAAGCAATGGTAGCGTGCAAACAACGAACATTTTTTGAGTGATTTATATGCGTTTGGTATTAACATTAATGGTGGTGTTGCTTAGCTTTTCAAGTGTAGCTAAGCCACTTTCGTATTATTTTGAACAAGATGTAAAATTTGACCCTTCAATTCCTACTCCTGAGCAAGTACTCGGTTACGAAGTAGGAGAGTGGCACGTGAGACACGATCAGCTCGTGCGTTATATGGAAATACTTGCTGATAAAAGCGACCGTATAAATTTTGAGGTGATTGGCCGCACGCATGAACAACGCCCGTTAGTAATGCTAACAATTACTGCTGCTGATAAGTTATCAAGCATAGAGCAGACACGCCAAGCTCACTTAGCACGCTTAAGTAATAACAGTAGTAAAGCACAAGACGACCCTGCCGTTGTATGGATGGGTTATAGCGTTCATGGTAATGAGTCATCAGGTAGTAACTCATCTTTGCTGGTGGCATATTACTTAGCTGCTGCACAAGGTACTGAAATAGATGAGCTATTAAATAACACGGTTATTTTACTCGATCCTTCACTTAATCCTGACGGGCTTGCTCGTTTTGCTAATTGGGCCAACAGTAACCGAGGCATGAATTTATCAAGTGACCCTAAAACCCGTGAGCATGTTGAAAACTGGCCTAGCAGCCGTACTAACCACTATTGGTTTGATTTAAATCGCGATTGGCTACTGCTACAGCATCCTGAATCGCGTGCACGTATTGCTAAATTTCATCAGTGGAAACCAAATGTCTTAACCGATTTTCATGAAATGGGGCCTAATAGCAGTTACTTTTTTCAACCAGGTATTCCAAGCCGTAAACACCCAATAACACCTGATGAAAATGTAACGTTAACTAAAGCGATTGCTAACTATCACGCAAAAACGTTAGATGAAAACAACGCACTTTATTTTACTGAAGAAAGCTTTGATGACTTCTATTACGGTAAAGGTTCAACCTATCCCGATGTAAATGGTGGCATAGGCATTTTATTTGAGCAGGCAAGTTCTCGTGGACATATTCAAGAAACTATAAATGGACCTTTGAGCTTTCCTTTCACTATTAAAAATCAACTGTTAACGAGTTTATCTACCTTTAAGGCAGCAGTTGATAACCGCCAAGCGTTATTGGATTACCAAGCTAAATTTTATAATCAGGCTACTGATTTAGCCAGCGATGAAAGCTTTGAAGGTTATGTTGTTGAAGGTGCAAGCGACAACACCCGTATTAAGCACTTTTTAGAATTGTTAAAGCAGCATCAAATTAACGCTTACCCACTTACTAAATCATTAAAAGCAGATGGTAAGAATTTCAGTACACATAGCTATTTTGTACCATTAGCACAACCACAATATCGTTTGGTAAAAGCGATTTTTAGTGAGCAAAAAAACTTTGCTGATAATACTTTTTACGATGTATCTGGCTGGACATTAGCGCATGCGTTTAATTTGCCATTTTCTAAAGTTAAAAGTAGTTGGGGATTAAAGGTTGCTGATAAAGCATGGGAAAAAGTAGCAACCCCATCATTTTCTTCACTCACCGAAGGTTACGCATTTGGTTTTTCGTGGGATGATTATTTAGCACCTAAAATGTTAAATAGCTTATTACAGCAAGGTATAAAAGCACGTGTAGCGCTAAAAGCATTAACGGCTAAATCAACATCAGGAGAAATTAATTTTAAACCTGGAAGTATTATTATACCGGCTGGACTACAAACAAATACAGATTGGATTACCTTGCTAAATAAAGCACAAAATGAGTTTGGTATTGCAATCAAACCGATTACATCAGGTTTAACAAGTAAAGGAGCCGATTTAGGGTCGCGATCAATGGCGGTTGTTAGTGCTCCAAAAGTACTGCTTATTGGCGGGCAAGGCGCAAGCCAGTACGAAGTCGGCGAAGTGTGGTATTACCTAGATCGCTTTGTAGGTGTTGCACCAACAATTGTTGAAATGAACCGCTTTAGTTCACTCGAGTTAAGTGACTACAGTCATATTGTGCTTGCTCATGGCAATTACAATAGCCTATCTGATGCCGACAAAGTTGCTATTAAAAGCTGGGTAAGAAAAGGCGGCGTTATTTGGGGTCACAAAGGCGGCGCTAAATTTTTAGCTGATCAGCAATTACTCAAAGCAAGCTATCTATCACGACAAGATGTAGCAAGTGCATTTAAAACGACAGATTTAAGTTATGGCGATAAAGATCATTTAGCAGGACGTCAACGCATTGCAGGTGCTATTTTTAATACTAATGTAGATTTAACTCATCCGCTTACATTTTCACTTAAGCGTAATACATTGCCCGTATTCAAAAACAGTACTTGGTTGCTAGAAGCTTCCGATGCTCCGTTCGTAAATATACTTACCTACACTAAAAATCCATTATTGGCAGGCTTTACCGATGCCGTTAATGTTGAGCAAGTTGCTGGCGGCGCAGGCTTAATTGCTCACTCATACGGACGAGGTACAGTAATAGGCATGACCGATGACCCTGTATTTAGAGGCTACTGGTATGGGACTAGTCGACTACTAAGCAACGCTTTATTTTTTGGCCATACGTTTCGTGCAAATGGCGAATAATACTAATTCGCTTAAATTAAGTGATCTATTTTGAGGATGGAAAAACGTGTTGATAGCTAGGCAAAAAATTCGCTATTTAGTTGTTCTCGGCAATTGCTCCTGCATTGCTCTACCTTCTGCATCCATGCAGTCGTAAATGAGAATTTTTTAACACAGGTAGCGACACGTTTAGCCCCGTAAAATGATTAAGTATTATTGCGGATTGGTATAATACTTTTTAATAATTAAATAGGCGTTAAGCAAGTTGTAAAAGCCCACACTTGTTTAGCGCCTGCTTGTTTTAGTGCACTAGTAGCTGCGTTTAATGTTGCCCCTGTCGTCATCACATCATCAACAATAGCGACTGTTTTACCGCCCATATCCTCTGTACAAATAAAGGCATTTTTTAAGTTTTTAATACGCTTTGCTTTAGATAGCTCCGACTGGGCTTGTGTTTTTTTATCGCGAATAAGTACGTTACTCACTGATGCGTAATTAGCTAAACATGGTTGCCAAACTTGGCTTACCTGATTAAACCCGCGAGTAATGAATCGGCTTTTATGAAGAGGTAAAATAATAAAGGTATCTGGCAAAGTAGGGCTTTGCTCAAAAAACTGCGTTAATTGTTTTTGTATAACTTGCTGCAATGCCTTTTTATAATGAATTTGATTATTAAATTTTAGCCTTTTAAGCCAATGTTCAAAGGGAGGTTGATAAAAAGCACAGGCAAATAATTTATCAAACTCGCAATTAGGAAACATCTCAACAATATCGGGTCGATGCAGTAAATTCTTATGCTTACTAAAATCAAACAATGGTAAATCTTCAAGGCAATAATCACAAAGCCCTAAAGAGGTCGTAATCGTATTTTGACATTGCACGCAATAAGAGGGAAATAACCAATTTAAAACGGCTTGTTTCACTGACTCTCTCCTTGCATTGCAATCGCCTTTTTAAACGTTATGATGAGCCTAAGTTTGGTAAAGGTTAGGCAAATATGCAAAATGAGTTAGTGTTATTACATGGTTGGGGAATGAATCAGGGCGTATGGCAGTTAGTACAGCCAGAACTTGAGTTTTTATATTCAGGAAGTGTACGTAGCCTTGACCTACCTGGGTTTGGTAATAGCCATGTTTGCCCAAGCCCTTATACTTTGCATGATGCAGCAGAAACTTTAAGTAAGCAGTTAAAGCCGAAGACCATTTTAATGGGGTGGTCGTTAGGTGGATTATTTGCACTTTATATTGCTAAGCATTGGCCTGAAAAAGTATCAAAAGTTATTTTAATTGCATCGACTCCTTTTTTTGCGGAGGCAGATAATTGGCCCGGAATAAAAGCGAATGTATTGGCGCAGTTTAAAGAGCAGTTAGTTAATCATCGAGAAAAAACAATAGAGCGCTTCTTAGCTATTCAAGCGATGGGTAGCGAGTCGGCGCGTGATGATATAAAGCTGCTTAAACAATTACTAAATCAGTACAGCGCACCACAAAGCGACGCCCTGAGTGCTGGTTTAGATATTTTACAAAACGACGATTTACGTGATTTATTTGCTCATTGCCCAGTACCTATCAAAGGAGTATTTGGCCGACTTGATGCCTTAGTGCCTTATAAAGCAATTAGTGAAATGTCAGTACTAAATACTGAGTTTGAATATGAGGTGCTAGATAAAGCGTCGCACGCGCCATTTATTTCTCATAAAAGTGAGTTTTTATCTGTCGTTAAATCAATGCTTTAAAATAGAGCTAAGAATAGCGCTGTTTAAAGCTTTATTTTGAGCAGAACCTGAGCGATAATTAAACAATGTTTATTTGGTGGAGGTTTTAATATGCCAATCGGATCTGTATTTAATAGTGGTGTAGAAGGGTTTAATCGAGCTAGCCAAGGTATTGAAAAAGCCAGTGCTGAGATTAACCGTGCCAGTATAGAACAGCAAGATGACGCGCAATTAGCGCAGCAACGTCAGCTTACAGCAGCACGCCCTGAAGAAGCTATTACTGCACCTGTAGCACAGCCTGCTCGTGTTGATGAAGCACTTGTTAACTTAAAAGTTGAAGAGTTTAATGCCAAGGCAAATACGCAATCAATTCAAACGGCCGATGATGTACTTGGCACGTTAATCGATATTAAAGTTTAGTATTATGAATATTGTCACGCCATTTCCTTCTATCAATATAAACACTGCAAATGTTTATACGGAAACTGCACGGCGTGACAACCAACTACGCGAAGTTATTCCTGCTCCCGCATCTAGTAGCGCAAGCAATACAGAAACCAAAGCGCAAAGTGATTCTGAAAAAGCAAAATTACCAGGCAGTAGCGATGGTGCGACGTATAACGCAACGGGGAAAATAGCAGACGAAAAGTCAGTTCAGCAGCGCGATGGAAACTCAGAAAACCCTGAGGGCTCTGAGGAAGAAAGTGAAGCAATTGAGAAAAAAGAATCTGAGCAAGAAGAGCTGCAATTAGAACAAGAACAACAACAAATTACAGAGCTAAAAGCACGAGATACTGAAGTACGAATACACGAGCAAGCGCACGCTTCTGTAGGTGGGCAACATGCTGGCTCGCCAAGCTATGAGTATCAACGTGGTCCAGATGGTACTAACTACGCAGTTGGCGGAGAAGTACAAATAGATGTGTCAGAAATTCCGGGTGACCCGCAAGCGACTATAAACAAAATGCAAACGGTACGCGCTGCCGCATTAGCGCCTGCAGAGCCTTCGGGAGCTGATCGCTCTATTGCTGCAGATGCAACGCAAAAGCTAGCAGCGGCTCAAGCTGAGCTTGCACAACCTGAAAAAGAAGACGACGAAGACGCAAAAAATAAGCTTGAAGCTTCATTCTCTAGCGATGAAAGCAACGATAAAAAAACAGCTAAAAGTGATGAGCAAACACGTGATGCCGATGTTGAGGCACGGGCGGGACGTATTGCTAACTTTTATCAAATGGCTACATCGCCAGCGAGCCAAGGTAGTTTTTCAGCGTTAAGTTAATAATTTAGCAAAACATAACCACAAAAAAACCGCGTAAGCGGTTTTTTTCGTTTTAGCTTAGCTGTACAAGTATTATTTTTTCACTTTAGCATTAGCGAACGCATCGGCAAATGCATTACCCATTAACGCATTACCGTTGTCACGTTTAGGCTTTGCAGCGCGAGGTTGCGAATTATTAGCACGTGCTTGTGGCTTTTGCGTAGCTGGCGCTGCTGACTTATTACTTGTGTCAATGTCGTCATCTAAGCGCATAGTAAAGCTTATACGTTTACGTGCAGCGTCTACTTCAACAACTTTAACCTTTACAATATCACCAGCTTTAACAACTTCACGCGGATCTGATATAAATTTATTCGTGATTGCTGAAATATGCACTAAACCATCTTGGTGAACACCTACATCAACAAACGCACCAAAATTAGCAACGTTTGAAACCACGCCTTCTAAAATCATACCTGGTTTTAGGTCACTAATTTTTTCAACACCGGCTTTAAACTCAGCTGTTTTAAATTCAGGGCGAGGATCTCGACCTGGTTTATCAAGCTCAGTAATAATGTCGGTAACGGTTGGTAAGCCAAATTTTTCGTCAGTGTAATCGTTAGCAGCAAGTTTAGTTAAAAAGTCGCTGTTACCAATTAGGTTACTGACATCGACGCTATTGCGTTCACAAATACGTTTAACAACAGGATAAGCTTCAGGGTGAACTGATGAGTTATCTAGAGGATCGCTACCATTGTTAATACGTAAAAAACCAGCCGCTTGTTCAAATGCTTTTGGCCCTAAACGCTCAACCTTTTTAAGCTCACTACGTTTAGTAAATGTGCCGTTAGCATCGCGATAATTAACGATATTTTGCGCTAATGTTTTGTTTAAACCAGATACGCGTGTAAGTAGCGGTACCGATGCCATGTTTAAATCTACGCCTACTGAGTTTACACAGTCTTCAACTACTGAAATAAGGCTTTGGCCTAATTGGCTTTGCGATACATCGTGTTGGTATTGGCCAACACCAATTGATTTTGGCTCAATTTTAACAAGTTCAGCAAGAGGATCTTGAAGGCGGCGCGCAATAGAGACAGCCCCTCGTATAGAAACATCTAAATCTGGGAATTCATTAGCTGCAAATTCAGAAGCTGAGTAAACCGATGCACCCGCTTCGCTAACCATAATTTTACTAAGCTTAAGTTCGCTGTTTGCTTTCATAAGCTCAGCAACCAACTTATCTGATTCGCGTGATGCAGTACCGTTACCAATCGCAATTAGCTCAACTTTATGTTGACGACAAAGTTGCTCTAACGTACGCACTGATTTATCCCAATGATTTTGTGGTGCATGAGGGAAAATAGTTTGTGTAGCTAGTAATTTACCTGTGCTATCAACAACGGCAATCTTACAGCCAGTACGAAGGCCTGGATCAAGACCTAAAGTAGTACGGGGGCCTGCAGGTGCTGCCATTAATAAATCTTTTAAGTTTTTAGCAAATACGTCGATTGCACCAGCTTCTGCTTTTTCGCGCATTGCTGCAAAAAATTCATTCTCTAGGTGTAATCCTAACTTAATTTTCCACGCCCATTGCACAACGTTTAATAACCAAGGACTTGCCGCTTTATATTTAATATCTAAACGGTAATGGTCAGCAATCATGTTGGCACATAGTTGCGCTGAATTTTCAGCGCTAGGCTCTGGATTAACATTTAACTGAAGTACACCTTCATTTCGGGCTCTAAGCATAGCAAGCGCACGGTGAGAAGGTACTTTTTTGAGAAGTTCTTGATGCTCGAAGTAGTCACGGTATTTTGCACCCGCTTGCTCTTGGCCTTTAATTACAGTGCTTTCAATTGCGCCGTTTTGGCTTATGTGGCTTCTAAATTTAGCAAGTAATTTTGCGTCTTCAGCAAAGCGCTCCATCAAGATAAATTTAGCGCCTTCGAGTACAGCTTTTGTATCTGCAAAGCCTTTTTCAGCACTTACAAATTGATCTGCTTGTTGCTCTGGGTCAAGGTTAGCATCTTTAAATAGTGCATCTGCAAGTGGCTCTAAACCTGCTTCAATTGCTATTTGGCCTTTAGTACGGCGCTTAGCTTTATAAGGTAGGTATAAATCTTCAAGTTCAGTTTTACTTTGTGCATTAGTTATATCGGCACTTAGCTCTGGCGTTAATTTATTTTGCGATTCGATGGTCGATAAAATAAAACTACGGCGCTCTTCTAGTTCACGTAAATACGATAAACGCTGCTCTAAAAGGCGTAATTGGGTGTCGTCTAGGCCGCCGGTAACTTCTTTTCTGTAGCGGGCAATAAAAGGAACAGTTGCGCCTTCATCAAGTAATTTTGTAGCTGCAACAACCTGTTGCTGCTGTGCGTTTAACTCACCGGCTAAACGTGCAGAGATATCGCTCATGCAAAAACCTTTTTATACAATAAAATAAGACCAGAAGCGTGTTACTGGCGCCGTTAATTGCTTGAATAATATCACAGGAGGTAGTAATAAAAAGCTCTTAAAGCAAGCTATTTCACTTGCTTTAAGATGGTTGGGAGGGGAGTAAATCAATTCAACTAAAAGAGCGCCCTAGTGAGGATGCTCAATGTTTTCTAATACTTCACTGAAAGAGTGAGCAATAGGGCTAATATGCAGTGGAATATGTAATGTTTTAGCTATTTGGCGAGCTGAAATTAGACCACAAATTTCGCTACTTGCTGTTGTAACTAATAAAAACATTGTGCCCTGATGCTCCATCGTTTGCAGCGCATCACCAATGCATGCATAGCTTAAGCTTTGCATGCTTACACCTGTAAGTCGGCTAATTGGCGTCATAATATCGCGCAAGCTTACTTCGCTTCGTTGCATATTTAAACGCTCTGCAATAATAGTAATTTTAGAGCTTTGTAAATCGGCGCTAGAAACAAGGCCAATCAATTTTTGGTTCTCGTCGGTTACTAAAACAAAATCAGATTGTTGTGCACTAACTTGTTTAAGTGCATCTGTAATCGTTGTTGTATGCTCTGCACGAATAGGCGTTTTTTGAGTAAAGTTATTTACCATTTTTAGCGCTGGAGATGATAAATCAATCAATGGTTGGTCATCTGCAAATGTGCTTGCAATAACGCCGTGAGAAACATTTAGAGTACGTAATTCTTTAAAGTTAGACATAGTAGTCACCTTAGTAGTTATAAAATTTAATTAAATTGTAAAATAATGAATTAAATTAAATAGCTAGGTGGTCCGCGTTGGTACGCAGTGCTAAAAGGTCTGTTTAGATTGGTGCTCTTATAAAAAGAATCTACGACATTAGGAAGTGGTTGAGGCGACCTAAAGGTAATAGTATTAACGTGAGAGTCTACGTCAAAATCGAGGTTTGCTTGGTCAGGAATGTCACAAGCAATAAAGTGATTAGATAGTTTAGCGTTATCAAGGTTTACTTCAGTGTTACTGGCATGCAGCGTCAAACTTACACTCATTAAAAGTGCAAACAATACGGCATTATTTAATATGCGCTGTACTATGTTTGACATAACCACGACCTTAATTAACTGCTTTATTAACTGCTTTCAAATTAAACAAATCAACTTGAATAATTCAGTTATAGCTTATTGGTTTAATTTACACAATCAAAAGTTAACATGATCTGAATCAAAACTTTTTATTTCTTTTTTTGGTAATCGATACTGTTTACATACCACTGTTTTTTACCCTGAGGAGTAGGTACCTCAAAATCGTCATCTACTTGTTTTTTAATCAGCGCCCGCGCCATAGGTGAGTCTATCGATATGTAATCTTTTCGGTCGTAAATTTCATCAGGTCCGACAATTCTGAATTTTTTAGTTTCACCTTCTTCGTTTTCAATTTCGACCCATGCACCAAAAAACACTTTTCCATCTTGAACGGGAGAGTAGTCGATGATTTTTAAATCAGGTATGCGTTTGCGTAAATAGCGTACACGACGGTCAATTTGGCGTAGCAAACGCTTGTTATATTGATAGTCTGCGTTCTCAGAGCGATCTCCGAGGCTGGCTGCCCAGCTTACTATTTTTGTTACTTCTGGGCGTTTAACGTTCCATAGTTGGTCGTGTTCTTGTTGTAATTGTAAGTAACCTTCGCGGGTAACTAAATTTGTTTTCATGGTGAATTCTTTATTAGCTCTAATGGTGTGCACGTTATTAAATTTGTCAAAACTTGTCGAGCGTAAAATATAATAAAGTGCGAGTAAGTAAGCTTTGAAATGTTCAGTAACAATCTAAGCAAGTAATTAGTTTTTGATTATTAAGTTTTTCATTTATATTAACTAGTAATTGGATATAAAAATAAGAAAGAGATTATGGGACACGAAACCACAAAAGTATTAGTTGTTGATGACGATATGCGCTTACGCAGTTTGCTTGAACGTTATTTAGTAGAGCAAGGCTTTATTGTTAGAACCGCAGGAAACTCGGAGCAAATGGATAGACTCCTAGAGCGAGAAAACTTTCACTTAATGGTTCTCGATTTAATGCTTCCAGGCGAGGATGGCTTATCTATTTGCCGCCGTCTACGCCAAAAAGAAAATGAAATTCCTATTGTTATGCTTACTGCAAAGGGCGACGAAGTAGATCGCATTATTGGCCTTGAACTTGGCGCTGACGATTACATTCCAAAACCATTTAATCCACGAGAGCTACTTGCTCGCATAAAAGCCATTTTACGTCGCCGCGCAAAAGAAGTGCCAGGCGCACCTGCTGCTGAAGAAAACTTAATCGCTTTTGGTAAATTTACGCTTAATTTAGCAACGCGCGAAATGAGTGAAGGGGATAAAACAATATCGCTTACCAGTGGTGAGTTTGCAGTGCTTAAAGCGCTTGTTTCGCATCCACGTGAGCCACTTAGCCGCGATAAGCTAATGAACTTAGCGCGTGGCCGCGATTACAGTGCGCTTGAGCGAAGCATTGATGTGCAAGTGTCGAGACTTCGCCGCATGATCGAAGTAGATGCTGCCAATCCACGATATATTCAAACCGTTTGGGGTTTGGGGTATGTGTTTGTTCCCGACGGTGAAAAGTAATATTTATGGGCATGTTTCCGCGCAGTGCTTTTGGACAAACTGTTTTTTTAGTGGCGGCTCTGCTGCTCATAAATCAAATAGTGTCTTATGTTACGGTTAGTTTTTATGTTGTAAAACCAACCATTGAGCAAGTTAACTTGATGCTTGCTAAGCAAATTAAAACAGTATTCATTGACTGGGAAGATGGCGTTGAAATAAACGACGAAGTATCTGCAAAGTTTTTTGAAATTACTGGTATTGAAGTCATGACGCAGCGCGAAGCAATGCGCCAAGGGCTTGGGCAAAGCCGCGAATATTCTATGCTATCGCGCAGCATGACTGAGCAACTTGGTGGTTACTCTCGTGTACGTATTAGCCAAACTGATCCGTTGATTTATTGGGTTGAAGCACCGCAAGCACCAGGTTATTGGGTAAAGGTACCGCTTAAAGGCTTTAAAGAGAATAACTTAGAGTTTTTAACGTTTTACTTATCAAGTATTGGTTTTTTAAGTGTGTTGGGTGGGTGGTTGTTTGCAAGGCACCTTAATAGGCCATTAAAAGCACTGCAACAAGCTGCAGTGAAAGTGGGTAAAGGCGACTTTTCTACCAAGTTAGAAGAACAAGGCTCAACAGAGGTAATAGAAGTAACGCGTGCGTTTAACCAAATGTCGCGCGGAATTGCCGCACTCGAAAACGACCGCCGTTTACTAATGGCCGGTGTATCTCATGATTTACGTACGCCGCTTACGCGTATCCGTTTAGCCACCGAAATGATGGTTGATGAAGACGACTATCTTCGTGAAGGTATTATTTACGATATAGAAGACATGAACGGGATTATTGATCAGTTTATTGAGTATCTACGCCACCATAAACGTGAAGAACTAAGTTGCGAAGATATCAATGCTTTAGTTGCCGAGGTTGTCAATTCTGAGCTTCAGCATCAACGTACTATTACGTTTAAAAGTAATCCAAATATAGGCAATATACCGTTAAGCTCTGTGGCTATTAAACGTGTAATTACCAACATGATTGGTAATGCGCTGCGTTATTCTGAGGGCGATATTGAAGTACTTAGCTACTTTAATTCAAACAAAAAATATGTAGTTATCGCTGTAAACGATAGTGGCCCCGGCATTCCTGAAAACGAATTAGAGTCTGTTTTTGAGCCTTTTAAACAAGGCGATGCTGCACGAGGAAGTGAAGGCAGTGGCCTAGGCCTTGCTATTATTAAACGCATTGTTGATATGCACGACGGTAAAGTAAAGCTAGAAAACCGCCCAGAAGGCGGTTTAAGTGCACAAGTATACTTGCCAATAAAGGTATCAACCCCTGCATAGTAAATGCAGGGGGCCCATTATATTAAAGTGCTTTAAAACGAATAGCTGTACCGCCACTAGTGGCTAATTTAAGCGTTAGTTTATCGCTTGCAGTTACAACACGTTTTTCGATAGCTAGATCGTACGGATTGTTTTTCCACTCTGCGCTTTTACCATCTTTATAAATTTGTGCTTCAAATTTTTTGCCTTGCTCTAAAAAGTCGAGTTTTACCTCAATAGTTCTGGCTTTTTCGTCAGTAACAGCACCTAGGTACCAATCGTTTCCTGAGTATTTAGTGCTTTTACGTTCTTTACGAGCGAATACAATAAAGTCGCCTACTTCACCATTAATAGCAATACTTTGCTGCCAATCTGTTGGTACGTCTTGAATGAATTGAAACGCATCGGGCTTAGCCAAATAGTTTTTAGGTAAGTCGGCAGCCATTTGAATTGGGCTATACAAAACAACATAAAGTGCAAGTTGTTTGGCAAGTGTAGTTTGTGGGCGGTTTGTATCGCCTCCTAAACCATTAAAGCTCATATCAAAAATACCTGGCGTAAAGTCCATTGGTCCTGCAAGCATGCGGGTAAAAGCAAGCATTGGTACATGCTCTGGTGGATTAGGAGGTGAACCCCATGCATTGTATTCTTGTCCGCGTGCGCCTTCGCGCGCAATCCAGTTTGGATAAGTACGGCGCAGGCCTGTATCTTTAATTGGCTCGTGAGTATTAATGCTAATTTTATGTTTAGCTGCAAGTTTTACGTTATAAAGGTATTCGTTAACCATAAACTGGCCGTCATGCCATTCGTGGCGAGCAATACCGTTTTTGTCTATACGTTTTATATTTCCGCCATCGGCTACATAACCTGTTTTTACTTGGCTTACGTTTGATTTTTCGTAAAGGGCAAAGGCATCTTCCATTTGGTCACGGTAGTTGCTTACATTGCCTGATGTTTCATGGTGGCCAATGAGCTGTACGCCTTTTTCTTTGCCGTATTGAGCAAGCGCTGCTATATCAAAGTCGTCGTACGGTTTGGTAAAGTTAAATACATCGCCATTAAAATACCAATCGCCATCCCAACCAATATTCCAGCCTTCAACGAGTACACCATCAAAACCATACTGCGCTGCAAAATCCATATAGTATTTTGTGGTTTGCGTAGTGGCGCCGTGTTTTTTACCGCTACCCCAAGTTTGCGTGTTTATATGCATACCCCACCAAATACCGACATATTTGCCAGGCTTAACCCACGACACATCACCGAGTTTATTAGGCTCGTTTAGGTTTAGTATTATATCTGAATTAACTAAGCCAACAGCGCTGTCGGCTATTTGAATGGTGCGCCATGGTGTTTTAAAAGCACCTTGTTTTTTAACTGCAACACCATCTGACCACGGCGTTAAATCGGCAGTGAACGTACCAGAGCGGCGTTGATTAAGTACCATGCCTGCGTAATCAACAAGTGCGGCTTCATGAATACTAATATGAGTACCGTCACTTGTTTTAAACGTAAATGGTGTGTGAGCTAGTGGAGCTTCGTTAAGTGGAGTAGTGTTGTAAACATATTCGTAGCGGTTCCAGCCACGAGCAGGTATCCACCATGCTGTTGCATCATGGCTATTGTTTATTGCAAATTCAGTTAACTCTTTGGTTATTTCTGTATGTTCGAAGCCGGCTTGTTGTGGCACTTCGTATCGAAAACCTACACCACTATCAAATGCTTTAAATCGAATTGTGTAGGTACCTTTATTTGGCTCATTTTTTGTAAAGGTAACGGCTACTTCGTTATATTCGTCAACAACGTTTTGGCGTTCGCCCCAAGGTTGTTGCCACTGCGAGTTAACGCTTTGTTGTTCAATGCTTTTAATTTTAAAGCCGTCGCTAAAAGCTGCTTGTGTTTTAAATTCAAACCCCAGTAAAGATTTGTTTATAACCGCTTTGTTTTTAAATTTTATTGCGTAGCTTGGCGTGTTGTTTTCGTCAGAGATGCTTACTGTTATTTGTGTGTCTGGCGATTTTAGCTCTATGGTTTGTCCGTAGCTATTACTAGCAAAGGCTAAAAGCACAAGTGCTGGTATTCTCATGGTGTGTCCTTAGATGAGTCGGTGGTGACATTTAAGGATAATGACTGTTGATGATTAATACGACTGCTTACATACGTATTCAATGTTTTAAAAAATAGAAAGAATTTGGTGGCTTAATCGGTCTATAATGTAAACAAATTGATAATAGCGACAAGAAAATGATAAAAAGCTTACTTTATGTATTTTTACTAAGTGTTAGTACTGGAGTTTTTGCAGCAAATATTACAATTAAAAATGCTAATAATGACCCATTACCTAATGCTGTTGTATGGCTAACTGCAGGAGACACCTCTAGCGTTATTCCTCCAGAAGCACCTTATGCGATGACCCAGAAAAATCGAGAATTTAAGCCGCGTATTTTAGTTGTCCCACAAAATGCAAAGGTAGAGTTTCCGAATGCGGACTCAATCATGCATCATGTTTATTCATTTTCTAAAGCCAAAACGTTCGAATTAAAGCTATATAAGGAGCACCCAAAAGCGCCCATTACTTTTGATCAAACGGGTGTTGTTGAGCTTGGCTGTAATATTCATGATTGGATGTTAGGTTATATTGTGGTGGTAGATAGCACTATTTTTGCAATCACTGATGAAAACGGGAATGTTGATTTAAATGCCAATGCAGGCGAATACACGTTAAGTGTTTGGCATTCTGGGTTTAGTGATATTAGTAAGGTTGAATCTCAAACTATCAATGTGGCTACTAACCCTATCACTTATAAAGTAAAGCAGGAAATTGCGGAGCAAATTGATTTTGCTACGGATGAATTTGATGACTATTAATCGCTTAACGAGGCTGGCATTTTTAGCCGGTGCTTTATGTTTTAGTAATGTGTTGTATGCACAAGTAAAAGGCTTAATACAAATTAGAGCCGTGCAGGGTGACGATATACGTAGCTTCCAAGAGGGCGGCCTTGGGCTATATCGGCACGATACTAAAAGCGACGAACTTATTTTATCCCAAGGTATTTTAGATTTTAATGTTGATTTAGCATCTAGTTGGTCGGCTCATGGGGTGTTAAATGCGAATCAAGATCCTGACGTTGGCCTTGGTTTTACGCAGGCTTATATAAAGTATCAGCCGCTATCTAACAGCAACTATAAATGGCACATGCGCGTGGGGGGCTTTTACCCACTTATGTCGCTTGAAAATCCTGATATAGGGTGGACTTCTCCTTATAACTATACAAACTCAGCTATTAATAGCTGGATAGGCGAGGAAGTACGCACTGTTGGCGCAGAGGTAACTATTAAGCGCCCAGCAAAACGTTTTAACAGCGCTCATAGCTTTAGCTTTGTAGGTGCTACATTTAAAGGCAATGACCCTGCAGGTACTTTACTTGCGTGGCGTGGTTTTGCATTACACGATAGACAAACTACATTTAACGAAAGTATTAAATTTGCGCCTATAGCGGCATTAAATGCATACGAATTACGTTGGCAGGCTAATCAGGTTTTACCGTTCGAAGAGGTAGACGGGCGTTTTGGCTATTACGCTGGCGTACATTGGGATTACTTAAAAAAATCACAATTTCGAATTTATTATTACAACAATAACGGTGACCCAACCACACTTAATATTAGTACAGGGCAGTATGCTTGGGATACTCGCTTTACAAGCGCCGCTTGGCTTTATAAGTTTAATAGTAAAACACGTTTAATAGCACAGGTACTTAATGGTAAAACTGAAATGGGCAGTAACGCATTAATTGATAATGCTTTTTATAGCCATTATTTAATGCTGAGCCATAAAGAAGGGAAACATCGAGTTTCAGTACGTTATGATTATTTTAAAGTTACTGACAACGACACAACCGCGTTTGACCCTAATGCAAGTAATGGGGAAGGCTTAACAGCAACATGGCGCTACCAGCTCACTAGTAAACTACAAATAGGGGTTGAAGGTTCTGCACTTAAAAGTGTTGCAAAAAATAGAGAGCCAATTGGATTTAATGAACGAATCTCGCAGCAGCAAATAATGCTAAATGCGCAATGGCGTTTTTAAAAGTATAAAAAAGGGAGCATTTAAATGCTCCCTTTTTAGTTTAATAAAATTGGTATAGATTATACCAACCTGCATAAATCTTTGATCAATTTAACGAATTAAATTGCACTATAACGTCGTTAAAAATTTTTTATTTAGAACAACTAGATACAAAAATTTTTGCCTAGTTCTAGCGTAATTTTCTTAACGTTAAATAGACCCTATATATAAGCAGATTGGTATTATTTTTTATCGAATGCGCGTTTCATGTAGTTAGGTGTAGCGAGTGCACCATGGTGAATACCGTTGTTATAGTATTCGCTATGCTGCGCAATATTTGCAGCTGCATCTTCTCTAAAACCGTCAAATGCTTGTGATTTACGCGCAAGTGTTACTGACCATAAACCGCTTGGGTAAATTGGTTGTGGGAATGGCAGTGTTTGTAAATCCTTAAAGCCTACGCTTAGCATTGCTTCGCGCATTTCAACTAATAATGGCATGTGCATAAGTGGCGATTCACTTTGTTGTACTAAAATACCACCTGGGCGCAGTGCATCTAAACAGCTTGTGTAAAACGCATGGTTAAATAAACCCTCACCTGGACCTACCGGATCTGTGCCATCAACAATCACTACGTCGATAGATTCGCCAGCGGCTTCGCGCATGTATTTAATACCGTCGTCAAACATAACAGTTGCACGGGCGTCGTTATTAGATTCACAAAGCTCTGGGAAGTATTTTAACGACATTTGCGTTACTACTTCGTCGATATCTATTTGCGTTACAGTTTCTACGCCTGGGTGTTTTAATACTTCGCGTAAAGTACCGCAGTCGCCGCCGCCAATAATAACGACGTTTTTAGGGTTTGGATGCGCTAAAAGTGCAGGGTGGCTGATCATCTCATGATAAAAGAAGTTTTCGCGGGTTGTTACCATAGTACACCCGTCGATGATCATTAAATTACCAAAGTCTGTGGTTTCAAACATTTCTACCTTTTGAAAAGGAGACTGTTTTTCATCTAACTTTTTATTAATACGTAATGAAAATGCGCTGCCATCGCGGTCGCTAATTTCAGTAAACCACTTACTTTGATCTAAATTTGCCATAGTTACTATTACACTTTTTAGGTTGAGTATGAAAAAGGGGCAATTCTGCCAGTGCTTGGCGTTTTGCTCAATGACATTTTAACTGATTTGACGAATAAAGTTAGTTAGGAGTGAGTGAAAGTTCAATTTTTGTTAGCCTAGTGGATAGTGACGTATTAAAATGCGCCTTTATACCTAATTGACTAAAGAAGAGTTGCCATGACCTGGGGTTTAGAAACAGCACGCGCCACTTATAACGTTGCTCATTGGAGTGATGGTTATTTTGATATTAATGCACAAGGCGAACTGGTGGCTTACCCAGATGGCGACCAAACAAAACCGGCCATTTCTTTAACGCAATTAACTGAGCAGTTTAAGCAACAAGGTTTAACGTTGCCGGTTTTAGTGCGCTTTACCGATATTTTAAAAAATCGTGTAGACACCCTTACTAACGCGTTTACGCAAGCGCGAGCAAATCGTGAATATAACGGCAAATACACCTGTGTTTACCCAATTAAAGTAAATCAGCAACGCTCTGTAGTAAGTAAACTATTAGCGCATCCAAGCGGGCTTGTTGGCTTAGAAGCAGGCTCAAAGCCAGAACTTATGGCTATTTTGGGTGTAGCAAAAGAGCCAATCACAATAGTGTGTAACGGCTATAAAGACAGTGAGTTTTTACGCCTAGCGTGTATTGGTCAAGCAATGGGCCACAGCGTAAAAATTGTGGTAGAGAAGCTTTCAGAACTGACCACACTACTTGAAGAAATAGACAACCTAGGCATTGAACCGGCTATTGGTATTCGCATTCGCCTAAACTCAGTAGGCAAAGGCAAGTGGCAAAACACGGGCGGCGAAAAAGGCAAGTTTGGTTTAACAGCAGGCCAAGTACTAAGTGCTGTTGAAGTGCTTAAAAAGCATAATAAATTGCATTTAATGCAAATGGTGCATTTTCATATTGGTTCTCAAATTGCCAACATTCGTGATATTCACCGTGCTTTACGTGAATGTGCGCGTCACTTTGCTGAGCTTACTCAATTAGGTGTGCCACTTAACACCGTTGATGTTGGCGGTGGTTTAGGCGTTGATTATGAGGGTTCAGGCTCACGTAGTGCGTGTTCAATGAATTACACCGTAGAAGAGTATGCGCGTAACGTAGTGAATGCATTTGCAGAAGTGTGCGATCAGCATAACCTTACGCATCCGGCCATTATCACCGAGTCGGGGCGTGCTTTAACTGCTCACCATGCGGTATTAATTACCGATGTAATTGACGTAGAAAAAGCGCCTAATCATTTAAATCCAGAGCCACCGCTTGAAAATAGCGCATTAGTGCTTGATGAAATGTGGCAGTGTTTACAGCGTTTAAACCCGCGTATGGCATTAGAAATTTATCACGACGCTATGCACTTATTTAGCGAAGCGCACGATCAGTACGTGCATGGCTTAGTAAGCATGCTAGAGTGGGCGAAAATAGAGCAGCTTTACTTTACTATTTTACATCGTGTACGTGCATCGCTTAGTAATAACGCGCGCGCGCACCGTGAAGTACTCGACGATTTAAACGAAAAGCTTGCTGATAAACTCTTTGTTAACTTTTCATTATTTCAGTCGTTGCCTGATGTATGGGGTATTCAGCAGTTGTTTCCTGTTATGCCAATCGAAAACTTAACTCAGCCACTTACTCAGCGCGCGATTATTCAAGATATTACCTGCGATTCTGACGGGCAGATTCGTGAATACGTTGAAGGCGCAGGTATCGAAACCAGCCTACCAATACCAGAATATAAGCATGGCGAGCAATACCACATTGCTATGTTTATGGTGGGTGCATATCAAGAGATTTTAGGTGATTTACATAACCTATTTGGTGACACTGATTCGGTGCACGTAGAGCTTAACGACGATGGCTACGTGTTAACCAATGCTATAAAAGGTGATAGCGTTAAGGATGTATTAAAGTTTGTTGACTATGATAGCGCCATTTTAGCTGACAACTTTGCGTACCAAGTTAATAAACTTGATGTATCGACGCAGTGTAAAGAAGGTTATTTAGCTGAGCTTAATGCAGGCCTTGAAGGCTATACCTATTTTGAAGATTAATTTGTAAGCAACTGAAAGCGCAGTATTAGTGGCTGCGCAATGTTTAAAGGAATGGAAGTAATGTCAGTTATTCGCAGTGTATTTAGTATTATTTTTTACACAATAAACACACTTTTTTGGTTTGTGCCTATTTTTGTTTGTGGGCTTATAAAGCTTATCCCTATTAAGCCTCTACAAAAGCTTATGAGCTGGGCAGCTAAGCAATTTGCAACTATTTGGGTTACCTTTAATAGCTTAAATCAAGCGTTATTCACGCCAACTAAACTTAATGTAACTGGCCTTGAAGACCTTAAACTAAAAGATTGGTACCTAGTAATTGCAAATCACCAAAGCTGGGTCGATATTTTAGTATTACAGCGTGTGTTTAATCGTAAAATTCCATTTTTAAACTTCTTTTTGAAAAAAGAGCTTATTTACGTGCCTATTTTAGGTTTATGTTGGTGGGCGCTTGATTTTCCGTTTATGACTCGCACGAGTAAAAGCCAATTAAAAAAGAATCCAAAGCTGCGTGGCAAAGATTTAGAAACCACACGTAAAGCCTGCGAAAAATTTAAAGAGATGCCAGTAAGTGTGGTTAACTTTGTAGAAGGCACTCGTTTTACTACGCAAAAGCATGAGCGCCAAAATAGCCCGTTCCCACATTTATTAAAACCAAAAGCGGGCGGTATTGCTTTTGTAATGCAAGCAATGGGCGAGCAAATTACTAAAGTGGTTAACGTCACCATTCATTACCCAGATGGTATTCCTACTTTTATGGATTTTGCTGGTGGTAAGGTAAAAAATATCAACGTACACGTGGAAGTAAGGCCAGTAAGCGCAGAGCTTATTGGTGACTACACAGGTGATTCTGAATTTAGAGTTCGCTTTCAAAGCGAGTTAAACCGCTTATGGGAAAACAAAGAGCAAACACTACAATCGCTCGAAAAAAACCATAAGTAAAAGGTAAAAATATGAGCTTACAGTTATGCTAAAAAAGTGGTTACCAAATTGGCTTAACGGCTTAATTGTAGGCTGCGTATTGTTTTCTAATGTAATGCTTTTTGGCTCGCTAGTATTTGTACTGGGCCTTATTAAGTTATTACTGCCTTTGCCTGTGGTTAACTCTATATTACACAGCGCTTACCGAGGTTGGTGTAACGGCAACCGTTTAGGGCTTTGGTTAGGTTGCCCTAACATTGTGGTTGATATAAGTGGCGACTTAAACTCAAAAAGTTGGTATTTACTTATTTGTAACCACGCGAGTTGGTTAGATATAACTGTACTTAGCTCATTACATGCATTGCCTGCCCCTAAGTTCTTTTTAAAAGACGGGTTAAAATACATGCCTTTTATTGGCACTGGTGCGTGGGCTATGGGTATGCCGTTTATGAAACGGGTAAGCAAAGCGCAACTAGCTAAAAATCCAAAGTTGAAAGGGTTGGATGTAGAGCGCACGAAGCGTAGTTGTCGTAATTTTCGTCATCATCCTACGACCATCATTAATTTTGTTGAAGGTACACGCTATACGCCAGCCAAACATAATCTGCAACAAAGTCCTTTTAAACATTTATTAAAGCCCAAAGCGGGCGGCATTGCTTTTGCGCTTGAAGTATTAGCCGATCAATTTGATGCCATGCTTAATACAAGTTTAGTATATAGCGGTAAGACAGATCACGTTTGTCGTAACTTGCTAAAAGGTGAGCTAGATTCTATTTATGTTTCAATAGACGTAACGCCCATTAATGACAATATGCAGGGCAGCTATCAAAGCGATGACGTATTTAAAGTTAATTTTCAACATTATGTGAATGAGCTATGGGTTGCTAAAGATCAGCAGCTTGCCGACATTTATGCTCAACAAGATTTACCTGAACCACAAATCAGTAAGGAAATTGAAACACTATGACCAACACCCATCTTCAGGAATTAATTGCTCCTTGGTTTGAAAAAGTACCCGACGCGGATTTTCTTAGCTCAATTACCGCAGTCTCAATAGGAATATTCTCTTTATTAATTGTTTACTTATTTACTCGTAGATTAATGTTACCTGGCATTCAAAAAATAGTGACGAGGCTTTCTCCTGAGCGAATTGGGGCGCTTTCTCCTATGCTTAATAAGCTAAATAAACGTATTGCCGGAATGCTGTGCTGCGTATTGTTTTTAGCTACGTTTGATAGCGTATACCCAGTTAATGAAATTGCAGGAGAAATACTAAAAACGATAGGACAAGCTTTGCTTATTATTTATGCTGGTTTTATTTTTAGTAGTATTGTGAGCATTGCGGGTACTATTTATAACCAGTTAGAGTTTGCCCGCGAAGTCCCTATTCAGGGCTTAATTCAGGTTGTTAAGCTAATAACCTTTATTGTGTGTGCAATTTTAATTGTGAGCATTTTTCTTGAGAAGTCACCTACTTATATTCTCTCTGGCTTTGGTGCTATTGCTGCCGTTACGTTATTAGTATTTAAAGACACTATTTTAGGCTTTGTAGCCAGTATTCAAATAGCAGCAAATCGCCTAGTAACCTATGGTGATTGGATTCAAGTAGAAAATTACGGCGCCGATGGCGAAGTAATTGATTTGGGTTTAAACACTGTAAAGGTACGTAACTGGGATAACACCATAACAACTATTCCAACTTATATGCTAGTTGCGGGTTCGTTTAAAAACTGGCGCGGGATGCAAGAGTCGGGCGGTAGACGTATTAAACGCTCACTCAATATTGATATGCACAGCATTTGTTTAGTGGGTGATGAGTTTAGAAAGCAAATCGATGCGGCTATTCCGCTGCACGACTATATTCGAGTGACGACATTACCTGCTCAGGTTTCTAATTTAGGGCTATTTCGTCGCTATGCTGAAGGCTATTTAAAGCAGCACAGTAAAATTAATACGTCGCTTACGTTAATGGTACGAGAGCTACAACCACTAAACCATGGTTTACCTATTGAGTTTTATTGCTTTAGTGAAGACAAACGCTGGATTTCGTACGAGCATTTACAAGCCGAAATAATGGACCATTTACTTGCGGTATTGCCAGTATTTGGGCTTAGAGCGTATCAAAGTGTAAGTGGGCAATTAAGCCCACCGAGTGAGCAACAAACAGATAAGCCAACATTTAGAGTGATGGCAAATAGTGTTGTAAAAGACCCACAGCAATAAATAAAGCTAAGAGCCACCAAATAGGTGGCTTTTTAAATCGCAGCCATGCAAATGTAATTATTACTAACGCAACTTGCCAAAGGTTATGTACCGCTGATGTCCAAATTGGCGAATACAGTGCAGCCGCTAAAAAACCTACTACCGCGGCATTAAGCGCCGCTATTGAGCTTGCAAAACGTGGCTTACTTGCCAAGTTAATCCAGCTCTTTTGGAATGCGAGTATAAGTAAAAAACCAGGCATAAATATAAGCAGTGTAGCTATAAGAGCACCCACTAAAGGTTGTTCTGTAGTAAGTTGTGCGCCTAAGTAAGTAGCAATAGTAAACATAGGCCCAGGCACTGCTTGTGCACTCGCGTAAGCACTTAAAAACTGATCATCACTCAATGCTGGCACACCAGCTTGAAGTACCGGCAGTACTACGTGTCCGCCGCCAAAAACCATTGCACCCGCTTGGTAAAAAGGGGTAAACAAAGCAAACTCATGCCCTAGTGGAATAAAGCTAACACCAAGTAAGATCGCAAATAATCCCAGTGCAATCCAATTAATATTACTTTTTGTACTGCCAACATTTTCTGTGGCTGTACCCAGTTTTAATAAAGGCCATATAGCACCTACTGTTGCAGCGGTTATTAAAATAGCGATTTGAGTTCCCATCATTGGAAATAACACCAAAGCAAGTGTACTCATTACCGCAAGTAACTTAAGCGCAGCACTTGTACAAAAGCTTTTAGCCATACTAAGTGTTGCATCAGCAACTATAACAACGGCAAATAACTTTAAGCCTGCAATAATAGCAAAGTAAACAGCGTCAAACTGATGAGCACTCACCGCAAGTAGCACCATTATTAAAAACGAAGGCAGAGTAAAACCTACAAAAGCAGCTATACCACCCAGTACTCCAGCACGCTCAACACCAATAGCAAAACTAACTTGGCTAGAGCCCGGCCCCGGCAACGCTTGGCTTAAACTAATAAGTTGTGCGTAACGCGTGTTAGTTAACCAATTTAACGAGTCTACAAAGTGGCGTTTAAAATAACCTAAATGCGCAGCAGGGCCGCCAAAGCTCATACACCCTAGTAAAAAAAATTGTCTAAAAATAGCAATTAACATTACGCCAATATCCTTTGTAAAATTCATTAAATTGTCACAGCGTAGTATGACATTTTTATTAAAATGACACATTAGTTTGAGGTATGTTTAACAATCAAGCAAGATGCGTTGCTTTTAACACTCTCTTCATAGTTTGTTCATACATGTATTTGCATACTCTTGCTAAATTCTTAATGAATAGGGTATCACCATGACTTTAACTAAATCACTTTTAAGCGTAACCGTATTAGCTGTATTACTTTCTGGTTGTGAAATGAATAACACAGGTAAAGGAGCCGCTATTGGCGCTGCAGCCGGAGGTGTATTAGGTAAGGCTACGGGTAATCATAAAGATAAACGTATTTTTATTGGTGCAGCTATTGGTGCACTGGCGGGCGCTGCTGTTGGCGACTACATGGATAAGCAAGAAGAAGCATTTCGTGATGAGTTAGCGGGTTCAGGTGTTGAAGTAGTGCGTGAAGGCGATAACTTACGTTTAGTAATGCCATCAAACATTACGTTTGCGACTGCTCAGTCTTATATTTCATCAGGCTTTAACGATACGTTAGATGCGATTGCTAAAGTAATGAACAAGTACGAAAAAACCTACCTTAGTGTGCAAGGGCATACTGACAGTACGGGTAAAGATAGCTTCAACATGAACCTATCGCGTGAACGCGCACAAAGTGTGAAAGACTACTTAGTGAACCAACAAATTATGGCTACACGTGTTAGCACTATGGGCTATGGCGAAACACGCCCAATTGCAACTAATGATAGTGCAAATGGCCGTGCTCAAAACCGTCGCGTAGAAATTCAGATAGTGCCAAATACCGAAGGTTAATCCTTATTAAACTGTAATTCACACAGTTTTTGATACAACGGGTTACTTGCTAACAACTCTTGGTGAGTACCCGTTGCTATGATTTCCCCATTTTCCATCACTACAATCACATCGGCATGTTTAACCGTTGCCAACCTATGGGCAATAATTAACGTGGTGCGGTTTTGCATTAAATGCTCAAGTGCAGCTTGTACATGGTGTTCGCTTTGCGCATCCAGCGCGCTGGTGGCTTCATCAAGAAGAAGTATTTCAGGGTCTTTTAATATGGCACGTGCAAGCACAATACGCTGCTTTTGCCCACCCGATAACCTCACACCCTGCTCACCTAAAAAGCTGTTATAACCTTGCGGTAACTGTTTGATAAATTCATCGGCATGCGCATACTTTGCTGCGGCATATACTTGCTCATCGGTTGCACTTGGGTTGCCGTAGCGGATGTTATGCATTACGTCGGAGCTAAATAAAATAGGGTTTTGCGCTACCATGCCCATTTTATTACGCAGAGTATTAAGCGATAAATCTTTAATGTTTACATCTTTAAACTTAATAGCTCCGCTAGCCGGATCGTAAAAACGTTGTAGCAATTCAAATAACGTTGTTTTACCTGCGCCAGAAGGGCCAACAATTGCCACGGTTTGGCCTTGATTTATATTTAGGCTTATTTTATTAAGCGCGCTTACGTCTGGGCGAGAGGGGTAGTTAAAGCTTATATTTTCAAGCGTAATAGCAGGGCTATTACTATCTTGCAGTAAGCTATCGTCTTGTGGAACTAGTGGGTTTTCTATCTCACTTTTAACAGCAAGTAACTCAAGTAACCTTGCCGCAGCACCAGCTGCACGTTGTAGTTCGCCATATACTTCAGCAACAGTTGCCACCGACATTGCCACCATAATAGCGTAAAATACAAATGCACCTAACTCGCCGCCGGTCATAGTACCTGCAAGTACATCGTTGCCACCTACCCATAGCATAGCGCTAATGGCACTAAAGGTTAAAAAAATCACTACAGCTATTAAAAATGAACGTTGCTTAATGCGTTTTTTAGCCACGTTAAAGGCTTTTTCGGTCTCAAGCGCAAAGGCATGCTGCTCTTGTGCTTCGTGGCTATAGCTTTGTACTACTTTAATATTTTGTATGATTTCTCCGGCATAGGTACTTATGTCGGCAATGGCATCTTGGCTAGAGCTTGCTAGTTTACGTACCTTGCGACCAAATATCATCATAGGAACAAGTACCAGCGGTACACAGGCTACAACCACTAAAGTAAGTTTTAAATTAGTAAACAACAGCATAGCTAAGCCACCAATCAACATAAGTACACTGCGCAGTGCCATAGAAAATGATGAGCCGATAATTGATTGCAGTAATGTGGTGTCGGTGGTTAAACGCGACATAAGTTCGCCACTGCGGTTTTCTTCAAAGTAGCTAGGGTGTAGCGTAACAATACGATTAAACACGGCTTTTCGAATATCGTTACTGACTCGTTCGCCAATCCACGACATTAAATAAAAACGGCTAAAGGTACCGATCGCTAATAAGCTGATTAAGCCAATGAGTACCAGTACAGCTTGCTGTAATTGATCTTTAGAGCCTGCAATAAACCCATGATCAATAACAAACTTAACACCTTGCCCCAACGACAAATTAACACCCGCAGTCACTAACAGTGCAGCTAGCGCAGCTACTACCATCCATTTGTAAGGTTTTATAAAAGCAAAAACAGGTAATAGGCTGCTAAAAGCAGCTTTTTCGGATGCAGAGGTGTTTTTTGACATAGTGGATTCTTTTTAAAGGTTGAGGTATAGATATGGCATCATCGGATTAAAAATCAATAGTATTAAATATCATCAATAAGGAATTGTTATGACAACAAAAATAATAAGCGGTGAATTTACAGTGGCTTTAGCGCCTATTGAAGGTTATGCCAAAGGGCAGCAAGGTATTAACTTAGGACGCATGTCGATTGATAAAACATTAAAGGTGACTTAAATGCTACAAGCCAAGGCGAGATGCTTAGTGCAATGACGCCAACCCAAGGCAGTGCGGGTTACGTGGCAATAGAGCAAGTGATAGGTGAGCTTGAAGGTAAGCAGGGCAGTTTTGTACTGCAACACTTTGGCACTATGAATAAAGGACAAGACAGTCTTATTTTAAATGTTGTTCCTGATTCAGGCTCAAATGAGCTAAAAGGATTAACTGGCAGTATGAAAATACGCATTGAGCAGGGCATTCACTATTACGACTTTGACTACCGCTTATAAAATGGATAACAAACAATGCAAAAAATAGTAGAATTTAAAAAGCGTGGTTTTTTTAGTAACGGCATTGATGTAGATGCTTTGAATGAGCGCATATACCACTTAAATCAAGAAGGTTGGAAAGTAATAAGTATAAATACCGCGACTGCTTTTCAAGGCCAAGTAACGGCCTATATATTATTAATAGAAAACGATGAACTATAAGGATAAGAATGACATTAGCAGCGTGGTTTAGTTTAGTAGTTGTATGCATGATGGGTGCAATGTCGCCAGGCCCAAGCCTTGCAGTTGTACTAAAGCATACAATGAGTGGCGGAATGAAAAACGGTATGCTTGCTGCACTTAGCCATGGCGTGGGTGTTGGGCTTTATGCGGCAGCTTCGTTACTTGGTTTGGGGACATTGATGGCTCAGTTTCCAACGGTATACCAAGTACTTGTATATTTAGGCGCTGGGTATTTAGCCTATTTAGGTTTAAAAATACTATTAGCAAAACCCAATAATGACGAACTGCAAGTACAAAAAAGTGAGATAAGCGCAGTTAAAGCATTACAAGATGGCTTTGCCATTGCCTTTTTGAACCCCAAGCTCGCTATTTTCTTTTTAGCCTTGTTCTCACAGTTTATTGACCCGCAAAATCTCACTTTAAGCATTGGCATTATTATGTGCTTAACCGTGTTTGTAATTGATACAGGTTGGTATTTACTAGTTGCAGTACTTACTGAGGTTTCAAAAAATCGCTTTGGTTTTACTAAGCAGAACCCATGGCTTGATAAAATACTGGGTGTTGTGTTTATTGCCCTTGCTATAAAAGTCGTTATTAGTTTGTAAGATTGAGTAGAGATTATTGAAGTTTGCAGAGTGTATTTGTAGTTATATAGATAAAGGATTAAAACAATGACAAAACATATTTTAAAAAGTGCATCTTTCGACCCGAAAGTGCAGCAATACTGGATGCTAATGGCCGCTTTTTTTAGTGTACTAGCGCTGGTGACTATTCCGTTGTTACCTATTGTTTTAGCGATTGTATGGCTGGTGGGCGGACGAATACTCGCAGCTATGTCGGCTGACTTATTACCACAAAAACTAGTTGTTAAACGTGGCATATTATTTAAAGAAGAAAAATCGATTCCGCTTGAAAAAATAACAGATGTAGGGTTAAGCCAAGGCCCACTAATGCGCCTTTTTGGGTTATATCGTTTAAGTTTTGAAACAGCTGGGCAGTCAGGAAGTGGCGCTTTAGTGTCTTTGCTTGGTGTAGTTAATGCGAGTGAGTTTAGAGAGGCGATACTTGAGCAAAAAGATGTATTGGCTAATCAAGGTAAAACGTCGCAGCAGGCAACAGAGCAAAGTGAGAAAGAGCTACTGAGAGCACTTACTTATAGTGTTAAAAATATTGAGCAGATGCTACTTGTTTTAGTTGATGAAAGGCAGCAAAAGTAACCTGTTTTAAACTTGTAATACTTATAAGGATGTTTTTATGAATACGGATATAAAAAATAGATTTAATAATCATCCTGAGGCAGCTAAAAGTACGCTTATACAATTACGAGAGCTAATTTATACCGTAGCACAAGAGCAAAACTTAGGAGCTGTTGAAGAGTCTTTAAAGTGGGGAGAGCCAAGTTATAACACAATAAATGGTAGCCCCATTCGCGTAGGCTTTAAGGGCTCATCGTGTTATTTGTTTTTTCATTGCCAATCTAAGCTAGTAAGCACATTTAGAGAGTTGTACTCTCATAATCTTATCTTTGAAGGAAATAGAGCAATAGTGTTAAATAGTGAAAAGCCATTACCAGAACACCCAGTTAAAGAGTGTATTAAATTAGCACTGACTTATCACAGCGTTAAACACCTACCTTTGTTAGGCGCATAATTATAAGTACTTAGTAGATACTTAAAATACGCTACATATTTGGTTTGCGTCACAGGTAATAACAGTCACGTTTTCATAACCCACACGCGTTAATGCTTCTGCTCCCAACGTTGCGCGTGCACCACTTGCGCAGTGCACGTAAATAGGGCGAGCTGCGTCTTTTTCTATTTCCATTAGTTTCATCTCGAGTAATCCACGCGGAATATTTATAGCGCCGGCAGCCGATTTTGTCGCGTGCTCTGCAGGTTCTCGCACATCAATAAGTAAACCTCTATTTTGTTCAAGCTCGAGTTTCGCTTGCGCTGCGTCAATACGGCGTTGGTTAGGTGTGATAATTTTTAGTAAATCAGGGATTGATGTAAGCATTAGTTTGTAAATCCTCTTTTTCTTAAAAAAGACATTAATGAGTGCTACTTGGTATAAGTAGGTTGAATTGAGTTAATACTTATAAATAACGTTAAAAACTGAAAGTTACTTTATATAAAGTAACTTAATAGTGCGGATACTGCTACAGCACTTCCGCCGATTAATAAAATGGCATCGCTAGTTTCATGGCCATCTTAATATTAGTAAAACCTAATGTTAATTATATTAGAACTTACTAATGTAAAAGTCTATACTTAAAAAGGTATCAAAAAGAGAAATAATAAAATGAATATTGAACAACTAGCTGTCAACGCAGAGCAAGCCGAACAGTTTTTAAAATTAATGGCTAACAAAAATCGCTTAATGATTTTATGTAGTTTATTACAAGGTGAGCAAAGTGTAGGTGAGCTAAATAAAAATGTACCTTTAGCACAGTCGGCGCTATCTCAGCATTTAGCAAGTTTACGCAAGGCAAATATGGTTGTTACTCGCAGAGAAGGGCATACTATTTATTACTCATTGACCGACCCAAAAGTTGAGTCGATCATTGCTTTGTTATATGAGTGGTTTTGCCGACAAGAAAATACTAAATAAACGTAACTATTTCATCGAGTGATTTTTTATCCAGTGCATGAGCAGGTATTGTTGCATCATCACCTGGGTAGCCTGTAATAAGTAGCATGTATGGGCGTTCGTTATCTTTATCGCGATTACATATGTCGGTTAAAAAACTCATTGGCTTTGGAGTATGAGTAAGGGTTGCCAAACCACTGCGGTGCAAAGCTTGAATTAAAAAGCCGGTAGCTAAGCCAACAGACTCATGCACATAATAATTCGTATTTTTATCATCAGTGCTTACACCGCCCTTTTTTTGACTAAATACAGCTATAAGCCAAGGTGCATGCTCTAAATAAGGTTTATTGGCGTCGGTACCTAACGGCTTTAGCGCATCTAACCATTCTTCACCTGCTCTGCCTTCGTAAAAAGAACGCTCTAGCTTTTCGGCGGCTTCTCTTATTTGTTTTTTTACATCGCTACTGTTTATAGCCACAAAATGCCAAGGCTGATGATTCGCTCCACTAGGTGCTGTGCCAGCTGCTTTTATACATGCTTCAATAATATTTTTTGGTACTGGGCGATCGCTAAAGCTGCGAATGCTATGGCGGCGTTGGCTGGTTTGTAAAAACTCGTTAGCACGATTTAGCATTTCGTCGTGTGGATATTCTATAAAGTCATTTAACGGCTGGCTTTGGTGATCTTGCATGGCTTTTCGCTTCTTATAAAAAGTATATGTGGTTTTTATACCGAGTGAATACAGTGCAGGCAAGTGTTATGAGTTTAAATTATGTTTATTTGTTGTTACAAATTTAACTAACAAGTAACTTATGTTCCTGTTTTTCTTGTGATATAAAACATTATAAAAATAATTACTCATATTCAAGGAAGTAAAAATGCTATCAATAACTGGGTTATCTAAAACCTACGATAACGGCGTACATGCACTACAAGGTGTTGATTTATCTATCGGTAAAGGGATGTTTGGATTGCTTGGGCCAAATGGCGCAGGTAAATCATCGCTTATGCGTACCATTGCAACACTGCAGTCGGCTGATTCAGGTTCAATTACTTTTGATGGCATTGATGTATTTAAAGACCCACAGGCACTGCGCCAACGCTTAGGTTACTTACCACAAGATTTTGGTGTGTACCCGCGTGTTAGTGCTTACGACTTACTGGACCATATGGCTGTTTTAAAGGGGATTCATAATAAAGCCGAGCGTAAAGAGTCGGTTGAAGGATTACTTGCGCACACTAATTTATATCAACATCGCTCTAAAGCCGTAAGTGGCTTTTCGGGCGGTATGCGCCAGCGTTTTGGTATTGCTCAAGCGTTATTAGGCGACCCTGATTTACTAATCGTTGATGAACCAACAGCAGGGTTAGACCCAGAGGAACGTAATCGATTTCATAACTTGTTAGTAAGCTTAGGTGAGCAAAAAGTCGTTATATTATCGACTCACATTGTTGAGGATGTAGCAGAGCTTTGCCCAAACATGGCCGTACTGGCCGGCGGCAAAATACTATTAGAGGGCAACCCAATTGCCCTTACCGATAAACTCCAAGGGCAAATCTGGCGCAAAGCCATGAGCCAAGAGGAAGCGCTAGAGCTTGAACCGCAACTGCCTGTTATTTCTAAGCGCTTATTTGCAGGGAAAACCATATTACATGTATTAGCCGATCAAGCCCCTGAAGGTTTTGAGCTCAGCAGTGCAAACCTAGAAGATGTGTATTTTTCTACGTTGCTTAATCATCGTAACAGCCAAGTAGCATAAGGGGGCGCTATGTTTTTTAATATGCTCGCGTTTGAGCTGCGCTATTTTGTGCGTCAGCCTTCGTTTTATGTGACCTCATTAATCTTCTTTTTTATGGCGTTTTTTATAAGCTCTAGTAGTAAGTTCCCGTTAGGTGGGGCGAATGTTCATATGAACTCGCCTTTCTCTATTATGCTTTTAACCGTTACATTTTGTACACTCGCTATGTTTTTAGTGGTTAACTTTGTTGCCAGCTCTGCTATTCGCAACAGTGAAAGCAAAATGGATGAGCTGGTTTTTAGTAAGCCCGTTAACCCTCTTGCTTATCAATCAGGACGTTTTTTTGGTGCTTACTTGGTTGTGCTAGTTGTTTTTTTAACTGTGCCATTAGGCGTGTTTTTGGGATCTCAATTTGGCTTGTTGGTTGGCTGGCTTGATAGTGAGCTAGTAGGCCCTAATAAGTTTATATATTACGCAGCGCCTTTTTTATATTTAGCAATACCCAGCTTACTGGTACTCAGTGCTATTTTTAATAGTGTGGCGGTCTATTTTAAAACCATGATGGCGGTATATGTAACGGCCGTAGTGATTTATATAACCTACCAATTGGCGAGTATCTATTTTGATGATTTAGCGTTTAGGAATATTGTTGTTTACGCAGATCCATTCGGCCTCGGTTCGTTAATTGACTTAACCCGTTACTGGACTGTAAGTGATAAAAATACCGAAGTGTTAACGCTCTCGGGCGATTTTTTAATTAACCGTATTTTATGGGTAGCAATAAGTTTAGCGATGTTTTTTGGCCTCGGAAAGTTAGGTAATCGCGTAGTAAGTAAAAAACAGAAAAAGCAATTTGCTGTCTCAACGTTTGTAAAAAATAAACAAGCAGCACTTATTAGCAGCGCTAAAAATTACAAGTCAAAAGGGGTGAATACGCAATCGCAATTAGTAATGCGCAGCTTATTTGAACTTAAGCAGGTTATATTAAGTGCCCCTTTTATGATTTTAGCGGGTGTCAGTATTACTATGTTACTCGCACCACTCTTTGCGCCTATTGGCGCGTATGGCACAACAGATTGGCCGCTTACACAAAACATGGTGGGCATTATTCAAAACTCCTCCGCTTTGTTTATGTTTATCATTATTGCTTATTACAGCGCAGAGCTGGTTTGGCGAGAACGCCACAGTGGTATGGGTGATATTGTTGACAGTTTCCCGGTGCATAACAGTGTGTTTTGGGTATCTAAAATTATTGCGTTAATCACTGCAGTTTGTGGTCTTTATTTAGTAGGCATGATGTTTACCATTGCAGTGCAACTGTTTAAGGGGCAATTTAACCTAGAGCTTGGTCAGTACTTATTTAGGTTGGGTTACCTTACATTACTGCCTTTTATTATGATGGCTATATTGGCGTTCTTTTTACAAATAATTAGCCCTAATAAATACATAGGTATGGGTTTATTTATTCTGTATTACATTGCTCAAATGGTAATGGGTGCTTACGGGTTTGAGCATCATATGTATCATTTTTCTCAAAGCAGTAGCGTACCGTATTCAGATATAAACGGTTATGGACATTTTTTACAAGGCGCGCATTGGTACACCCTATATTGGGGGGCATTGAGTGTGTTTTTAGCTATTGTAGGGTTTGCTTTATGGCATCGCGGCCCGTCGCAAACATTGCGTACTCGTTTATCTTTAGTACGTTACAACATGTCTTTAAAAGGCCAGATTGCAGCCGTTATAAGTTTATTGGTATTTGTGGGCGCGGGTTATAACATTTATTACAACACCCGTGTAATCAACGAGTTTGTAACAAGTGATGATAACGAAGCGCTACAAGTAAGGTATGAGCAAGAGTTTTCACAATACAAAGACTTGCCACTGCCTATAATAACTGATGTTGATTTAAACATTGATATTTATCCTAAAAAGCGTGCTTTAAATGCCGTGGCTAAAATTAAGTTTACCAATACCGCAAACGAGCCAATAACCCGTGTGTTAATTAATGAGCCTAGCCAATCTAAAAGCTGGGATGTAAAAATGGCGGGCGGAAAAATAGTAGAGCGTTTAACCGATTTTGGCATGGTATGGTTTGAGTTTGAACAACCGCTAATGCCTAATGAAGTACGCGAAGGTGAGCTTTTAGTTTCTCGTGAACACGACGGTTTTGTTGATAGAAGATCTGATACTCAACTCGTGCACAACGGTACATTTGTAAATAATGGAGAATTATTACCAAATTTTGGTTATCAAAAGTATTTTCAAATTGCCGATAAGTATGAGCGCCGCAAGCACGATTTACCTGAACTTGAGCGCGCACATAAACTAGAAGACAGCCGCTATTATACGCAAAATGAGTTTGGGCCTGCTAATGGTTTTATAAACTATAAGGCAACGGTAACCACCGATGAGTCACAATTTGCTATTACACCAGGTTACTTAAAAAGTGAGAGTGTAAAAGACGGGCGCCGTACTTTTGTTTATGAAATGGATGCTCCAATTATAAATTTTTACTCTGTGCTTTCGGCAGAGCTTGAAAGTAAAAAAGTTGAGCATAACGGTGTAAATATTGAGGTGTACTACCACAAAGATCATGCATGGAATGTTGACCGCATGATTGAGTCAGTACAAGACTCAATAGATTACTACACACAAGCCTTTGGCCCGTATCAGCATAAGCAGTTACGTATTATTGAGTTTCCTAAGTATCGCTCGTTTGCGCAAAGTTTTGCCAATACGGTGCCTTACTCTGAAAGTATTGGTTTTATTACAGACTTAAGAGATGAGAATAAAGTTGACCTACCTTACTATGTAACCGCACATGAAGTTGCGCACCAGTGGTGGGGGCATCAAGTGTCGGGAGCAAATGTTGAGGGGAGCGCAGTTATTTCTGAAACACTTTCGCAATACAGTGCGCTAATGGTACTAAAAAAACGCTTTGGCGCCGAGAAGCTTCGTAAATTCTTAAAGTACGAGCTAGATAAATACTTAATGGGCCGTACAGGTGAAGCCTTTGAAGAAATGCCGCTATATAAAACGCAGGGTCAGCTGTATCTTCACTATAATAAAGGCTCAGTTGCGATGATGGCTTTGTATGACCGCTTAGGCGAAAAACGCTTAAATGCCGCACTTAAAGCATTTTTGAATGAGTTTAAATACCAATCAATGCCATACCCAACCACACTTGATTTACTCAGTTATTTAAAGCGAGATGCAACACAAGCTGAACAACGTTTTATTGATGATCAGTTTAAATATATAACGCTTTATGAGCTTGAAATGAAAGAAGTGTCGGTTACAGATGATGTTGATAGCGAAGGTTTTTATACGGTAACACTGAGCGTTGAAGCAACTAAGCAGCATGCCGATGGACAAGGTGAAGAAACAGAGCAGCCGCTCGATGAGCTAATTGATATTGCATTATTTAGCGACGACCCTGAAAACTTACTAGCTGAAGACTTTGTTATTTACTCGCAAAAGCATCAAATAGTGTCTGGTACCAATACTATTGAGCTAAAAGTAAAAGAAAAACCATTATTTGCGGGGGTAGATCCTTACATTAAGCTGGTCGACAAAGACAGTAAAAATAATTTAGCTAAATTCTAACGTCTATTTATTTACTAACCACTTAAGTTGACTACTTTAAGGGCCGCATTTATGCGGCCTTTATGTGTAATAAACTGTATAAAACTTCATAGCGTTTCTACATATTCCCCACAGCTTTTTACGCTAATATTATATGTTCTCTTATAAAGTTACCTTACTGGTATTTAGTTTATAAGGAAGAGTATGAAACCATTAATTATAGGGGCGATAGCATTAAGCCTCAGTGCTTGTTCTGCGGTAACCATTCAGCCACAGGCAACAGCAAAAATAACGAGCCAAGCTAATTTCGAAGATAGCCGCCCATTTTATTTATGGGGATTAGTGGGTGAGCAGCGGGTAGACGTAAAACAAATATGTTCAAATACACCGGTTATTCAAATGCAGTCACAACAAACGTTTAGTGATGGAGCGCTGAGTTTAATTACGCTTGGAATATACTCGCCCCATACCATTAAAGTGTGGTGCCAAGAGCAAATACTAGGGGAGACATTATGAGCATCAAGCTATTTGCAGCCGGTTGCACACTGATTATTTTAACGGGGTGTACAAATATTTACTTTGATAACGGTATACAGAGCAAAGTAAGCAATAAAACGCTAAAAAGCTCACAGTGGCATCATAATTTTGCACTTGCGTTGTACGAGGGATCAGAGCCGTTAGATTTAACAACACATTGCCCACAAGGGGAGTGGCAAAGCGTTCATACGTATAAATCGTTTACTAATGGTTTAGCTGAGGTGGTTGTGAATCAAATCGGCCCAGCTTGGTACCCTAAAACAGTAGAAGTACAATGTAATAAGGTACCATTTAAAGCTAAATAATTATTTAAAATAGTTATTCGTAACGCAGTGCATCTATAGGGTTTAGTCTTGCTGCTTTAATAGCAGGGGCTAAACCAAATATAATCCCAATCATTGATGTAAATCCGAACGATAGTATTACAGCCCATGCTGGTATATATGCATCAGGCATACTAGGGACTAAAAACGAAATAAGCCCTGCGGCGCCATATCCTATAATGAGTCCTATTAAGCCACCAAAGAGTGAAAGCACAACGGCTTCAACTAAAAACTGCAGCATAATAAAGCCAGGCGTTGCGCCTAGTGCTTTTAATGTACCAATAACGCGTGTGCGTTCAGTTACCGACACGAGCATTATGTTCATAACACCAATTCCGCCAACGAGTAAGCTAATGCCAACAATACCTGCAGTAATAGCGGTAGCACTGCTGGTAAATTTATCTATTTGGGCACGAGATTTTTCAGCGGTTTCAAATTCAAAGTCGTTTTCATCTTTCTCTTTTAGTTTATGCAGTTGGCGCAATACACGAGTTATTTTTGCAAGCACTTGTTCTTCGTTAGTACCTTCATTCAGCCTAAACATAATTTGCACATTAGTTTGTGTACTTCCGCCTTCTAAAGCACTCATGGTACTAATTGGAATATTAATGTAATCGTCTTGGTCAAAACCAAATAAGCTACCTTGTTTTTCAGCAACGCCAATAATTCTAAACCATTCACCACCTAGCTTTATATATTCACCTACTGGGTTTTCAGGAAGGTTTAGCTTTTCTATGATTGAAGGGCCGATAAATGCGACCCTTCTTCGTTTATCATCGTCCTCAGCACGAATAAAACGACCAAGTTCAGGATAAGTACGATACGCTTTTTGATAGTCTTGCTCGGTACCGATAACACGCGATGAATGGCTTTTATTTCCATACTCAGCTCCCCCCGAAAAGCGCCAGGTAAACATTAGGGCAGTTAGCGTTTCAGCTTCTTTTATACGCGACTTTAAAGCTAAAAAATCGTCGTAGGTAAGCTTGGCATTTTTACCAACCATTTCGAGTTCAATACTGGTGTAAGGCTTTATTGTTGTTACATCTGGCGACATATCAGCAAGTTGATCGTTTATTTGCTTTGTAAAACCCTGCATTACTGCAACGACAGTAACTACGGCGGCAACACCAATAATAATGCCCAAACAGGTCAGTGCGCTGCGCATTGCATTAGCTTTAATAGCTGAAAAAGCGGCCTTAGTGCCTTCCATTATCGCAAGAGCTGATTTAAACATGCTGCTTGATTCCTTCATCTTTAGTTACATCACTTACCACTTTACCGTCCACTAAACGAATCACGCGTTGGCAATGATCGGCAATTTCTTGCTCATGTGTTACTAAAATAATAGTGTGACCTTCGTTATGCAGCTCATCAAACAAATCCATAATTTCGCGGGTCGTTTTACTATCAAGATTACCTGTGGGTTCATCTCCTAATAATATATGTGGTTTTGTGACTAAAGCGCGGGCAATAGCAACACGTTGACGTTGCCCGCCCGATAGCTGGCTAGATAAATGATTAACTTTATCACCGAGACCTACCCGCTTTAGTGCTTCTAGAGCTTGTTGCTTGCGCTGTTTGCTAGGGATAAAGCGATATACTAAAGGCTGCATTACATTTTCTAGTGCGGTTGCACGTGGTATTAAGTTAAAGCTTTGAAATATAAACCCGACACTTTCATTACGCTGATGAGCAAGCTCTGTCTCGGTCATACTTTTTACTAGTTTATCTTTTAAGTAGTATTCGCCACTGCTGGGTGTATCTAAACAGCCTAATAAGTTCATCAAGGTCGACTTGCCTGAACCAGAAGGTCCTATAATCGCCACGTATTCGTTTTGCATTATATGTACGTTTACATCATCAAGTGCCTTAAATACCTCTGAGCCCATTTTGTATTGTTTATTAATATGCTCTAGCTTGATTACCGCAGACATTAGGCTTCTTCCTTGTCTGCATCTGATTTAAGTTTTACCACATCACCTTCAGTCAGAAGACTTACTGGGCGCGCAGGGCCAATAACTATTTTGTCGCCCTCATTTAAGCCGTCAGTAATGGCTTGCTCTATATCAGATGATATTCCAACAGTTACGGCAATTTTGCTAACGGTGTTATCACTATTTAGTCGCCATACAAATGTTTTATCGTCTTCTTTTTGGATTGCTTCTATTGGAAGTTTTAAACCGTTTTCGGCAATGCTTGTTGCGATCTCTGCTCTACAACTCATTCCTGCATATAGCTGGCGCTCAGTAGTGTCGAGTAATACTTTTACTTTAAACGATAAACCTTGAGAGCCGGCTTGGTTTTTAGCTGAAGTACCAATATTGATTACTGTGCCACTAAATGGTTTATTAGGGTATGCAGCCGCATAAATATTCGCTTTTTGGTTAAGCTTAATACTCGCAATGTCGGTTTCATCCACACGTAGCTCGGCTAAAATAGCACTTGGGTCGGCTACTAGCATTAAATCAGAGCCAATAATATTAGTAGTACCGGCTATAACGGTTTCACCTTCTTTAATATTTACAGATGCAAGCAAGCCGCTCATTGGAGCTCTAAATACACTTTTACTTAAGCGATCTTGCGCAATTTGTAGTGACGCTTGTGCTTGGTTGTACGACTCTATTCGTGATTCAATATCGATTTTAGCTAGATCGCGTGCGCTTT
Source organism: Pseudoalteromonas sp. NZS11 (assembly GCF_015864765.1). Lineage (NCBI taxonomy): Bacteria > Pseudomonadati > Pseudomonadota > Gammaproteobacteria > Alteromonadales > Pseudoalteromonadaceae > Pseudoalteromonas > Pseudoalteromonas sp. NZS11. Next base: position 16,036 of record NZ_JADYWP010000012.1, on the reverse strand, counting down.
CAATGTTCTCATAGCTTTCTTGATTACCTAAACCTACATCGTATAAGTCTTTTTGTCTTTTAAGTTGTCGCTCTAGATTGGTCAGGCGTGTTCTACTATGTTTAATTTCAATCTCTGTGGCGCGAAGGATTGCTTTACTACGGGTAACTTCTGATTCAAAAGCAGTTGTATCAAGGCGCATTAACATATCGCCTTGTTTAACTCCTTGGCCTTCTTGAACAAATATTTTATCCACTCGGCCTGTCACTTCAGAGCGTAATTGCACTTGTGTATTAAAAACTAAATTACCTGAAGCCATTATTGAGTCAGCAATGTCGCCAAGCTCTACTTGAGCAATATTTACTTCGGCTTGTTTTTCATCGCCAGAAATTTGCTTTGACACAATTAGGGCTATAAATGCGCCTACAGCGAGTGTGATGATTATTGCTTTTTTCATTTTATCTATCCGTGAATTAAGTAATGTGGAGCTAGTATCTACCTCCACTTAAGAGTTAACTTGCTGCAATGATTGCCCAAATACCAAAAATAATAATTGAAGGAAGAGCAGAGAATAGGAGTGCTTTGTTAGTTGAAAAATTAGTCCAGCATTTTAAGCCGATCATTCCCAGCGCAATGCTCCAAAAGCTAAACAAGTTTATTGATTCTAATAAGCTATAAAAAGGATGGCCAATTTCAAGTCCTATTATTAATTGGTTAATGGATGCATAGCTAAATACGGCTTGTTGAGATATTTGATCTGTACTTGCACTTAGTACAAGAGCAATTGTTCCTAGGCTTGAAATAACAACTGGCATCATTGTCCAGGTAGAGAATCCATACCAAGCTCCGTAGCTATGTTCTGATGCAGGATCCTGTTTAGCCACAAGCATATAATAAAGTGCCATTAATGCATTCATGATAGCCAGCGCAATTACGCCGCCAAACAAACCAAACCATACTTGGCCTTCTGCATTTTGCTCTATACTTTGGCGAATCATTTTTTGCTCGCCAATCGTCGCATCAATAGTTGATGCTGCTACTTGCTCATTAATCAAAAACTGCATATCAACAGTGGAATAAAAAATATAAATACTCGCCATTGAAACTAAAGACATGACTATAAAAGCAAGCCATGACCAACCTCTGGCGTGTTCAACACCATTGAAAGCTTTACTAGGACTTATATAAATATCGAGTAGGGCGCTAAACGCGTTAGGTGATTTCATTATTATTCCTTTATACCTATTTTATGGCTAGGCAGTTATAAATGCCCAGTGACTAGGTAATAGAATAAAGGAAAATGTATGTATTGTTTTCATTCAATTGTAACGGTTTGTTAACAGGTGTGAAGGGGCTTGTTCAAAAATAAGAAAAGGGCCAAAAGGCCCTTCGTGTTGCAGCAAGTAACACATTCTTTCTTATAAATTAAAGTCTACAGAATAAGCAACGTAAGCTTTAATATCTGAGTCATCCATATCTGTATCAGATAAACCAAAAGTGAACCCATCTTTCGAAATTGATACACCGTAATCTAAGATATTGTCATCACCAATAAAGTCACCAGAGTAGTGGCCTAAGTGAAGTGCCATTTCAGTGCCGTTACTGCCAACAGCAAAACCGTAGTCAGCTGTCAGGTAAAGTGAATCACCAAAGTCTGTACCATCACCACTTGCAGCTGATGTTGCTAGTACTGAAGCACCAAAGGTAAAGCCTTCAACACTGATGCTACCGTAAATTTCAGAGAAATCTGCGTCAGCTTCAGAGGCTGCGTCTGGGTAAGCGTAATAAATATAGCCAACATCATAGCTAACGCTTTCGTTAATGTCGCCACCAAAGCCTGCATATAAATCAAGCTCATAGGTCATTTCATCTGCCCACGATGCATTTGAAGCCCAAGTACCTGCATAAAAGCCCGATTCATTAGCGTAATCAATACCGCCTGAAATAGCTGCATCGCCCCCAGTTTGCTCTTGACCACGCCATAAGTAGTTTGATGTTGCCGCTGCATTAGCAGTTACTTCAGCATGTACGGCTGTTGACGTTAAAGATGTTGCGCCCATTAATGCTATAGCACTGATAGCGATGGTTTTTTTTAGTTTTAGCATGTCCATTTCCCGTTATATGATTTTTGCTCGCCAAGGTTTTTATTATGTAATCGGAACCTTTAGGCTGACGGCTTTTTATTGTTTAACTAACGGGATAATTGCACTGTGTGTGCCAGCTTCATTGTTTTTTATTAAAAATTATTTTTTATTTATTAAAAACATGAGCTTGAATTTTATGAATAGGATGGGGGTATAACATGAAGGAAGATGTTGCGCACACTGCTGGTGCATAAATTAACCTAGCCGCACCATAAAAGTACGGCTAAATTAGAAGATTTTAACCGAATATAGTGCGCATAAGGCTAATTGTTTCGTTTACGCTGCGACCTTTTTGTACTTCACTCACAATTGAATCACGTTTACTGCGAATATGCTCAGGAATATCGTCAGCAGCAAGAGCACGGTCTACTAAAATCTCTGCAGACTCTTTACCTCTACGCTGAGTTTTACCTGTTGTAGTTGTAGTACGTTTAGGCTTGGTTAGCAGTTTAATGTAGTTAGAGTTATCTGGTGTTTTAGCATCAGCGTAGTGAAAGAAACATGGAATTAATGCTTTAATAGCAACCAATTGTTCTTCTAACTCGTTACTAGGTTTAGCCATTTTGTACCATGACATAGCTTGAATACCTTTTACGATATCTTGCCAGTAACGCTCAAAATCACTATTTTTAAGTTTAGAAACACCAAGGGCACCACATAATGCATCTAATCGATTATTTGTAATCGGAGTAAATAAATCAGGGCGACGCATTGCAAGCAGTCGTGTTGCAGGCGCAAGTGTTGGTTTTTCGTTGTTGTCGGTGAATATTTTTGAATAAGCAGCAACAAATTTCTGATACTCGTACTGAGTAATATCACCTTCAAGTGGAATATTCACTAGTGCATCGTCAAAAGCACCTGGTAAATCACCAAGCATTTGATGGAAGCTCTTTGCACTCTTTGTAGATGCAAACCATTCAACGTCAAAGTTGTATGTGCTTGGATCAAGTGATGCCATGTGCTTACCGCTAAACGCAAGTAAGTCTTCAGGAATCATATCTTTAAGAGACTGTTCACGAATGCTTTTGATGTAGTCTACCAAACGAAGCTGTTCATCAAGTGCAATAACGTCTTTGTGTTGTTCTACAAATACACTTACAACAGGCCACGGAGCAATACGTAAAGTTTTAACCTGTAAAAAGCTGATAGCTGAAATAAGCTGATCGTGTAGCTTCTTAAGTACTGGTAACTGCTGTGGCTCTAGTAAATCGTAGTTCATACGATCTCTGCTTGCACTTAGCAATTCGTAACACCAAGGTAAAAAATCATCAGGGTGGTTTTCTACTTTCACGGCCATAAGGTTAAGGCTTAACTCTGAAGATTGCTTCAGAATGTTCTGATAGATTTGATTTTCTTGTTCGCCTAGCGTCATTTTTGACGGTGAAATTAGCAGTTTTTTCATGCCTTGTAGAATCTCCGGTTTAGATATATATTTTTTTGCTGGTCTATTTTAGCGCAATTACGCTAATAACAACAGCGCTGTCCTCCATACGTCGTAATTGAAGTGACTAAATCAGTATTTTTGCTAATAAAATGAGACTAATGCTTTAACATGTATCAATCATTTTCATCCAGTACAAAGAGACTTTCAACTGAGGTATTAAAATGCTTTGCTATTTTTAGAGCAATTATTACCGACGGCGTAAACCGGTTTGTTTCTACGGTACTTATTGTTTTGCGCGACACTTTAATAGCATCAGCAAGTTCTTGCTGTGAAAGCCCGGCCTCTTTTCGATACTTTGCTATGTTATTTTGCATATCCACTCCTAATCACGATTTTGCCAAAGCAATGAAGCGCCATATACCAAGAGCATGATACCGAGGTAGAATATTGCCATAGTTGCATGCGAAAATTCGGTAGGTATTTCATCGCTTATATAAAAAACACCCAGAAGGCAAAACCCAAATGCAAAACTTGTATGTTTATATGCATTAGTGTCAATGGTGTTTAGAAACTCATCTTTATAAGCGTATTGAAAATACATTTTTAACGGAAAACCCCCTTTAATGAGATAAATAATCACTATAACTATATAAAAAAAAACGCCCATTCCAACAGTTAAAAGCCCTCCAATATGTTGATCTTGTTTTATTAGTGAGTAAACACAGAGAAATAAACAAACTATCCCTGCGCTTAAACTAATCCATATGTTTTGACCCATAAATTGTTCTTCAGTTTTAATATCCTGTTGTTTCATAGTATTCATCCTGTAATAGTATTTTATTTTTTGTAACCTCTGGGTATCAATGTAACCTTGGGGTATCACCGGGTCAATATTTATTTGTAACCTAAAGGTATCAAAATGTTTCAGGAAAGATTCACATATAACAAGTAAAATGGTTTTAGTGGCTTTTTTACATCAACTACAATGATTTTAAGGCTAACACTCGCTATGATAAGAACATTATTTGCACGTTTGAAAGGACGATCATGAAAACTTTACTTAAAATTGTAGGTGTAATACTTTTACTATGTATAGCACTAATTGTTGCCGCACCGTTTTTAATCCCTACTGATACTATTTTTAATAAAGTGTCTGAGCAGGTAGAACAAACAACTGGGCGCACTCTTACTATTAAAGGTGATAAAACACTTAGCGTATTCCCTGCATTAAAGTTAGAACTTAACGACGTGCATTTTGCAAATATGGAATCAGGTTCGCGCGCCGATATGGCGAGTATGAAACAGCTTGCTGTACACATACCTTGGTTTTCATTATTTGGTGGTGAGTTTAAATTAGATAAGTTTGTTATAAACGAACCAAATATCCTATTAGAAACTGACAAAAATGGTAAAGCTAATTGGCAGTTTTTTGATGCAGTTGCAGAGCAACCTAAAGAGCAAAGCCAATCAGGTGAAGCGATAAAGCTTCCAGATAACTTTGATATTGAGTTAGGTGAGGTTGCTATTTATGGCGGCACATTTACTTATCTAGATGGTCTAACAGGTGCTAAGCAACAAATTAGTGATTTAGAACTCGCTATTTTACTTCCATCACTTCGTAAAACATTAGAAGTAAAAGGGGGTATTACTTATATGCAGGAGCGTTTTGAGCTTGATATAAAATTAGATACTCCTGCTAAAGCAATTGAAGGTGCTACTTTTAATGTTAAACAAACCTTAGATTCTCGTTTAGTTGATTTAACGTTCGAAGGGAGCATCGCTGGGCAAGGACAAGATATTAAAGGTCAGTTATCACTAAGCGGTGAGTCTGTTAAAAGTATTGCAAAATGGCAAGGTGTAGAGTTAGACGCTAAAGACAATGCTTTTAACGCATTCAGTGTAAACGGTAAAATGCACCTAGCAGGTGAGAAATTTAATTTAGACGATTTAGTTGCGACGTTAGACGCATTGGAAATAAAAGGTAAGAGCGAGCTTAACCTAGGAAAGCGTTTAGCTGTAAATGCTGATATCGATTTAGGTATGCTTGATTTAAACCCGTACCTACCTGAAGCAGTAGCAAAACAAGAAGAGCCAGTAGAGCAAAATGATAAACCTGCAGAGCCAATAGTATGGGATGACACTAAAATTGATCTAAGTGCGTTAAATTCACTAGATGCGAATGTAGTTATTCGTTCAAGTGGATTAAAAGCTAACGATATTAAGTTGGGCGCAAATCAATTTACTGTTGCTTTAAAAAATAGCATTGCAAAACTAAGCCTAGATAGCTTTTCTGCTTATGAAGGGTCAGGTAAAGGCGTTATCAATGTAAACGCACAACAAGTACCTTATAAAATATCAACTAACTTTGACTTAGCTGGTATAGATGCACAGCCTCTATTAACTGATGCGGCAGGTTTTGACAAGCTAATGGGTAAGGGGTCTTTAAATTGGAACCTAAACACAACTGGCCAAAGTCAAAAGTCGTTTATTGGTGCGCTTAACGGAAAACTTGGATTTGAGTTTGCTGATGGAGCCGTAAAAGGTGCGAATATAGCTGAGATGGTTCGTAAAGGTAAGGAACTCATTTCAGGAAACTTTGGTGCTGCGTCTGAAGGGCTGGATACCGGGTTTGAAGAATCAGAGCAAACAGATTTCTCTGCACTAACAGGAAGTTTTAACTTTACTAATGGTGTTGGTAAAAATACTGATTTATCACTTATTAGCCCACTCGTTAGAATATCAGGTGAAGGCGATGTTGATTTACCACAAACAACAGTTAATTACCGTTTGGTTACAGGCATAGTTGGATCAATCGAAGGACAGGGGACCACTGATGACAGCACTGGTTTTAAAATACCACTACGTATAAAAGGGCCTTTCCACGATGTTGGTATAAAGCTTGATGTAGGCAATGCGCTTAAAGATGAAGCTAAGCAGAAGGTTGATGAGGCAAAAGAAAAAGCCAAAGACAAAGCAAAGGATAAGATTAAAGATAAATTAAAAGGTTTATTCGGTTAATCATCTATAGTTAAAACAAACAAGGCACTTATATAGTGCCTTGTTTGTTTTGTAACCATCTGTAAAATAGCTACATAGCCGTAATTACTCAACTTTAATAACCATACGCTCTAAATTAATTAAAAAATAACCTATCACTACCCCCTCAATGCTGGTACAATTGCCCGCCCTTAAGAGACAACTCGTTTGTTTTTTGATTGGGATTTAATCGAAATGTCTGATTTTTAAACGAATTTTAGACACGTTGTAATTACTACACCGGAGGTCATTAACATGATCCAAATGCAAACTCAGCTGGAAGTTGCTGATAACAGCGGCGCTCGCAAAGTGCAGTGTATAAAAGTCCTTGGTGGTTCACACCGTCGCTACGCAGCGATTGGCGACATCATTAAAGTTTCTGTAAAAGAAGCTATTCCTCGCGGTAAAGTGAAGAAAGGTGATGTTAAAAACGCGGTAGTTGTGCGTACCAGAAAAGGTGTTCGCCGTCCAGATGGTTCTTTGATCCGTTTTGACAGCAACGCGGCTGTTATCTTAAATGATAACTTGCAGCCAATTGGTACACGTATTTTCGGCCCTGTGACTCGCGAACTTCGTAATGATAAGTTCATGAAAATCGTTTCACTAGCCCCAGAAGTACTGTAAGGAGCCAATCATGGCAGCAAAAATACGTCGTGATGACGAAGTAATCGTACTAGCAGGTAAAGACAAAGGTAAGCGCGGAAAAGTGCTTTCAGTTGTTACTGAATCTGGTCGAATCTTTGTCGAAGGCATAAACTTGATCAAGAAACACCAAAAGCCGGTTCCACAATTGAACCAAGCTGGCGGCATTGTTGAGAAAGAAGCATCTATGGATGCATCAAACGTTGCGATCTTCAACTCGGAAACGAGTAAAGCTGATCGTGTAGGTTTCAAGATTGAAGATGGTAAGAAATTACGTATCTTTAAATCTACTGGTAAAACTATCTAATAGTTGGAGTAGAATGATGGCGAAACTGCATGAAGTATATAAAGACAAAGTAGTTGCGGAACTTCAAGAGAAGTTTGGTTTCAGCTCTGTCATGCAAGTCCCTCAGATCGAAAAGATCACATTGAATATGGGCGTGGGCGAAGCCCTAGCTGACAAGAAGATTTTAGATAACGCAGTAGCGGATCTAGCAGCAATCTCTGGTCAGAAACCTCTAATCACTAAAGCACGCAAATCTGTTGCTGGCTTCAAAGTGCGTGAAGGTTACCCGATTGGTTGTAAAGTAACCCTACGCGGCGAGCGTATGTGGGACTTTTTTGAGCGTTTGGTATCAATCGCTATCCCACGTATTCGTGACTTCCGTGGCGTAAGTGCTAAGTCTTTTGATGGACGTGGCAACTACAGCATGGGCGTACGTGAACAAATCATCTTCCCAGAAATCGATTACGATAAAGTAGACCGTGTACGCGGTATGGATATTACTATCACTACTTCTGCGAAATCTGATGAGGAAGGCCGTGCGTTGTTAGAAGCGTTTAACTTCCCATTTAAGAAATAAGGGTAGGGTTATGGCAAAGAATTCTATGAAAGCGCGCGAAGCAAAGCGCACAAAACTAGTTGCTCAGTTCGCTGAAAAGCGCGCGGCACTAAAAGCTATCATCAGTGATGTTAATACATCTGAAGATGATCGTTGGGACGCGGTACTTAAGCTACAAGCTTTACCTCGTGATTCTAGCCCTGCACGTCAACGTAATCGTTGTAACATTACGGGCCGCCCACATGGTTTCCTTCGCAAATTCGGCATGAGCCGTATTAAAGTTCGCGAAGCAGCTATGCGCGGTGAAATTCCTGGCCTTAAAAAGGCTAGCTGGTAATAGAATCATGGGAGTAAGACTATGAGCTTGCAAGATCCTATCGCGGATTTGTTTACACGAATTCGTAACGGTCAATCAGCGAAGAAAGTATCTGTAACGATGCCAACTTCAAAGCTGAAAGTAGCATTAGCTAAAGTACTAAAAGACGAAGGTTATATCGTAGATTTCGCCGTTAGCGGTGAAACTAAACCTGAGCTTTCTATCGAGTTGAAGTACTTCGAAGGCAAAGCTGTAATTGAAAATATCCAGCGTGTAAGTCGCCCTGGTCTACGTATCTATAAGAAACGTGACCAATTACCTAAGGTAATGGGTGGTCTTGGTATCGCTATCGTATCAACTTCTAAAGGCCTAATGACAGACCGCACAGCACGTAGTGCTGGTGTTGGTGGTGAAATCATTGGTTTTGTAGCTTAATCGGAGGGGAACTATGTCTCGCATAGCAAAGGCACCAATTACTGTTCCTGCCGGTGTAGAAGTTACATTAAAAGGCCAGGAAATCACAGTTAAAGGCAAAAACGGTGAACTTACTCGTACTATCAACAACGCTGTTGAAGTACAAGTTAATGACAACGTTATTACTACTTTACCTCGTGATGGCGTAGCTAATGCATGGGCTCAAGCAGGTACTGCTCGCGCTCTAATCAACAACATGGTTGTTGGTACGCATGAAGGTTACGAGAAGAAACTTCAGTTAGTAGGCGTGGGTTACCGTGCTGCAGCTAAGGGTAAAACATTAGATTTAACTCTTGGCTTCTCACACCCAGTTAATTTCGCAGTTCCTGAAGGAATTACGATTGAAACTCCAAGCCAAACAGAAGTTCTAGTTAAGGGCGTAGATAAGCAGTTAGTTGGTCAAACAGCTGCTAACATTCGTGCATACCGTAAACCTGAGCCTTATAAAGGTAAGGGTGTTCGTTATTCAGATGAGAATGTACGCCGTAAAGAGGCTAAGAAGAAGTAAGGTAAGACGATGGATAAAAAAACAGCTCGTCTACGTCGTGCTAAACGCACTCGTAGAAATTATATTGAACAAGGCACAACGCGTCTTGTTATCCACCGCACGCCACGTCACATATACGCTCAAGTAGTAAATGCTGAGGGTAATGTACTGGCTGCTGCTTCTACTGTTGAAAAGGCTATTAGCGAAACAGTTAAAGGCACCGGTAACGTTGAAGCTGCGCAAGCAGTTGGCAAAGCGGTTGCTGAACGTGCGGCTGACAAAGGCATCGAAAAGATTGCTTTTGATCGCAGTGGCTTTAAATATCACGGCCGTGTGAAGGCGCTAGCTGATGCTGCGCGTGAAGCCGGTTTGCAATTCTAGGAGTAGACTATGGCTAACGTAGAAGCAAAGCAACAACAGCCTGATCTAGCTGAAAAGCTAATCGCGGTGAACCGTGTGTCTAAAGTAGTTAAAGGTGGTCGTATCTTTAGCTTTACTGCACTAACTGTAGTTGGTGATGGCGCAGGTAAAGTAGGTTTCGGTTATGGTAAAGCACGTGAAGTTCCAGCTGCTATTCAAAAAGCAATGGAAAAAGCACGTCGTAACATGATCAACGTAGACCTAAATGGCAACACATTACAGCATCCTGTTAAGGGACGTCATGCTGGCTCACTAGTGTTCATGAAACCAGCATCTGAAGGTACTGGTATCATTGCAGGTGGTGCTATGCGTGCAGTACTAGAAGTTACTGGTGTGCAGAACGTACTTTCTAAATGTTACGGTTCTACTAACCCGATCAACGTGGTACGTGCAACGATTTCGGCTCTTGAGAATATGAATTCTCCACAGTCAATCGCTGCTAAACGTGGCCTTCGCGTAGACGAAATACTGGGGTAACCATGGCAAATCAAACTGTAAAAGTAACACAAGTAAAAAGCTCTATCGGTCGTTTACCGAAACATAAAGCTACATTACGCGGTCTTGGTTTACGTCGTATCAACCACACTGTTGAGTTAGAAGACACAGCATGTGTACGTGGTATGATAAACAAGGTTTCTTACATGGTTAAGGTAGAGGGTTAATTCGATGCATTTGAATACACTTTCACCTGCTGCAGGTTCAAAAACTGCTCCAAAACGTGTTGGTCGTGGTATCGGTTCTGGTCTAGGTAAGACTGGCGGCCGTGGTCACAAAGGTCAAAAATCACGTTCTGGCGGCAAAGTACGCGTTGGTTTTGAAGGCGGTCAAATGCCTATGCAACGTCGTCTACCTAAATTTGGTTTTACTTCTCGCAAATCTTTAGTATCTGCAGAAATAAACCTTTTTGAAATCGCTAAAGTAGAAGGCGATGTGGTAGACCTAAGCGCGTTACAAGCAGCTGGTCTAGTTAAAAAGAACGTTCTTTTCGTTAAAGTTGTTAAATCTGGCGAAGTTTCACGCGCTGTTACCGTTAAAGGCCTTAAAGCCTCTAAAGGTGCTCGCGAAGCTATTGAAGCTGCCGGAGGCAAGGTAGAAGACTAAGGAAGTACTAATGGCTAAACCAGGTCAAGATACAAAAAGTGCACAAGGTGGACTTTCGGAATTGAAGCGCCGATTACTCTTCGTATTGGGTGCTATCATAATTTACCGTCTAGGTTCATTTGTGCCGATCCCTGGGATTGACGCCGCTGTACTTGCCGATTTCTTCGAGCAACAAAAGGGCACCATTGTTGAGATGTTCAACATGTTCAGTGGTGGTGCACTTGAGCGAGCTTCAGTGTTAGCACTGGGTATTATGCCGTATATCTCGGCTTCGATTATTACGCAACTATTAACGCATATGTATCCTCCGTTTATAGAGCTTAAGAAAGAAGGTGAGCAAGGGCGTAAAAAAATTAGCCAGTACACACGCTATGGCACGCTTGTGCTAGCTACTATTCAATCAATCGGTATTGCTTCTAGCTTACCGGGCATGATGGAGGGGTTAGTTGTTAACCCTGGTATGGGTTTCTATTTCACCGCAGTGGTGAGTTTAGTAACTGGTACTATGTTCCTTATGTGGTTGGGTGAACAAATAACAGAGCGCGGTATCGGTAACGGTATCTCTGTTCTAATATTTGTTGGTATTGTAGCTAACTTGCCGTCTGCTATTGGTTCGACAGTCGAAATGGCGCGCCAAGGTGATTTGAATGTTTTTGTACTGTTGATGGTTGCGGTAATCGTATTCGCTGTTACTTATCTTGTAGTGTTTTTCGAACGTGGACAACGTCGTATTGTTGTTAACTACGCTAAACGCCAACAAGGTCGTCAAGTATTTGCTGCTCAAAGCACGCATTTACCACTAAAAGTAAATATGGCGGGTGTTATTCCACCAATCTTCGCTAGCAGTATAATTCTGTTCCCTGGTACAATTGCTAGCTGGTTCGGCCAAGGTGAAGGTCCAGTCGCTGATGTATTACAAGCTGTTGCTACTACGCTGACCCCAGGTCAACCGTTGTACTCACTTGTTTTAGCTGCGGCTATTATCTTCTTCTGCTTTTTCTACACAGCGTTGGTTTTTAACCCACGTGAAACAGCAGATAACCTTAAGAAATCTGGCGCATTTATCCCAGGTATTCGTCCAGGTGAGCAGACATCTAAATACATTGATAAAGTGATGACACGCCTGACATTGGCAGGTGCTTTGTATATAACCTTTATCTGTCTGGTGCCTGAATTCATGACGATGGCGTGGCAAACGCCATTCTACTTCGGCGGTACATCAGTTTTGATTATCGTTGTAGTGATCATGGACTTTATGGCACAAGTACAGACTCACCTGATGTCTCATCAGTATGATTCTGTGCTGAAAAAAGCGAACCTTAAAGGCTACGGTCGATAAGGTCAGTTTACGGAGTTGAGCAATGAAAGTACGTGCTTCCGTTAAGAAAATATGCCGTAACTGTAAAGTTATTAAACGTGCTGGTGTAGTACGCGTAATTTGCAGTGAGCCTAAGCATAAGCAAAGGCAAGGTTAAGTAAACAGCGTGCAGGCTGAGTTTTCTCGGCCTGTGTTTTTAGTAGTAATTTGGTCTTCGTTTGAGTATCCTTACGGGCTTTTCAAACAGATGATTACCAAATTCGAATATAGGAGATGTGTTAGTGGCCCGTATTGCTGGCATTAACGTCCCTGATCATAAACATGCAGTTATTGGTTTAACAGCTATTTATGGCATAGGTAAGACTCGCTCTAAGGCTATCTTAGTAGCGACTGGTATCGCCGAAACCACAAAAATCGGTGAACTTTCAGACGAAATTCTTGACGTACTGCGTGATGCAGTTGGCAAGTACACTGTTGAAGGTGATCTTCGTCGTGAAGTTACTTTAAATATCAAGCGCCTTATGGACCTTGGTTGTTATCGTGGCCTACGTCACCGTCGCTCTTTACCACTACGTGGTCAAAGAACTAAGACTAACGCGCGCACCCGCAAGGGTCCTCGTAAGCCTATTAAGCGATAAGGGGATAGTATTATGGCTAAGACACCAATTCGTCGTAAAAAGGTTAAAAAACAAGTTGCTGATGGTATGGCTCATGTTCATGCGTCTTTCAACAACACTATTGTAACGATTACCGACCGTCAAGGTAATGCACTATCATGGGCTACTGCCGGTGGTTCAGGTTTCCGTGGTTCACGTAAATCTACACCATTTGCTGCTCAGGTTGCTGCAGAGCGTGCAGGTACTGCTGCTCAAGAATACGGTTTAAAAAATCTAGAAGTTTTCATCAAAGGTCCAGGTCCAGGTCGTGAATCTGCTGTACGTGCTTTGAATGCTGCTGGTTACCGTATTACCAACATTACTGACGTGACGCCTATACCACATAATGGTTGTCGTCCACCGAAGAAACGTCGCGTTTAACAATAGGTTAGGAGAAATAACATGGCAAGATATTTGGGCCCTAAGCTCAAGCTGAGTCGTCGTGAAGGTACTGACCTGTTCCTTAAGAGCGGCGTAAGAGCTATCGACTCTAAGTGTAAACTTGAGACTGCACCTGGTCAGCACGGCGCCCGTAAAGGTCGTTTATCTGATTACGGTTTACAATTACGTGAAAAGCAAAAAGTACGTCGTATATACGGTGTATTAGAAAAGCAATTCCGTAACTACTACAAAGAAGCTGCTCGCCTTAAAGGTAATACAGGTGAAAACTTGTTACAGCTTTTAGAGCAACGTTTAGACAATGTTGTATATCGCATGGGTTTTGCTAGCACACGTGCAGAAGCACGTCAGTTAGTAAGCCATAAAGCGATTTTAGTTAATGGTCGTGTTGTGAACATTCCTTCATACGTAATTACTCCAGAAGATACTGTTGTAATCCGTGAGAAGTCTAAGACACAAGCACGTATCATCGCTGCTCTAGAGTTGGCTGAGCAACGTGAAAAGCCGACTTGGGTTGAAGTTGACGGTAAGAAATTGGAAGGCAGCTTTAAGCGTCTACCTGAGCGTTCAGACCTGTCTGCGGACATTAATGAACAACTAATCGTCGAACTTTACTCTAAGTAAAGTTAAGAGTTAAGAGAGGATAAAATGCAGGGTTCTGTTACAGAATTTCTAAAACCAAGGTTAGTCGACATCGACGCTATCAACCCAACGCGTTCTAAAATAGTTTTAGAACCATTAGAGCGTGGCTTTGGCCATACTCTGGGTAATGCTTTACGCCGTATATTACTTTCATCTATGCCTGGATGTGCAGTAACTGAAGTTGAAATCGACGGTGTATTACATGAGTACAGCGCGAAAGAAGGCGTTCAAGAAGACATCATTGAAATACTATTAAACCTTAAAGGTTTAGCAGTAACGTTAGAAGGCAAAGATGAAGTTTTTCTGACCCTGACTAAATCTGGTGTAGGCCCTGTTACTGCGGCTGATATTCAGCACGATGGCGATGTAACAATTGCTAATCCAGATCACGTTATTTGTAATTTAACTACAAATAACAGCGAGATCAGCATGCGTATTCGTGTTGAACGTGGTCGTGGTTATGTGCCGGCATCTAGTCGTTTATCCTCTGATGACGATGAGCGTCCAATTGGTAGATTGTTGCTTGATGCATCATTTAGCCCAGTTGAACGTATTGCGTACTCGGTTGAATCAGCTCGAGTTGAGCAACGTACAGATTTAGACAAGTTAATCATTGATATGGAAACAAACGGCACTTTAGATCCAGAAGAAGCGATCCGCCGTGCGTCTACTATCTTAGCTGAGCAATTAGATGCATTCGTAGATTTACGTGATGTAACTGAGCCAGAAGAGAAAGAAGAGAAGCCAGAATTCGATCCTATTCTACTTCGTCCAGTTGATGACCTTGAATTAACAGTACGCTCAGCAAATTGTTTGAAAGCCGAGCAAATTCAATATATCGGTGATTTAGTTCAGCGCACTGAAGTTGAGCTTCTTAAAACACCTAATTTAGGTAAGAAGTCTCTAACTGAAATTAAAGACGTGCTAGCTTCACGTGGACTTTCTCTGGGCATGCGCCTAGAAAATTGGCCACCTGCAAGTTTAGCTGAATAATCTAAATCACTATATTAGTTTAGTTAGAAGGATAGGGTCATGCGCCATCGTAAGAGTGGTCGTCAATTAAACCGTAACAGTAGCCATCGTAAAGCGATGTTTAGCAATATGGCAGGTTCTTTGGTGAAACATGAAATCATCAAAACTACTTTGCCTAAAGCGAAAGAGTTACGTCGTGTAATTGAACCTTTAATCACACTGGCTAAGACTGACAGTGTAGCAAATCGCCGTTTAGCGTTTGCTCGCACGCGTGATAATGAAGTTGTTGGTAAATTATTCAGTGAAATCGGTCCACGTAACGCGGATCGTCCAGGTGGTTACACTCGTATTCTTAAGTGTGGCTTCCGTACTGGTGATAATGCACCAATGGCTTATATTGAACTAGTTGGTCGCCCAGCGACTAGCGAAGCAGTTCAAGAAGACGCACAGTCTGCAGAGTAAGTCTTAAAGAAACCTAAAAGCCGAGCCTATGCTCGGCTTTTTCTTGCCTAAAATTTGTCAAACTATATGAACCAGTAATTACCTTCTATTATGGGCAATGACTCATAGATTCTGAATTGATAAGTTGTTTTGACAGCTGCTTTAATAGCTCTACCTAATTACTCTTTATTTACCATTCATTCAAAATAGCCTATCAGATTCTAGTTAAAGATCATTTCCACTATATATTGTGATTTACAGCTATTAATAATGCCGCCGCGAATTGAGCTACAATTAGAGCAATCCCTAACGAAGTTTCTACTTATAGAGCTGATTAAAAGATATAACGTGCGTACTCTTATAAATATACCGGTACTAAGAACCTCAGAGTAAAGTTAACCATTACGGCCTAAGTAAACTTCCTCCTAAAATATGTAAAACTATTATTAAACATAGGCTGATCAATTTAATTCTCAGTTTTTGATTAATTTAAATGATTATAGGAATACGACTCTTGCTCTATTGGTTGTTTTTTCCGCATCGATGATCGAAATGTGTCTCTACCCGTTAGTAGTTGCCACAACTTTCATTTCAAATAGCTCTATGAACCTATTAATAATGGTAGTTTAGTTGTGTTTTTGAGCGTTTAGCTCAAATACTCAGCGAACAGCACATTATTTCAAGTTTTCTTCAAAAAAGGGTTGATCTGTTTTCGGATCTCCCTATAATGCGACCCCACTGAGACGGGAAACGCCAACGCATAGCGAGGCACGAACAACTCAG
>NZ_JADYWP010000011.1:0-96324 GCF_015864765.1 Pseudoalteromonas sp. NZS11 | reverse complement strand
GTTCGCGCTCTTCTGGAGCGTTGTCGATTGATGCGAAATCTTTAGCAACACCGCCGTATACTTTTGCAAGTACGTTAGTGATTGCTGCAGTTAGTGTAGTTTTACCGTGGTCAACGTGGCCAATTGTACCAACGTTTACGTGCGGTTTTACGCGTTCAAACTTTTCTTTTGCCATGACGGAACCTATCAGTTTTGTGTATCTAAATTACATATGAAAATAATCCACCAGAGGTAGATTAAGTTAATTTTTTCAAATAGTATTTTCTGACAGATAAAGGAAGTAATCAAGGAGATTCTTAGGACTGGTGCTGATAGGCAGAGTCGAACTGCCGACCTCACCCTTACCAAGGGTGCGCTCTACCAACTGAGCTATATCAGCAACACAAGAACTGGAGCGGGCAGCGGGAATCGAACCCGCATCATCAGCTTGGAAGGCTGAGGTAATAGCCATTATACGATGCCCGCATAAAAATCTGTTCTTAAACTACCTCTAACCGTCAAGAATAAAGTGGTGGAGGGAGCTGGATTCGAACCAGCGAAGGCTGAGCCGTCAGATTTACAGTCTGATCCCTTTGGCCGCTCGGGAACCCCTCCACGATAATTCTCTACTAATTCACTTCCGGTAAAAGGAAAGTGGTGCCGACTAACCGAGTCGAACGGTTGACCTACTGATTACAAGTCAGTTGCTCTACCAGCTGAGCTAAGTCGGCACTGCTTTAGTACGGGGCGAGATATTAGAGTAAGGTTTATTGGGATGCAACAATAAAATTAAAAAAAGTGTAAATTTTTAGTTTAAATGCTCAATATTCACGCGAAAACGCGTTTTTTGCACTTTTTTATACTGTTTCGGTTAATTCGTACCAATAATTCAATCCCTTCATTACGAGCAATGAATCAAAAATACTTCCTGCAAATTGCTGCTGCAATAGTGAGCCATAGCCACCAGCAAAAATAATTTGTGTTGCTTGTTCTGTTTTTTGAGCCGTTAAATTCAGCTTAGCTTGCTCAATTGCCCCGATGGTTGCCACTAAGGCACCGTTTTTTAAACCATTTGGCGTGTTTTTACCCAATTCATTAGTAAACGGTGTTTTACCGTCATCAAAAACACGTTGGGTGTTTTGTGTAAGCGATGAGGTCATTAAATCAAGCCCGGGTAAAATCCAGCCACCTAAATGTAGGCCTTCACTATTGAGCACATCAATTGTTGTCGCAGTACCCGCATCAACAACAATACATACTGTGTTTGGATATAACGTAAAGCCTGCAATAAGCGCAAGCCACCTGTCTATGCCTAAGTTACCCACATGCTCGTAAGCGCATACAAGATCTCCAAGCGTTTTGGTTACCTTGGCCTCAAAGCTAGTAATATTATTACTAGCCGCTTGCACGAGAATATCATTTAGTAAATCACTGCGCCCTACGCACGCATAAATCACTTCGGTTATTTGTAACCAAGGTAGGTTATTTATATCTGCTGGTTGTGCTTGCTCGTTATGCCACAGCACAGCTTTTAGTGATGTATTTCCTACGTCGATCAGTAATCTCATACTTGCGCCTTTCTGAGGGAGACTTCACCACCGTAATAACTTTTTACTTCACCATCTTGGCGAATTCGTATTCCACCTTGTGGGTCAATACCTTCGCATATTCCACGCCAGCTTCGGTGCCCTGTATTTAGCTCAACATAATCGCCAGCAAACGCATTAAGCGAATTCCATTGCTCATACATATCTTGTAAGCCAGTTTGACGATACTGCACTAAACGCTGCTCTAAATGATAAGTAAGTGACGCCACCAGCTGGTTTTTATCAAGCTTTTGAGTATGTTGATTTAAGTCGGTCCACGCTTGGTCTATATGTTGGCTAAAACTCTCAGGCATTTGTAAATTAATACCTATACCAATCACTAACTGACAAGGTCCTTGCGGTTGCCCATCTAATTCAACCAATACACCTGCAAGTTTTTGTTTATTTATATAAATATCGTTAGGCCATTTAAGCTCTACGTCAATTTGGTATAACGCTTTAATTGCATCATAAACAGCAAGGCCTACCGCAATTGATACACCCATTGCAGCTTGAAGCCCGTCATCTAAGCGCCAAAAGTAACTGTAATACAGATTAGCGCCAAATGGGGATTGCCAAACACGGCCGCGTCGGCCGCGCCCTGCTTGCTGCATTTCAGCAACAATAACAGCACCAGACTCAAGCGCTGTTTTAGCCTGTATACGGCGCATAAGCTCGCTGTTGGTCGAATCAATAATAGGGTGTACTTCTACATCGGCAGTATTAGCACCTAGCGCTTTGTAGTGCTGATCAATTTGTGTTTTATTTAAAAGGCCCACCTGACTATTCAAACAGTAGCCTTTGCCAGTCACTTTAAAAATATCCAAGCCCATTTCTTGTAACGTTTTGATATGTTTACTCACCGCAGCTCGGCTAATTCCTAGCTTTTCACCCAAGCCTTGGCCAGATACAAAGCCCCCTTGGTTAAGTGCATTTAAAATAGCGAGTTTGTTTCCATCAGGTGCTTTCATTGCTCAGGCTCCGCGTTAATATGGCATTCGCTGCGCGCATCTATTAAACGTACCTCGTGTTCTAGCATAATGTTGTAACGTGTATAAACCACTTGCTGAATGTGTTTAATCATATTTATTAGGTCACCACCTTCACTATTTCCGTGATTAACAAGTACTAATGCTTGTTGTTGATGCACTTCTATACCGGCCTCGCGGTGCCCTTTTAAACCACTTTGATCGATTAGCCAACCTGCCGCGACCTTGTGATGACTTTGCCCATATTCGTAATGAGGTAAATCTGCAAATTGCTTTAATAGTTCAGCTAACTGCTGGTTGGTTATTATTGGGTTTTTAAAAAAGCTACCCGCATTGGCAAGTGTATATGGGTTAGGTAATTTGCTATTGCGCGTTTTTATAACCTGATCGAATACTGCTTGCGGAGTAATAATATCTAGCTGCTGCAGGGGGCCATAACTTAATACTGGTTGCCATTTTTTTGGGAGCGCTAAATGCACTTGCGTGATCACCGCTTTATTTTTGAGAGCATTTTTAAATATTGAGTCTCTGTAAGCAAATTCACATTGCTCGTTATTTAGTGAGTGCATAGTTTTAGTAGTTATATCAAAGTACTCTACCAACTCAATAAATTTAGCTATCTCAACGCCATAAGCACCAATATTTTGTACCGGCGATGCACCCACAGTGCCCGGTATAAGTGCTAGATTTTCAAGCCCGGGTATCTTTTTCTCTAATAAATAACTGACTAGTTGATGCCAGTTTTCGCCTGCAGCAATACTAATTAGTGTGTCGCTCTCACGCTCGGTAATTTTAATACCTTTTAAGGCTATTTTTATAACCGTACCCATGTAGTCATTTAAAAATACGGTATTACTGCCCTCGCCTAGCAAACAAAACGGTGCACTAAAACTTTGCGTTTTAAGTTGCTCAAGCTGAGTAATTTCAACAAAATTTTGGCATTGGCTGTTTAATGCGAATGTATGTAAGGAGTGTAATGAATGCGCCACAAAGCTCTCTAAAAATACCGGTAACTAATCGCAATAGTTTACCTCATCGTCGCAAATGTGGCACTAGATTGTAAAAATCACTCAACCCACCGTGTCAATCGTGATATAAAACCAGCACTTTTTTATTTGTGTTCAGAGTAATGATGAAAATTAAACCTCTTTTTTTAAGCCTCGCTATGGCGGGTATGTGTTCGCAAGCAATGGCTAATGCGATTGACCAAAACTCGTATGCTAACCTTGATGATGTTGTTACTACTCACTTAAACCTTGATTTAGATGTCGACTTTGCCGACAAGCAGTTAGAAGGTTTTGTGGAGCATACTCTTCAGTGGAACAACAGCAAAAGTAGAACGCTTGTACTTGATACCCGCGACTTAGACATTGATAAAGTAATGTACAAAGATCAAAGTGGTAACTGGAAAAAGGCGACTTTTGATTTAGCTAAGCGAGATGACGTTAAAGGTTCAAAGCTTACTATTGTGTTTAAAAACCAAGCTGAAGTAGTTCGTATTTACTACAACAGTCGTCCAGAAGCATCTGGCCTGCAATGGTTAACACCAGAGCAAACGGCAAGTAAAACGCATCCATTTATGTACAGCCAATCGCAAGCAATTCATGCACGTAGTTGGATCCCAGTGCAAGATACACCCGCAATGCGTGTAACTTACTCTGCACGAATTCATACACCAAAAGATATACGTGCTGTAATGAGTGCCGACAACAAAGATGCGCTTTATAAAGATGGCGACTACATTTTTGATATGCCACAAGCAATTTCACCTTACCTAATTGCTATTGGTGCAGGTAACTTAGAATTTAAAGCAATGTCGCACCAAACGGGCATATTTGCTGAGCCTACAATTTTAGATGCCTCAGTTGCTGAATTTGACGACACCCAAGCCATGATCGACAAAACAAACGCTATGTACGGCGAATATGCATGGGGTCGCTACGACTTATTAATGCTACCGCCAAGTTTTCCGTTTGGTGGCATGGAAAATCCACGCTTATCGTTTATAACTCCAACGGTTGTTGCTGGTGATAAAAGCTTAGTTAACCTTATTGCCCATGAGCTTGCTCATTCTTGGTCAGGTAACTTAGTAACTAACGCAACGTGGGAAGATTTATGGTTAAACGAAGGTTTTACCTCGTACGTTGAAAACCGCATTATGGAAGAAGTATTTGGTCGTGACCGTGCGGTTATGGAACAAGCACTTGATTCAGCGTCTTTACGCGCACAAATTAAAACAATTGATGCACCAGATACACGCCTTAATTTAAAGCTTAATGGCCGCGACCCAGACGATGCATTCAGTTCAGTGCCTTACACTAAAGGTCAGTTATTTTTAATTTATCTAGAAAATAAATATGGCCGCGATAAGTTTGACCCGTTTGTAAAAGCATACTTTAAAGAATTTTCGTTTAAATCACTTACTACCGCGCAATTTGTTACTTACTTAAAAGCTAACTTAATTGAGAAGTACCCTGGTGTTGTAAGTATGGATAAAGTAAACGAATGGATTTTTGAGCCTGGCTTACCAAGTGATGCGCCAAACCCTACTTCTGATGCATTTGATAAAGTAGATACTGCAACAGCAGCATGGTTGAAAGGCGACACAACAGCAGCTCAACTACCAACGGCTGATTGGTCTGTGCATGAGTGGCTACACTTTTTAAATAACTTACCACGCGATTTAAGCATAGAGAAAATGAGCGAGCTTGATAGTGAATTTAACCTAACGCAATCAACTAACGCTGAACGTGCGTTTGCTTGGTTTATGCTAGCAGTAGGTAATGGTTATCAACCAATTTATCCTGCGCTTAATAAGCACTTATCAGGTATTGGCCGTCGTAAGTTAATTGTGCCGTTATATAAATCACTTATCACTAACGGTAAAAAAGACTGGGCACAAAGCGTGTACTTAAAAGCACGCCCTGGGTATCACCCTCTTGCGCAAGGTACTATTGACGCACTATTTGAATAAATAGTGTTAACTAGAAACTAAAAAGGGCCAAATTTGGCCCTTTTGTTTTTCTGTTATTTTACTTTGTTACTTTTTCTAAAAAAGCTTTACGCTCTGCAGTTGTGGCTTGTTGCCACCAAAAATCAAGCATTTGCGGCGCACTTGGCATGCCTTTACCTGTAATTGGTGCTATCGGCTTTATTGGCTGACTAGGACGTGAAGGTCCTGCAGGCATTGTATTTTGCATTACCGGTTTATTGCTTGCTAGCTGCGTGTTAGAAATAACACTTAAAGGCTTAGCAACAGCGCTACTTTTTGCTTTTAAACTCACTTGTGGTGCCTCTGCAAATACTTTTGCAGATACTGCATTTTCAGCACGATTAAACACTAAGGTATAATCTTTACCTGCTTCAACAGTTACACTTACCCAAAATGGTTCCGACTCCACAACTTCGTGCGTGTCATAATCATCTTCATATAAATCGGTGTACTTTAGCCTAAGCTGATAAGTTCCGGGGGCAAGCTCTACATCATCAATACGACTAAACAAAGAGCTTTCTAGCATTTTATCGCCCACTTGCAGTGGTACAAATTCTTCTGGAAAGTGAATATTCTCAGCATTAGCCGAAAAACTAAGTAGTAATGCAACTGCACTACTTATTAAAATTGGTTTAAGCATATTAACTCCTTTATTTGATTTCAGTTTGACACTGCTTTGAAAGTTTGTCATTAGTGAGCTTAAAATTCACAACACTTAATTAGGAGCACACTATGAGCCAAGAAACTATTTTTACCAAAATCATTAATCGTGAAATTCCAGCAGATATTATTTACGAAGATGAAAACACTCTCGCATTTAAAGATATAAACCCACAAGCGCCATTTCATGTGTTAATTATCCCAAAAAAAGCAATTGCTACTATAAATGATATAAATCCTGAAAACTCACATTTAGTAGGCAACTTATACGTAGTTGCAGCTAAATTAGCTAAGCAACATAATTTTGCTGAGGACGGATACCGCGTAGTTATGAACTGTAACGAACATGGTGGGCAAACTGTTTATCACATACATTTACACATGCTTGGCGGTAAAGAAATGGGCTGGCCACCTTATCAAAATGTAAAAAAAGTAAAATAATTAAAAGTTTTTATTAAATTGTTCCACTCAATTAATTAGTTACAAATGTTATGATTTTTCATAGTTATAAAGAATAAATAGTTACTTATTTGCAACATTTTGTGTTTAAATAATCGTAATATCGTATTTGTTATTGAGTACATCAGCGATTTTCTAATACAAAAGGTGTGGAAGTCGTGGTAAACTTAGTCAGTCAGCTTTATAAAAGAGTATAAAAAACATGAGCAGTTCAGCCTTTTTGTTATTAGATCAAGAGCCAATTAACACTATTGGTATTAACGTTTTAGAACCTTTGTTAAAAACGCAAGGCCTTGACGTAACCACAGGTACTAATATTTTAGACATACCTGAAGGGACTCGACTTTTGTTTATTGAAACATCAAGCAAGGATGCATGGGGAAAACTAAAAGAACAACTAGTAAACCTACGTATTAAATGCGATATCATATTATTTAATTTAGACGAAAACCCTGAGCTTGCTAATCGTGCATTGTTAAGCGGTATTCGTGGCGTATTTTACACAACAGATAACGCCGATGTATTAATGAAAGGTATTCGCTTACTACTTGAAGATCAACTTTGGTACCGTCGCGATATTATGTGTAATGCATTAAATCGTATGCTGCAATTTAATAAAGATGCGCTGCATAAACTAACCGAAGGTGATATTGAGCCTGTTAAACTTACTAAGCGAGAAAAAGCAATAATCTCACTAATGAGTAAAGGTTCGAAAAATAAAGAGATCGCAGAAGATTTAAGTATTAGTCCACATACTGTTAAAACACATTTATACAGTGCATTTAGAAAAACCAAATGTCGTAACCGTATTGAACTTCTATCGTGGGCACAACAAAATATCCCTGATGAAATTCGTTAATCAAATATTTAGTTTAAATTTAAAAGCAGACACTTAGGTGTCTGTTTTTGTATGTGCTATATACTTATCTAATAACAATTCGCTTAATTAAGTAATCTGTTTTGAGGATTGGTATAAGTGTATACTTTTGATAACTTTAGTTTAATAGCTACTTTGCTGGAATATTAATGCTCGACTCCTTCACTCTTTACTTTGCCAGCATCGCCATCATGGTCGTAATGACCTTACTTAACTTTTTGACATGGCGAACAAACAAACAAATATCGGGCACGCTGCTATACATTTTCTATCCCATATTGCTATTAGGCTCTGTTATTGGCTTTACTCTTGTTGGTGATACACATAATTTAGTAATTATTAGCGCTGCCAGTAGCATGATGTTTGCCGCATCAATAGTGCACTGCCTTTCACTTAGTCAGTTTTTAAATTATCGCGGTATTGGTTTTAAATTACTCTGCTCAGTGACCGCTTTTTGCACTGTAATGCTTGGCTATTACACCTTTTTTGACCCATCTTTACACGAAAGAGTGATTGCATCCGATATACAACACATAGCAGAAGCCGGTTTTTTACTGTTTATATTTATTAAGTGTGCACGCAAACCCTATCCTAATGGCAGTATTGTATACATAACCATTTTAACGCTTGTTGCTTTAAGCTTTATTGGCCGCTCGTTATTTATGGATAACATTGAACAAAAAAATCTTTTAGTAAACGGCTGGTTTAGCTCTTTGCTATTTTTAAATGGCGTAATTGCACCCATGTTTTATGCTGCAGGTATGGCGTTATTATGTAATGAGCGCAGAGAGCAGCACCTCAATAAACTCGCCGATAAAGCACAAAAAGATTTAGAAATACGCGGGCTCTTTTTATCAACTATAAGTCACGAAATTCGCACCCCGCTAAACGGTATTTTAGGTAGCGCCCAACTTGTTATGAACCAAACAAGTGATACCCGCAATAAAGCCTATTGCGAAGCGATTATAAATTCTGCCGAATCACTTAACTTATTGGTAGATAAGGTCCTTGATTACGCGAGCCTAGATCAAAGTGACGAAGCGCTTTACGAAGAAGATGTAGAGTTTAAAACATGGCTTAATAATTTATGCTTATTACTCAGTCCTCTCGCCGAGCAAAAGCAACTCAAGTTTGAACTAATATGTAATATTCCTGAGCAAGCCTGTTATTACTGCGACCAGCAAAAACTTAGGCAAATAATTATTAATTTAGTGGGTAATGCCATTAAGTTTACAGACCACGGAACCGTTAAAATTCAGGTTGATTTAGTATTAGAAAAGCAACTTGAGCACACTATAAAAATTAGTGTAAAAGATTCAGGGCCAGGTATAGAAAATGATGAGATAGCCTACTTAACAGAACCTTATGTACAAAGTAGTGCAGGAAAAGAAAAAGGCGGAACCGGCCTTGGTTTAGCTATTACCAGTCGCCTGCTTGAAAAGCTCAGTAGCCGACTCGAAATAGCCAGCCAGCTTGGTACTGGTAGTGTATTTAGCTTTACCGTTACTTTTACTTTAGGTGAATTAAGCCTTGTAGAGCAGCGCCATCAAACTAAAGATTACTTAACAGGTCTTGATGTACTACTGGTTGAAGATTTAGATTTAAATCAAAAAATTGCTATAGAATTTATGGCCGACGATGAGCACAAAATTAAGCTCGCAAAAGATGGGAAAAGCGCCATAGAGCTCATGCAAGCTCACCACTTCGATGTTGTTTTGCTTGATATGAACCTACCTGATTTAACAGGCCAAGAAGTACTTAAACGTCTAAAACGCATTGATCATAAAAATCAACGAACTCCAGTACTCGCATTTACTGCAAGCCTTAGCCCTGACGAAGTAAAAGAGTATTTAGAATTAGGAATAAAAGACATTGTAGGCAAGCCTATTAAGCACGAAAAGCTTCGCCAAGCACTTAGCGACTCTCAATCTAATCAAACTGCGAGTATTGCAGTAGAGCTTATTGATACGTTGTATGACAAAACAGCGGCCGAAACACTCACCAGCTCGTTTAGTGAAGATGAAGTATCGTCGATTTATAATGAGTTTGTGCTTTCGGCGCGTAACAAGCTAATTCGCTGTCAAAAGCTTATTGATCAACAACCAGAGCAATGCATTAAGCTTTTACATCGCCAAGCAAGTACCGCTCTGCAACTTGGTTTTAATCGCTATGGTATTGAGCTTAAAAAAATAGAGCGCCGTTTACTCGATAAAAAGCCACATAACGACATGCTTGATGAAGCGCTAGATCTGTGGCAACGCAGCTTAGAGCAATATTTAAAGTTTGTGCGTGGGCAGTTAGAGTAATAGTGAATTAGCTTTAAAATAGCTAATTATTAGCCTCTTCCATATTTATCATCAAATCGCTCTATATCGCTTTCATCAAGTACAGCACCGGTTTGCACTTCAATGACAATTAACGGCTCTTTTTGATTATTAGCCAAGCTATGAATTTGTTTTGCGGCGATATAACACGATTGGTCGTGCGTTAGCGTATACGCTTGCTCATTAATACACACATCTGCAATACCCGAAACCACAACCCAATGTTCAGCACGATGCTGATGGCGCTGCGTCGAAAGCTTAGCACCGCTGTTAACAGTAATTTTCTTAACTTTAAAGCCAATGCCTTCAACCAAAGTACGGTAATTCCCCCACGGGCGAAAAACCACTTGATGATGATTAAGTTTATCAGCCTGTGTTGTAGCAATTTTCTTAAGCAACAAAGGCAGAGAATCTAGCTCATTTTGGTTTGCAATTAACGTGGCATCATGAGTATGAATAATTGCTAAATTGCTTACTCCAAGCATGGCAATAGTGTGTTCAGCCTCGTTAATAACTAAGTTATTAGTACTTTTTTGAGCCATATAATTAGCGTTTAAACTATTACCGCTTTTATCTTTTTTTGTAAGCGCATCAAGGGATGAAAAACTACCTACATCACTCCATTTTAAATCAACAGGCATAACAACTACGTTATTACTGCGCTCTAAAATGGCGTAATCAATTGAATCGCTTGGGCAGTGCTCAAGCGCACTGTTGCTTGGGCGGGTAAACCCTAAATCTTTAGTAAATTGCGCCGCTGCAGCAACACTCGTTGCTATTTTTGGCGCAAACCGCTCTAGCTCTTTTAAATAGGCTGCGGGGGTAAATAAAAACATCCCGCTATTCCAGCTATAACCACCTTGGGTTAAATAACGGTTCGCTGTATCTAAGTCAGGCTTTTCTTTAAATTGTGCAACATCGTAACAACCCGTTCCAGCAATAGCCGCGCCTTGTTTTATATAGCCATAGCCAGTATGCGGTTTTGTAGGAGTAATAGAAAATGTAACTAGCTTTCCTTGCTCAGCAAGTTTTACAGCTTCAGGGAGCTTAGCCGTTAATACATCAAAGTTTTCAATATGATGATCGGCAGGCATCACTAATAGCGGGCCGGTAATCCCATTTTGCAATGCATAGTGGGCGGCTAATGCGATGGCAGGCGCGGTATTTTTACCTTTGGGTTCGAGTAATAATGCAGTAGGAATTGAGCTTTCAGCCTGCTCGGCGGCAATAAATCGGTGCTGCTCATTACACACTAAAATAGCATTATCAAACAACTCATTAGAAACACGCGCCAACGTACTTTGTAGCAATGACGTGTTTTCATTTAGTAGTGGTAAAAATTGTTTAGGCATTGCTTGGCGAGAAAGCGGCCACAAGCGAGAGCCTATGCCACCAGCTAAAATTACAGGAGTGATTAAAGTGTTCATAATGTATATTAGCCGCCAACAAAAATATCAGCGACTATTTTAACACTTTATTGGCTCTGCGCTAAATTAACGTGTCTATATTAATGTAAAAGGGTCTGCATCTAAATAGGCAGGAAACGCTGCTTTAAACTCATCCAGTGGTGCTTTTTCAAGTGTTATTGTAACTAGCTGCTCGGTGTTATCTTGCGCTTTAGTTAATGCATCGCCTTTAAAGTCGTATACCGCTGTACCGCCATTGTGCAAGGCACCATTACCGTCGTCACCCACACGATTAACGCCTACTACGTAGCATAGGTTTTCCATTGCACGCGCCATAAGTAACGTATCCCAAATATGGCGGCGCACAGCAGGCCAGTTTGCTACGTTTATCATTACATCGTAGTCGTTATTATTACGTTGAAATACCGGAAAGCGCAGGTCGTAACACACCTGTGGTAATAGTTTAAAACCGTTGATTTCAAAAACTTTGCGCGCTTGCCCTGCTACAACGTAATCGCCCTCGCTGCCTAAGCGAAATAAATGGCGTTTATCGTAATAACTCACTTCACCATCGGGCTTTACCCAATAAAACCGATTCGCTTTTTTATCGCCTTGTGCAACAAGTACCGAACCGGCAATAACCGCATTATGTTTATGAGCCTGCGCTTTTAACCAAGTCAGTACTTTACCATTTTCGGGCTCTGCACAATCTAAATTAATAGCAAAGCCAGTCGAGAATGTTTCTGGCAGTAAAATAAGATCGGGCTGATGCGTAATTGCGTCAAGCTGTTTATTAAACATGGCTAAATTAGCGTCTTTATCAAGCCAATAAAGCGAGCTTTGCAATGCTGTAATGGTTAAAGTTGACATAATATTTGCGCAGCCTCTATGAGAGTGTTGTCGTTTTTAGCAAAGCATAAGCGAATTACTTTATCGGTTGGTGGGTTTTGATAAAAAACACTTAACGGAATAGCCGCAACACCTGCTTGCTCAACTAACCAGTGGCAAAAATCAACATCGTTTAAATCCGATACATCGCTGTAATCTAACAATAAAAAGTAAGTGCCTTGGCTAGGTAAAATTTTAAAACGGCTGTTACTTAAATGGCTCGCTAATAAGTCGCGTTTTTGCTGATAAAACCCACTTAGCTCATCGATATGCTCGCCTTGCTGCTCGAGGATATCAGCAAGCGCATGCTGTGCGGGGGTAAAACTTGAAAACGTAACGTACTGATGAATTTTTCTAAATTCGACAGCTAAATCTGCAGGTGCAATACAGTAACCCATTTTCCAGCCCGTGCTGTGAAACGTTTTACCAAAACTCGATACAACAAAGCTTTTGGCAAATAATTCATCATCGCGTAATACGCTTAAATGCGGTTGCTGATCAAACATAATGTGTTCATATACCTCATCGCTTATTACATACAAATTGTGAGTACCAACTAACTCTTTAAGCGCTTTTATATCTTGTGGCTGTAATATTTTACCGCTTGGGTTATGAGGCGTATTAATAATAATTGCACGGGTATTTTTAGTAATTGCTTGGCTCACTACTTGCCAATCAATGGTGTAGTTAGGCGCACTTAAAGCAATGTGTACCGACTTTCCACCAGCAAGTTCAATTGCAGGTTGGTAAGAGTCATATGCAGGGTCAAATACAATCACTTCATCACTTGGGCGCACAATTGTTTGAATAGCCACAAACAATGCCTCTGTTGCACCTGAGGTAACAGTCACTTGATCAGCTGCGTTTATATCAGCTGCATATTTGCGCTTTGCTAAATCAGCAATTTGTTGCTGTAATCGTGGTACACCACTTGAAGGTGAATATTGATTAACGCCCTGCTGCACATAATAATTTAACTGCGTTTTTAAAAGATCAGGAGCATCAAACTCAGGAAAGCCTTGAGAGAGATTAATTGCCGAAAACTCATTAGCCAACCCGCTCATTTGGCTAAATATACTAACGCCTAAATTTGGTAATTTACTTTCAAACACGTGATGCCCTTAATGATGGTTTTGCGCTTAAAGCGATGCTATCATTGCTTAAAACAGAAGTATAGCCGTCTAAAAACAATTAACTTTACGCTCATTAGTGAGGAATGTATGCAAAACAATACCGCTATTTCACAACTTATTGAAGCCGGAAAATGGGTTAGCCAAAAAGGCTGGGTACCCGCAACAGGTGGAAACTTTTCAGCTCGTACTAGCACTGGCTTTGTTGTTACAGCAAGTGGGCACGATAAAGGCTCACTTACGCAAGAGCATTTTTTGCAATTAGATCACCAAGGCGAGCGCCTAGCTGGAGCTGTAAAGCCATCGGCAGAAACACAATTACACCTAAGTTTGTATCAGCTTATACCTGATGCACAGTGTGTTTTGCATACTCACTCTGTAGCCGCCACCGTACTGTCGCAAATTACCCAAAGGCATCAGCTTGATTTAACAGGCTATGAAATGCAAAAAGCACTGAGCGGCTTTACTTCGCATTTAGAAACGCTGAGCATTCCTATTTTCGATAACGATCAAGATATTGACCGATTAAGCCTGCTGGTCAGTGACCATCACTTACATACGCCGATAGAGCACGGCGTACTGATACGTGGTCATGGCTTATATGCAGTAGGGCGCAATATTGATGAAGTTCGCCGCCACCTAGAAGCCTTAGAATTTTTATTTAGCTGCGAACTAGAGCGCCTAAAAATAATAGGTATTCAAGCGGGAGTAACTAAATGATTAAAGCCATTTTAACCGACATCGAAGGCACAATAACCCGCATCTCATTTGTTAAAGAGGTGTTGTTTCCTTACGCGGCAAAACAATTACCTACCTTTATACGTGCTAATGCTAATAAACCGGATGTAGCCGAGCAAATTAGTGCCGTAAAAGCGCTTATCGAAAAGCCAAACGCCGATATAGAAGAAGTCATTAGCACTTTACTTACCTGGATTGATGAAGATAAAAAAATCACTCCACTTAAGCAGTTACAAGGCTTAATTTGGCAAACAGGGTATGAACACGGTGATTTTAAGGGTCATTTATACCCAGATGCATTTGATTTTTTACAAACTCAACACAACAACGACATTACTTTATATGTGTACTCGTCAGGGTCGGTAAAAGCGCAGCAGCTACTTTTTAAATACAGTGATTATGGCGACATTCGCAGCTTATTTACTGACTTTTTTGACACCAAAGTTGGCGCAAAACAAGAGCAAACAGCCTATAACACTATTGTTGAGTTGTTACCGTTTAAAGCAGCAGAAATACTCTTTTTAAGTGATGTAGCCGGCGAGCTTGACGCCGCGCAAGCTGCGGGCATAAAAACATTACATTTAATTCGTGATGGACAAGCAAACACCAAAACACATCCTTATATTAATGACTTTAGCCAATTTAAATTGGAGCAATTAGTATGAGCCAATTAACAGTGTATGCCGACGACAATGCAAACAAAGCACTTGTAAGCACATCAAATGCTGATGATATTGCAAAGCAACTAGCTAAAGTAAACGTACGTTTTGAACAGTGGCAAGCAAATGCAGATATTAATGAGCACACCACCCATGAGCAAATTATTAGTGCGTACAAAAACGATATAGATCGGTTAAAAACTGAAAATGGCTATCAAACAGTAGACGTTATATCTCTAGCTAAAGGTAATCTTGGCGCATCAGAGCTGCGCAAAAAGTTTTTATTTGAACATACTCATAGTGAAGACGAAGTACGTTTTTTTGTAAAAGGCCAAGGATTATTTTGCCTACATTTAGGCAATAAGGTTTATCAGGTACTTTGCCAACAAGGCGATTTAATTTCAGTGCCTGAACTTACCCCGCATTGGTTTGATATGGGAAGCGACCCTGAATTTACTGCCATTCGCTTATTTAACAATACAGAGGGCTGGGTAGCAAAAAGTACTGACTCGTCT
The DNA here is from genome assembly GCF_015864765.1 of Pseudoalteromonas sp. NZS11. Classification (NCBI taxonomy): domain Bacteria; kingdom Pseudomonadati; phylum Pseudomonadota; class Gammaproteobacteria; order Alteromonadales; family Pseudoalteromonadaceae; genus Pseudoalteromonas; species Pseudoalteromonas sp. NZS11. The sequence goes on along the minus strand of NZ_JADYWP010000011.1, from coordinate 81,122 downwards.
ATTGCAGAGCAATTTCCCTTGCTCGATTAATAAAGCTCAGTGCACGCATGCCTAAACTATATTTTCTATAAGCGTATTTATGCTATTTGCAGGATGACTTCAATCACTTAACTCTGTAATATTATTTTAGCAATGCAGCTGATAAAGAGTAACTTTCTAATGGTGAACGAACAATATCAAAAGTCTAAACAACAACTAGCCTACTCACGTAAGCAAGTTGAAAAGGCTGGTCGTATTTTTCGTAAAAATGAAGGTGATTTTGACTTTGCAATAGAGGTTGTACAGAACTATCGTGCAGCACATTTATATCCGCTGACTATTATTAAAAACCTCGTATGGAAACATGTAAAAAAGCTTCATTTGCTAGAGTCGGCGACTATAGTTAGACGCTTAAAGCGCTTGCCAACTATTATAGATAAGTTACAAAGAGCCTCGTTAGATGGTAAAAGTGAAAACGCAATAAATCTGAAGCGAATGCACGATATAGGTGGCTGCCGAGTAATCTTAGATAATCTAGAGCATCTATATCAACTCAACGCAAGTTTAGACTCGAGTAGAGCTGTTCATAGCGTTAAGTCATATGATTATATTGAAAACCCAAAAGCGACGGGCTACAGAGGTATTCATCGTGTTTATAAAAGTTATAACAATTTAGAATCTCACGATTATAAAGGCTTTCAAATTGAAGTTCAGTTGCGCACTAGGCTTCAGCACCTTTGGGCTACTACTGTTGAAATTGTAGATATTATTGAAAAAGAAACACTAAAAACTAATCCCCAAGCAGCCGACACAGATTGGAAGCGATTATTTTTTATCATGGGTGAGTTTCTTGCAGTCAAAGATGGTTCAAATCAATTAAGTTCACAACAATCGCAGGCCTTTGTTGATGAGCTTTCGGCACTAAATAAAAAGCTAGCCGCATTTCATAAGCTTGATGCATTTAATCGCGCATTCCAAGTTGACGAAATTAAAAATAAATCGAAAGATACAGGCTTTGCTTTACTCGTTCACAACACAGAAACACAAATGGGTCGAGTCTTTTTATATGCAGAGAATAAAAAGCAAGAAGCTCTAACACATTACGCCGAACAAGAAAAACAAACTCACAATAACGTGCTTCTGGTAGCAGGGAGCGACTTGAAATCAATAGAAAAAGCCTACCCCAACTACCTAAATAGTACCTCTGAGTTTCTTTCAGAATTCAGTCGCATATTATTGAGTTAGCTCTTTAAGTTTACCCATTAATACTTGTTGCTGGTTATACACACCCGTATCTAACACCCACCCTGTGACCAGTTTTGCCGGCGTTATATCAAATGCAGGGTTATACACATTAGCATTAGTGGGCGCCCATAAAGCCTCACCAAAGCTACCGCTAACTCCGCGCACTTCTTGAGGATTACGTTGCTCTATTTCTATATCATTACCACACGCGGTGTTGGTATCAAGCGTGGTAATAGGCGCAACTACATAAAATGGAATGTTATGAAAATACGCAAGTACGGCTAAATTATAGGTGCCCACTTTATTGGCAAAATCACCATTGGCAGCAATACGATCAGCCCCTACCACTATTTTATCCACCTTACCTGCAGCCATTAAACTTGCCGCCATATTATCGCAAATTAGAGTGTAAGGTATTTTCCAGCGCTCAAGCTCAAAGGCAGTTAAGCGACCGCCTTGTAATAATGGTCGTGTTTCATCAACCCACACATGTACGTTGCCATATTTTTGCTGCGCTTTGTAAATAACACCTAGTGCAGTACCAATACCAGCGGTTGCAAGCGCCCCTGTATTACAATGGGTTAATATGTTGTCGCCACTATTTATAAGTTCGGCGCCACGGCTTGCCATTCGCTCACACAGCTCAATATCTTCAATAAACAACCGCTCGGCTGTGGTAACAATACCGGCAACATAATCGCTTTGCGTTAAAGCTTTACGCAATGCAGCCATACAATGCATTAAATTAACCGCCGTTGGGCGAGTGGCTTCTAGCTCATTGATTGCTTTTTCAAGCTCACCTTTAACTACCCCTTGCTCAGCTAAATACGCCACTAACAAGCTCGCGCTTAAACCAATAAGTGGAGCTCCACGCACTTTTAAACTAATGATCAGCTCTTTCATGGTTTCTACATCATGGCATTGATGCCATACCTGCTGGTGAGGTAGTAAATATTGGTCGAGCACACTAAGCGACCCGTTTTCGTATTTTACACTGCTTGCGATTAAATTTTGCATAATGCTTAAGGTATTAAAAATGCGTAACGTTATTTTACACCACTTTGAATAACTCTCAAGTTGGACTTGTAGACATCTAAATATTTAAAGGTATAGAATGCTTAAAAGCTGATTTTTGAGATTTAAACCATGACTAACTATGTTGCTTTTAATGCACAGCGCGCTATCGATTATGTATCGACATTAATTGAATCTAAACAATGTAATTTTTTTGCTCCCGGACAAGCCTTATCGGCATATGAGTTTGGTGATGGCAATCTTAATTTAGTATTTAGAGTTACTGATGAGCAAAATAATAGCGTTATTTTAAAGCAAGCTCTGCCTTACGCGCGTTGCGTGGGTGAGTCGTGGCCATTAACACTTGATAGAGCCCGTATAGAAGCACAAGTTTTGCTTAATCATGGCGCTATTTGCCCAACTTATACTGCTAGGGTTTTACATTATAGTGAAATGCAAGCGCTGACTATTTTAGAAGATTTAGGTAATTTACAAATACTGCGTACTGCACAAAATAATGCAGAGCAATTTCCTAAATTGGCGCAGCACGTAGCTACCTACTTAAGTCATACTGGCTTTTATAATTCAGATTATTATTTAACCGCACAAACTAAAAAAGCACTCGTTAGCCAATTCACTAATCCTGAGCTTTGCCAAATCACTGAAGACTTATTTTTTAGCGATCCGTACATTGAGCACGAACGCAATAACTACCCAAAGCAACTACAAAGCGAAGTTGATGCAATACACAAAAACAGCGCATTAAAGTTAGAAATAGCAAAATTAAAAGCTAATTTTTTATCTAACCCGCAAACATTACTCCATGGTGATATGCATAGCGGCAGTATTTTTGTTGATTGTAATAATACAAAGATGATCGATCCTGAGTTTGGTTTTTTTGGTCCTGCTGGGTTCGATATTGGCTCTTTTATTGGCAATTTACTTTTAAATTACTGCGCACAATACGGGCATATTGAAGATTTTGTGGCTCGTCGTAATTACCAAACCCACTTATTAAGCACCCTTGTTGAATGCTATACCTTATTTGAACAGCATTGGCTTACGCTTATAAATGAGCACACTACTGATAATGCGCTAAAGGTTACAGGCTACGGTGAATACTTTATAAAAGGGGTGCTACAAGACGCCATTGGTTACTGTGGTGCTGAGTTAATTAGGCGCACCATAGGGCTTGCACATGTAACCGATATAGATAGTATTGGTGATGATAAGGCGCGTCTTATAGTGCAAAAACAAACATTAGCACTAGGCGAGCAACTTATTTTGAATGCCCACACGTGCAACAACAAAGAAGCATTTTTTAGTTTATTAATAAGCCAATTAAACTAAAAAACACTAAAAAAGGCGCTATTAGCGCCTTTTTTAGTTAGTTAAAAACTTACTTATAGTTTTCGTAAATTTTATCGAGCGGTTCTGATAAACCACTTTCTTGCACTATACGTACATGTTCACGTTTTAATTCGCGTGCACTAGTCACACCACAAGAATGGGCTATTAGCCCAGCTCCGTAATGAATGTATTTATTATAGTTAGCTACTCGTTGCGCTTTATCAGCTACATTTAAACCGCGTTGCAAACGCTCGTTATGCGTAGTGATCCCGGTCGGACAGGTATCTTTATTACATTGCATTGCCTGAATACAGCCCAGTGCAAACATATGCCCTCGAGCCGATACAACAAAATCAGCACCGAGCGCTAACGCCCAAGCAACCTTTGAAGGAACAATTAATTTACCTGAGGCGATTATTTTAATACGATCTCGCAGCCCATGTTTTTCAAGCATATTAACTACAAGCGGTAAACTTTCGCGCAGTGGTAAACCCACTGAATCCATAAGCGGTTGTGGTGCTGCGCCCGTACCACCATCAGCACTATCTATGGTAATAAAGTCAGGCGCGGACTCTATACCACGGTGGTTTATTTCAGCGAACAACGTTTCTAACCATCCGTAAGCACCAATAACGGCTTTGAACCCTGTAGGTTTACCTGTCGCGTTACGCACAGTGGCAATCATATCGAGAATATCGGCAGGGTTTTTAATTTCAGGATGACCATTGGGGCTAATAGAATCTTGCCCTTCTGGTATGCCCCTAATTTTAGCTATTTCGGCGTTAACTTTGCGCCCTGGTAACATACCGCCTTTACCTGGTTTTGCACCTTGGCTCATTTTAAGTTCAAACATTTTTACTTGTTCGTGAGCCGCTATTTCTTTCAGCTTTTCGGTACTTAAATTTCCATGCTCGTCTCGTGCACCATATTTAGCTGTACCAATCTGAAACACTAAATCGGCACCACCTTCTAAATGATAAGGACTTAATCCCCCTTCACCGGTGTTCATCCAACAACCCGCTAGTTTTGCCCCTTTTGATAAGGCTCGTACAGCTGGCTTTGAAAGCGCACCAAAACTCATACCAGATACATTGAATAACGAGTTGGTCGTGTAAGGTGTTTTACAGTATGGACCCAAAGTAACATTACTCGGGTCGAGCGCTTCTTCGTCTAAAGTAGGAAATGCACAGTTCATAAACATAACCGTACCTGTTACTTCTAAGCTTTGCGTGGAGCCAAATGCAGCCGTACGGTCAACATCTTTTGCTGCACGATAAACCCAACTACGCTCTGCGCGGTTAAACGGCATTTCTTCTCTATCTTGAGCAAAAAAGTACTGTCTAAAAAACTCACCTTGGCGTTCAAAAAAATATCGAAAGCGACCAATAACAGGGTAATTACGTCTAATTGCATGCTTGGTTTGTGTTACATCTCGAATATAAAAAACGACAACGATTAAAACCAATAACCCTAAAACAACAATAAACATACTTGCAAATACATCAATACTAAACATTATAAAATTACTCACCCAAGGCCCCTTGATGACTGTTTTAAAATAAAAAAGTGCTATATCACCAAAATGACATAACACTTTTATTTGTTCAAGGCTTTAACTGCCTTATATCTAATTCTGTTGTTTAGCTAACTCTGCTTTTATATATAAACGCACTTGCGTTTCAAGTACCGATAAAGGCACTGAACCATGGCGTAATATTTGATGATGAAATTCACGAATATCAAAGCTTTTTCCTAGCGCTTGCTCTGCTTCAATGCGTAAACGCTTAATAGTAAGCTCACCTATTTTGTACGAAAGCGCCTGTGCAGGCCATGTAATATAACGATCGGTTTCGGTTTTAACGTTATGCAACGAAAGCGCTGTATTTTCGCTCATAAAGTTCATGGCACGCTCGCGACTCCAGCCATACATATGCATACCTGTATCAACAACTAAACGCGCTGCTCGCCACATTTCATACGTTAAACGACCAAAACGGCTATATGGGTCTTGATAAAAGCCGGCTTCTAAACCTAAATATTCAGAGTAAAGCCCCCAACCTTCGCCAAATGCCGAGAGGTAAGCATCACGGCGATAGCTCGGCAGATTTTCAAGCTCTGCATTAAGTGATATTTGTAAATGATGGCCAGGCACGGCTTCGTGCAGCGTTAATGCTTCTAAAACATACAAAGGGCGCTTATCTAAAGCGTAAGTATTTACCCAATAATACCCTGCTTCATCATCTCGATTAGAGCCTGAATATCGACCGGTTGTGTATTTAGGTGCAATACTTACGGGTACAGGTGCTACACCATAAGGTTTGCGCGGTAAGGTATGAAATAACTTAGGCAGTTGTGCATCCATTTTTTTTGCAATGTAAGATGCTTCTTTTAAAAGTTGCTCTGGTGTTGTGGCGTAAAATTGTGGATCAGTGCGTAAAAAGTGGATAAATTCGGCAAACGTGCCTTTAAAACCTACTTCTGCTATTACGTTTTCCATTTCACTACGAATTCGCTCAACTTCTTTTAAGCCAAGTTCGTGAATCTCTTTTGGTGTCATGTCGGTAGTGGTGTAGTACTTAGCTCTATTTTTATAAAACGCTTCGCCATTAGGTGTATCTGATATACCAATACTTGTACGTGCACCAGGACGATATTGCTGCGTAAAAAACGCTAAATAATCTTTATAATATTTTATAACCTCTTCTTTTATAATGATTTTGGCTTTTTGTTGTAGTGCTTTAAATTCACTTTCACTTAAACCCGCTGTGTTAGTTAAAAATGGTTTATAAAATTCAGACGTAGTTACATCGTCAACAATGTAAGCATTAATTGAATCTTCATAACCTTCCAACACAGCTTTAGGTTGAGTAAGCCCTGTCTCAAGCCCTTTTTTCATCCAATACATGTTTTGCTCAAAAAAGCGTGGAACTTGCGCCAATCGTGCAAGATACACTTGGTAATCTTCCGGGTTTTTATATTTAGAGCTATTTATTATGTACGACAAACCAGAATGAAACCCATATTCAGAGGTGAGCGGTATATAGTGCGCATTAAATACATATTCATCGACACTGTTTTGTACTTGAGCTCGAATAATATCGAAGTTAATTTGATTTTCATCGCTTAGCTTTTCAATATTAATAGTGTCTAATTCAGCAAGTAATCGCGTTTTATTTTTATATTCTTGCGCTAAAAATTCAGGGGATAAATTTGGTAATAAATAACCTTCAACACCACCTACACTATCGTAAGGGTTAATGCTTTCTCTATAATCAACAATACTTTGCGCTACTTTAGTAAATTGTTGATCTGAATTTTGCATGGTCATTTGGCATGCACTTAATGAGCACAAAACCGTGATACCAAATAAAGATTGGCGAAGTGGCTTAATTAAAAAATGATTCATTATAATGTAACTTAGCAGTGTTATTAATTTCATAAAGCTATCGTAGGGTAAATAAATAGCAAGTAAATGAGACCAACCTCATAGTAATAATCCCTACTTATACCAAGTGTATTAATACGTTACATACATTAAATGAAGTAAAAACCAGCCTAATTGATGAGAAAAACAGCGATTGAGCTGCTAAAGCAAAATTTAAGTTCCCTAACTATCGTTTTTGCTTTTAAATAGCTCGGATAATGATTACTGTATAAAAAAATAATAAAAAGCTCGGACGCATAACCGCCTCATGGAATGAGATATTTTAAAATTTGCACTTATGCGTACTTAGTTGGTATTTAAAATGATGTTCCATGATTCCATGGCTATTGCACAAGAAAAAATGACCAAAGTGTGTGTTTTTTTAGAGCGCTATACGCTCCCACCTACGCCGCTGAATTATCAAGTTATTTATGCTTATACCAGTCAAACTAATCTCAAGCTAAATAAAGCTTTAGACCGTGCTATCGCTGTTGAAGACAATATAGATAGCGTTTTAATTGAACAACTACATTCTGAGTTTTTAAATACTGGCCACAAAGCGCAAGTCAACATGATTCAAAATGTTGATGGTGTTATAAACTCACTTTCTCAAAATTCTCAAGCTACTGAAAAGCAAATAATTCGCTTTGCGGGTCAAGTGAGCGAATGCGTACATTCGCTAGATGAGAACAACATAGAACAAAGCCGTCAAGCGCTTGAAGTTCTTCATAATCAAACCGCCGAATTACTCAACCAACATAAGCAATTTAAGCAAGAACTAAGCAAAGCCAAACAACTACACGAAAAAACACAAAAGCAGCTAACTCAACTTCGTAAACAGCATATTATTGATAGCCAAACAGGGCTTTATAAGCGCCATTATTTAACGCAACAAACCCAAGTGTGGACTAATCAACAAAAATCTATTTGCGCAATAGCGATTCAAATAGACAACCTTGATCACTTTACTAAAAATTATGGTGATATTATTGGTGAAGTCATTTTGAGTAAAGTCGCTAAGCAAGTGCAAAAATATGTTTTTCAAAGTGGCTTACCTGGTCGCACAGCAAAAGATCAATTTACTGTTCTCCTCGCCGACATAGACCCAGATACAGCTAATGTTATTGCCGAAAAAGTACGAAATGGGGTCGAAAAGCTACGCTTTGTTAGTTCAAAAACAGGTATCAAGCTACCAAGTATTGGCTTATCACTAGGAATTGCTCAGCATCAACAAGAAGATGATTTTAATCAGTTAGCAAAAAAAGCATCTCATGCGGCTTTTAAAGCACGTTCATTAGGTCAAAGTAGTTACACTGCAGGGCAATAAATTACCTGATAAATCATATTCAAATTGCACCTACTGTGTACAATAAAGTACACTAACCTCTATTGTCACGATAGAGATTAATCATGAACGAAACCGAACAAAAGACCACGCATTTTGGTTATAAAACAGTAGCCGAGAACGATAAAGCTTCTATGGTTGCTGATGTATTTCACTCAGTAGCTGCAAAATACGATGTAATGAATGATTTAATGTCTTTTGGGGTGCATCGTTTATGGAAACGTCAAACTATTGCAAGCTCAGGTGTTCGTAAAGGCCATCATGTACTCGATTTAGCCGGCGGCACTGGCGACTTAACGGCAAAGTTTAGCCAATTAGTGGGCGAAACGGGTCAAGTTGTTTTGGGTGATATAAACTCATCTATGCTTAAAGTTGGTCGTGAAAAACTGCATAATCTTGGATTAGTGGGCAATATCGACTACGTACAAATGAATGCAGAAATGCTACCGTTCCCAGATAATAGCTTTGATGTGATCACTATTGCCTTTGGCTTACGTAACGTTACCGATAAAGACAAAGCATTACGCTCTATGTACCGCATTTTAAAGCCAGGTGGTCGTTTACTTGTTTTAGAGTTTTCAAAACCAGAACATGACGTACTTAGTAAAGCTTACGATTTTTACTCATTTAATTTATTGCCTACAATGGGTAAGCTAGTTGCTAACGACAGTGAATCGTATAAGTATTTAGCTGAATCTATTCGTATGCATCCAGATCAAGACACGCTAAAAGCGATGATGGAAGATGCAGGCTTTGAGCAAACAACATACCAAAACCTCACAGGCGGAATTGTTGCGCTGCACCGTGGTTTTAAATATTAAGGCTAGCAGTTATGGCGCTTGAGAAAATAACAAAAAATAATAATGATGCAATACCATCTGAATTTTTTATGTTACCTAATTTTGTACTTTCGCTTATTGAGCGTGTACTAAATCAAGCACTTAGCCTTGACCCACAATTATCTCAAAAGCTAAGCGCCGTTAAACATCAGCGCTTAGTGGTTGAAGTAAGAGATTGGCAACAAAGCATCCAACTTGTTTATAGCGCTGAGCAATTACACTTATACAGTGCTCAAAATAATGAAAACGCAGATTGTATGATCAGCGCAGACATAGACACGCTTTTAGCGCTTAAAAACCCAGCTATGCTTACCCAGTTAATTCGCCAAGATAAGCTCGACTTACAAGGCGATTTAAATATTGCGCAAACTTATAGTAATGCGTTTTCAGGCATTGATATTGATTGGCCTGAACAGCTCTCTAGATACATTGGTGATACTCCCGCCCAGCAGTTATATCTGCACTTAAAAAAACTAAAACAAAAGAGCAGCAAAACCAACACTAAAATAAGTACAATGCTTACAAGTTTATGCCAAGATGAGCTCGCAATTACTATTCACCCATTAGAACTTGAGCAATTTAAACAAAAAAATAGAGAACTCAGAGGCCAAGTCGCTGCCGTTGAGCAGCGTATAAATACCTTGTTAAACTCTTTTTCACCTTCAAACACCCGCTAAGGATTTTTTGTGTCGACTGCACGTTTGTATAACATCACCAAAACATTACTTAGCTATGGGTTAGACGAGCTAATTCCAAAACATAAGATCCCTTGGTTTGGTAAAGTAGCTCGTGGCAGTTTGTTTTGGCTGCGCAATCAGCACAAAGAAAAACCTGCGGGACTACGTTTACGTTTGGCACTACAAGAGCTTGGCCCTGTTTGGATTAAGTTTGGCCAAATGCTCTCTACTCGTCGTGACTTACTCCCTCATGATATCGCTTTAGAGCTTGCGTTTTTACAAGATCAAGTTCAGCCATTTGAAGGCGCACTTGCACAAAAAATTATAGAAAAAGCCCTAGAAATTAACGATATAAGTGAGTTGTTTAGTGAGTTTTCACAAATTCCACTGGCCTCAGCATCTATAGCGCAAGTACATACAGCAAAGCTTATTGATGAGCAAAGCATTGAGCAAGATGTAGTAATTAAGGTTATTAGACCCAATATTTACGAGCAAATTAATGCCGACTTAGCGTTAATGGAAAAGCTCGCTAAGGTACTTGCAAAAGTCCATAACGAATCAAAACGTCTACGCCCCGTTGAAGTGGTTAAAGAATACAAAAAAACACTCCTAGACGAGCTCGACTTAATGCGCGAAGGTGCCAATGGCATTCAACTAAAACGTAATTTTGAAGGCTCTGATTCATTATATATCCCTGCAGTTTACAGTGATTACAGCCGTAGCAATGTGCTGGTAATGGAGCGTATTTACGGTATACCTGTGTCTGATACGGATGCATTACTGGCGCAAAACACTAATATGAAATTACTTGCTGAGCGCGGCGTAGAAGTGTTTTTTACGCAGGTGTTTAGAGACAGCTTTTTTCATGCCGACATGCACCCTGGTAATATATTCGTCTCTCGCGAGCATCCTGAAAATCCAATGTATATCGGTATTGATTGCGGTATAGTTGGTACGTTAAGCAAAGAAGATAAACGCTATTTAGCTGAAAACTTTATCGCCTTTTTTAATCGTGATTATCGCCAAGTTGCACAGCTACACGTAGATTCTGGTTGGGTACCACCAGATACTAGCATTGAAGAATTTGAATTTGCGATTCGCACAGTTTGCGAGCCTATATTTAATAAACCTTTGGCTGAAATTTCATTTGGTCACGTACTCGTAAATCTATTTAATACTGCACGTCGTTTTAACATGCAAGTACAACCGCAATTAGTATTGCTACAAAAAACCTTATTATACGTTGAAGGATTAGGGCGTCAGCTTTACCCGCAACTCGACTTATGGAAAACAGCCAAACCCTTTTTAGAAGATTGGGTGAAGCAGCAAGTTGGACCGCTATCAGTACTGAAGCAAATGTATGCTAACTTGCCATTTTGGGCTGAAAAAATGCCTGAACTACCTGATCTAATTTACCAAAATTTAAAGCGTGCACCACACGCTCATCAACCTCAAGAACAAAAGGTATCTCATAAACCTTTAATATTGAGTTTATTTGGTAGTGCTACAATGGTTATGGCAACACTTTGTTATTTACAGCACGATTTAGTAGCTGCAAGCATTGCAATAGCCTTATCTGCTATTAGCTTTATTGCAGCATGGCGCAACGCATAAACTGAGTGCTATTTGCGCTATTGGGCGTATAATTAGTATTTAAAATATACATTTAACCGTTTTATATATTGGAGAAAACCATGGGTTTTGGTGGTATTAGTATTTGGCAATTATTAATTGTTTTAGCGATCATAGTTTTACTTTTCGGCACAAAAAAACTACGCGGTATGGGTGGTGATATTGGAGGCGCTGTTAAAGGCTTCAAAAAAGCAATGTCGGACGACACAGCGAGTGAGCAAGAAAAATCAGAGCAAATTCAACAATCAGAAAAAAGCACCGTTGACGACTCAACCAATACTGAAAAAAACAAAGATAGCAATAAGGTTTAATTAGTATGGGGATGTGGGAGCTTGTTGTTATTTTTATTGTTGGCTTAGTGGTGCTCGGTCCTGAGCGCTTACCTGTTGCTATTAGAACAGTGAGTAAATGGGTTAAAACCGCTAAATCACTTGCCAACTCGGTAAAAGCCGAAGTAAGTGAAGAACTGCGTATTCATGAACTTCACGAAAACCTTAAAAAAGCAGAACAACAAGAACTAAAAGACTTAAGCCCTGAGCTACAAAGTTCATTAACAGAGCTACAAAAAGCGGCTGAATCAGTTACTCACAGCTACAAAAAAACACAATCTGATACATCAAATAACCAACAACTTGATGAGAAAAAGTGAAATTTATTTCTCACTTTGTGGTCAACTTACTACATGGTATAAAAAATAATGGCTGAGGAAGTAAAATCGGGGTTTGTAGCGCATTTAATTGAGTTACGTGATCGGCTAATAAAAGCACTATTGAGCATTTTAGTTATTTTCATTGCCATAGTATATTTTGCGAATGATATTTACGCCTTTGTTGCACAGCCGTTAGTTTCGCATTTGCCAAGTACTGCGACTATGATTGCAACCGATGTAACAGCCCCCTTTTTTGCACCTTTCAAACTTACTTTATTTGTCGCTTTATTTGCGTCGATTCCGTGGATATTGCATCAAATTTGGGGCTTTATAGCACCGGGGTTATATCAGCACGAAAAAAAAATGCTCATGCCCATTCTCGCCTCAAGTATAATATTATTTTATGGCGGCATAGCTTTTTGTTATTTTGTAGTTCTGCCAATTATTTTAGGCTTTTTTACAAGTACCGGCCCCGAAATGATGACCCTTGCGCCCGACATAAGTAGCTATTTAGGGTTTGTATTAAAACTATTTTTTGCATTCGGTATCGCTTTCGAAATTCCAGTAGCTATTATGCTGCTATGCTGGAGTGGCGCAACAACAACAAAAAGTTTAAAAGAAAAGCGCCCTTATATCGTCGTGGGTGTTTTTGTAGTCGCGATGTTTTTAACACCGCCTGATGTTTTATCACAAACATTATTAGCATTTCCGATGCTTCTTTTGTTTGAACTAGGTTTAATTTTAGCAAAATTTTATACCGCCAAACCACAAAAAGAATCTGAGGAATAAAATGAAAAAACAACTACTCTCACTATTGGTTTTATTAAGTGCGCCTACTTTTGCTGCGCAAACTGAATTTAATACTCAAGCGTTACAGGCATGTAGCTTTATTGAAAATGACTTTAACCGATTACTTTGCTATGACAATACAATTGCTGGTAAATCACTAACAAAGCCAACAATAACAAAAACGCTCACTCCACCAACGGCTAACAATGTACCTCAAGTCGTAGTTGCTGCACCAATTCAAGCAAAGGCAAAAGCTGACGATTTTGGCTTAGAGCACAAAGAATCACAGGTAGAAAAAGAGACTGAAATTAAAGCTATGGTTACTTCAGTGAAAGAAGCAGCTTATGGCGAGTTAATTATTTCGCTAGATAACGGCCAACAATGGCGCCAAATTGGCTCTGACAGCATGCGTTTAAAAGAAAACGATACAATTGTAATCAGCCGTGGTGCATTCAACTCCTTTTTACTGAAACAAGACGGTAAAAACCGCTCTATTCGCGTTAAACGTACTAAGTAATGTCATATACGTTAATTGATGCTGGAGTTAACTTAACTAATCATCAATTTGATGACCAGCATTATGATGTAATTACCCGTGCAAGCGAAGCCGGTGTTACAAATATGCTTATTATAGGTTGTGATATTGCGAGTAGTCAGCAATCACTTGAACTTGCGATAAAACATCTCCAATATTCTACGGCGGGTGTCCACCCACATGATGCTAAATCGGCGACGAATGAATTAGAAGCACAATTAACTGCACTTGCAAACAATAAGCAAGTCATAGCGATTGGTGAATGCGGCCTTGATTATAACCGTGACTTTTCGCCTCGCGATGTACAGCGTAGTGTTTTTAGACGCCACCTAGCACTTGCCGAAAAATTAGATTTACCTGTTTACTTACATGAACGTGATGCAAGTGACGACATGCTAAGTATTTTAAAAGAGTTTAATATTCGCGGTGTACTCCACTGCTTTACGGGTAACTCAGCAGCTCTAAAGCAATATTTAGATTTAGGTCTGTATATTGGTATAACGGGTTGGGTATGTGATGAAAGGCGTGGTAAAGATTTACAACAACTAGTGCCTAGCATTCCTCTAGATCGATTATTAATAGAAACTGATGCACCATTTTTAATTCCACGAACAGTTAAGCCAAAACCTAAATCGCGTAAAAATGAACCTGCTCTGCTTCCTTATATTTGCCAAACAGTTGCGCAACTTTATCAAATAGATGAAGAAGTTGTGGCCCGCAAAACTACAGAAAACTTTTACAATGTTTTTGGTTTAAAGAGCTGCTAATGGCGTGCGCAAAAGCATTACTAAGTCTATTGATGCTTCTTTGCACTTTTTGCTCTTTCGCAAGCCCTGTAATAATAAAACATGATTTTAACTCCCAAAACATTAATAACCTGCATTACTCTTTTGAACCAACTTCGCTATTAGATGCACAACAAAGTAGCCGTATACAGTGGCAAAAAAACACAGGTAAACCTCTTAACCTAGGTCTTGAGCAGCGTTCTGTATGGATGAAATTTAAAATAAAAAACACGCTTAGTTATAATACCGAACAACTGTTGTCACTAAACAACCCTCTGCTAAACGACGTTCAAGTATATCAGTTACATAACTCGCAATTAATTTCTCACACCCAAATTGGCGATGGATACCCCCTTAATAAACGTGCGATTAAGAGTGAATCTTTATTAGTTAAACTAATTAGCCCTGCAAATAGCGAAACCATTATTATTATGAGAGTGACGAATAGCTCCGGCTTGCGAGTCCCTTTAACGCTGTGGCAACCAGAAGCTTATTTGGCACATAAAGGTAAACTTAATTTACTCTATGGCTTATTGATTGGTTTTATATTTTCTTTAGGCGTGAGTTGCTTAGTTTTATATAGTTTTTCACGTAAACGTTATTTTGTTTATGCTGGTTTAATGACCCTCACATTAGGTAGTTTATTAGCCTACATTTGTGGCTTTGGCCTAAAATATATTCACCCTAATTTGCCAGCGTTACAGCAAGTTATGATCCCTGTATTACTTATGCTGATTGCTTTAATGTTTTTGCCTTTACAAAAGCAAATTTGCCATCCAAAGCCCTCTTTTTTACTAACGGTTCAAAAAGTGATAGTTAATGCATTAGGTGTCTCGTTATTGTTTATTTGGCTATTTCCAAACCATATAGTGACGCTATTTTGCTTAACTACTATCCCAATCGTTTTAGGCTTTTATATTGCAACTACACTTATGTGCATACGTTTATCACCTTCTAAACCTAATAAAGCGCTACTGCTCGTATTAGTTTTTTTCTTGGTGGTAATGCTTTATTTTATTGTTGCAGTAATAGGGCTATACGCCTTTGACAGAAGTACATTAGCATTTGTATTTACATGCTTTTTTAGCTGCATATTTTGTCTATGCTACAGTGTAATGAAGTTATTTATTTTGCAACGTGATGAAGAAGTAATTGCTCAGCAAACCTTGATTGCTGAAAATGCAGCTCAAGATACGCTACTTAAAGAGCGCTTAAAGTTACAAGAAAAAACACGCCAAGAACTCGAATCACAAGTCGACGAACGCACCTTTGAATTACAAGTTACACTCAGAGAACTTGAAGAAAAAAACCGCTCACTTGAGTTACTCAATACCGAAGACGCTTTAACCGGAATAAAAAACAGACGCTTTTTTGATAAAAAGCTAATAATGGAGATTCGTCGGTCTCGCCGAGAACAAACGCCGCTTAGTATTGTTATGCTTGATATAGACCGATTCAAAAGCATTAACGATACATACGGACACATAATTGGCGATCAAGTTATTAAAGCAGTATCTGACCTTATAAAAGATCATTTAAAGCGACCACTCGATGAAGTTGCTCGTTATGGCGGTGAAGAGTTTGTGGTGCTATTACCTAATACCCCCAGCGAAGGTGCACAAGACATAGCTGAAAAAATACGAGCAGCTATCTCAGCCAGTACAGTAACGGTTGCCAATAATGATATTCAATTTACAATTAGCGCTGGTGTATACACCAGCATTGCTGATGATGTTAGCAACCCTCAAATTTTTACTGAGTGCGCCGACAAAGCACTTTATTACGCAAAGCAACATGGCCGTAATCAAGTAATCACTTTTCCATTACCACAGTAGGAGCATATTAATATGGCCCAGTCAGGATTAGACCTTTTCCCGTATACTCGCATGCGCAGAATGCGCCGCAGCGACTTTTCTCGCCGCTTAATGGCCGAAAACCAACTTAGCGTAAACGATTTAATTTACCCTGTATTTGTACTAGAAGGTAAAAATCGTCGCGAAGCAATTGAATCAATGCCTGGTATTGAACGTCTATCGATAGATTTACTATTACTTGAGGCAAAAGAACTTGTTGAGCTTGGCGTACCTGCCGTTGCTATTTTTCCGGTAACCCCTGCGGACAAAAAATCACTATTTGCCGAAGAAGCATATAATGACGATGGCTTAGTGCAACGCACTGTTCGCGCTTTAAAAGAAGCCTTTCCTGAGTTGGGTGTAATTACTGATGGTGCACTTGATCCATTCACGACGCACGGTCAAGACGGCATTATTGATGACACAGGCTATGTAATAAACGACGTAACCACCGAAATTTTAGTTAAACAAGCACTCTCGCATGCAGAAGCGGGCGCTGATGTAATTGCCCCTTCGGACATGATGGATGGCCGTATTGCTGCAATTCGTGAAGCACTTGAAGCTGATGGGTTTGTGCATACCCGTATTATGGCCTACTCAGCTAAATACGCATCTAGCTACTATGGCCCATTTAGAGACGCAATAGGTTCTGCTGGGAACTTAAAAGGTGCCGATAAAAAAACCTACCAAATGGACCCAGCAAACTCTGATGAAGCAATACGTGAAGTCGCATTAGACTTACAAGAAGGCGCTGATATGGTCATGGTTAAGCCTGGCATGCCTTATTTAGATATTGTACGTCGTGTTAAAGACGAGTTTGGTGTACCTACTTTCGCATATCAGGTAAGTGGCGAGTATGCAATGCACAAAGCAGCTATTGATAACGGTTGGTTAAGTGAGGAAGCTACTATAATGGAGTCTTTACTTGCATTTAAGCGTGCAGGCGCTGATGGAATATTGACCTATTTTGCTAAGCAAGCCGCACAATACCTAGCTAAAAAGTAAGGTTTTTATAAAAAGGCGGTTAAACTGCCTTTTATTTACATTTGTTTACATTTTTGTATTATTTTCGTCATATTTATTCTCTAAACTGGTGTCCCATTTTGGGATTAATACACGGGAATAATAAAAAAATGTTTAAAACAAAAATAACACCACTCGCACTTGTTATAGCAAGTCTCAGTGCACCAGCCTCTGCAGATCTAATCATTTCAGAATACATAGAGGGAAGCAGTAATAATAAAGCAATTGAGCTTTATAATAACTCGTCATCTCCACTAACTCTTGATCAGTACTCACTAAGTTTGTATGTAAATGGCAAAACTACAATTCAATCAACTCTTGATTTGTCTGGTACTTTGGCAGCTAACAGTACCTTTGTTGTTGTTAATTCAAGTTCAAATGATGCACTAAAAGAAAAAGCCGATTTAGAACATGGTGTTGCTAACTTTAATGGTGATGATGCGTTAGTTCTAATGCAAGGTAGCACTGTAGTCGATAGCTTTGGCCAGCGCGGTGTAGATCCCGGTTCGTTTTGGTCTGAGGGCGCAGTACAAACACAAAATAAAACACTTCGTAGAAAAGATAGTATTACCGCAGGTAGAACAACACCTGACGCAGAGTTTAACCCGAGTGAAGAATGGGTACAGTTTGACCAAGATGACTTTGATGGTTTAGGTTCACATGCAGGTAATGGTGGAACAACACCTGAACCAATTCCAGAACCACTTGAACCACTTGTTTGTGGCGCAGAAAAAGTACTAATTAACGCTATACAAGGCGATAGCTCTGCAAGCCCGCTTGTTGATACTTTAGTAGAGTTTGAGGGGATTGTAACCGCAGACTTCCAAGATGATGATCAATTAAAAGGCTTTTTTGTTAGCTCACTTGCTGCTGACATAGATGCAAATCCTCTCACCTCTGAAGGTGTATTTGTTTATTTTGCAGATATTGACGTAAACGTAGGCGACCATGTACGTGTACAAGGTACTGTAGAAGAATATTTTGATGCAACACAAATCGGCAGTGTTAGCCAAGTTGCCATATGTGGCACTGGTTTAGCTGCAGCAGCTACAAAAATCACTTTACCTTTAGCTGATACAACTGATTTAGAAGCTTTTGAAGGTATGTTAGTTACATTAGAACAACCATTAGTAGTAACTAATAACTTTGGCCTTGGTCGATATGGTGAAGTTGAATTAGCAACAGAACGCTTGTATCAAGGTACCCAAGTTGCATTACCTGGAGATGCAGCTAATGCAGTTGAAACTGAAAATCTACTTAAAAAGATTTTACTAGATGATGGCTCTACAGTACAAAACTTAGACCCTACAGCCTACCCAACTCCAGGCTTATCAGCAGAAAATACATTACGTACTGGCGATACAGTTAATACGGTTACGGGGGCACTTGCTTATAGCTTTAGCCTTTACAGAATCCACCCAACGGTAGCACCTTCGTTTATTGCAACAAATGCACGTGAAAATGCGCCTGAACTTAATGCTGAAGCAGATTTACGTGTAGCTAGCTTTAACGTACTTAATTACTTTAATGGTGATGGCCAAGGCGGAGGGTTCCCTACAGCCCGAGGTGCAGATTCAGAAGCTGAATTTACTCGCCAAGAAGCTAAAATTGTAAGTGCCATTAGCGCTATCCAGGCCGATGTTGTTGGTTTAATGGAAATTGAAAATGATGGTTTTGGCGAATTTAGTGCAATTGCAAGCTTAGTAGATGCATTAAATGACGCTGATAGTGCTAACAACTATGCATTTGTTGATTTTAACGTAGATCAAATTGGTACCGATGCAATTACTACCGCACTTATCTATCGTGCTAACAAAGTAGAAGAAGTAGGTACTGCTGCTATTACGACTGAGGCTCCATTTGATTTTAGTAACCGTGCTCCAATTGCACAAAGCTTTAAATCATTAGAAACTGATGAAGTATTTACTGTTGCTGTGTCACACCTTAAATCTAAAAGCTGTGGTAGTGCTTCTGGAAACAATGCAGATTCAGGTGATGGACAAGGCTGTTGGAATGAAATACGCACAGAAGGTGCTAATGCATTCGCAAATTGGCTTGATAGCAAACCAACCGGTGTTGACGACGAAGATACTATTTTAGTCGGCGATATGAATGCTTACGCAATGGAAGATCCTATACGTGCATTTGCTGATAAAGGCTACAAAAATGTAGTTGCAGAAATTGATGGTGATACGCTTGGTTATTCTTACAGCTTTTCTGGTCGCGCTGGTAGTTTAGATCATGCAGTAGCTACCCAATCACTACTTAGCAAAATTGTCGCAGCAACAGATTGGCACATCAACGCAGATGAACCTATTTCTCTTGATTACAATGTAGAGTTTAAAAGCGAAGGTCAACAATCTAGTTTGTACTCTGAAAGTGCATACCGCGCATCAGATCACGACCCTGTAATTATTGATATTAAATCTGAAATCACTTTAACACCTGAAGAGCAAACGCCAGTTATTAAAGCTGATCAAGTTTTTGCAGTCGATGAAAACAGCGCAATTGGAACAATTATCGGCACACTCGATTTTAGTGATCCAAATGCCGATGAATCACCAGTTGTTAAATTTATTACATCTGATAATGACAGCGTTTCTATTAACAATCAGGGGCAGCTAATTGTTGCTGGAGAGATTGATTACGAATTTGAAAATCGTATTACTTTAACAGTGCAAGCTCAGGATAGCGTGGGTAACTTATCTAACGTTGAAAAAGTAGCCGTGAAAGTAAATAACTTACGCTCAGATGATGATAATGATGCAGGTTCATTATTATGGTTATCACTTCTTTTAGCACCACTATCAATAGTGCGTCGATTTAAAAAGAAATAACTAAGTTAAATCTAAACATTTAAAAGCCGCTCTTGCGGCTTTTTTATTTTATACAAATGTAATTCAGACAAGCTTCATTAAACCCCCCGTAATATGTTCAGACGATCTGTGAATCTTCTAGTAATTAATCAGTAACAACTACATACATTTGAGTGAATTTTACACAAAAAAACCTCAGTGAATTATGTATATAAATATTACCTATTGAAAAATATGAACTTTTATTTAGGTTTAAATTTTGCTCTAAGTTATTTAGAAGATACTTACAAAATAAAATCAATATTTACCCTAAACGTAAAAATAAGTCGTGTTTTTATAAAGGAATGAGAATGAAACAACTAACCCAAAATCTGCCTAAATGGCAAAAGAAGTCAGCACCACTACTGGGTCTACTTATTATTTTTTCGACTTGGGGCAATAGCAACCAAGCGATTGCTGCAACCGTTGATGTAGCAATCCCACAAAGTAGCTTATTTGACGTAATTAGCGCCCGCGCTAAAAAGTTAGCAAGCGAAGAATACGTGGCGCCTAAAAACATTGAGCTTGAAGCACTTAACAATATTGATTATCAAGATTACCGTTCAATTCGATTTAAAAAAGACAAAGCAGTATGGAAAGATGAAGGCCTGTACGAGCTGCAATTATTCCATCCTGGTTTTTTATATAAAACACCTGTGACAATAAATACCGTTGATAGCGACTCTAAACGCAGTCGCTTACCTTTCAGTACTGACTTTTACCAATACGATGGCACTGCTGCACCACTACAAGAAGAAATAGCTAAAAGTGTTGCGGATACTCAACTAGGTCATGCTGGATTTCGTGTGCATTACCCGTTAAATACTAACGAGTATAAAGACGAAGTAATGGTATTTCAGGGAGCATCGTATTTTAGAGTTGTTGGCCCTCAGCAAGTTTATGGATTATCAGCTAGAGGCCTTGCCATTGATACTGCAGAAAATTCAGGTGAAGAATTTCCAATGTTCAAAGAGTTTTGGTTAGTTAAACCAAAGGCCGACCAAACACAAATTACCATTTTTGCATTATTAGATAGCCCATCTATATCGGGTGCATACAAGTTTAATGTTGACCCTACAACTAATATGCTAGTTGATGTTGATATGCAGATATTTGCACGTAAAGACATTAAAAAGCTCGGCGTAGCTCCATTAACGAGTATGTTTTACCACGGTGAAAACAGTACCAAATTTTTTGATGACTATCGCCCTGAAGTTCATGACTCGGATGGCCTATTAACTCAATCTGCTGATGATAAATGGGTATGGCGCCCTCTTAACAACCCTTCACAGCTAAGTGTAACTTCGTTTTCATACAATAATCCAAAAGGTTTTGGGTTAGCTCAACGAGATCGAGATTTTAATAACTATCTGGACACAGAAGCACATTACCACAACCGCCCTAGTCTATGGATTGAACCACAAGGTGAATGGGGAAATGGCCGTGTAGAGCTAGTAGAGATACCTACTGACACAGAAACTAACGACAATATCGTCAGTTACTGGGTACCAGAAAAGCCAATGAAAGCCGGTGATTCATTAAAGCTAAGCTACAAAATGACGACCTTTAATGCAGTTTTAACTCAGCACGAAAAAGCGAGAGTACTGCGCACAAGAATCGGTAGCGCCGCTTTACCAGGTGAAGACAATCCACCACCAAAAAGCCATCGCCAATTTACTGTTGATTTTACTGGGTCAGAAATAAATCAACTCTCTGAACAGTTAAAGCTAGATGCCGACATTCAACTTACAACAGGCGAAGTAACCGACGTGAATGTACAAAAACTGCCTGATTCACGCGGATGGCGTGTAGCCTTTAAAATTGCACCACAGGACGATCAACCCGTTGATATGCGTTTATCGTTAAAATTACGTGACAAAGAAATTAGCGAGGTATGGAGTTATGTTTGGTACCCAAATGACATCAAGTAATAAAGGTAAGGGCACTCCAATGCCATTCAAAACATTAAGAGTTTGGCTATTTGCTATTGCAGCGCTTGGCACATCTGGCTACGGCATATCTATTATGTTTGAGATTTTAAGCTCAAACGGTATGACATTACTTGAGTATGCTCTTTTAGTATTATTCTCAATCACTTTTGCCTGGATTGTAACGGCCTTTTGTAGTGGAACAATCGGCTTTGTATTACAGCTATTACGAATTGACCCACTTACGCTAAAGCGTATTAAACCAATTGAGTTCAATAGTGAGGCAATTAACGCCCAAAAAACCGCCGTTGTAATGCCTATTTACAACGAAGACACCCACCGTGTTATCGCGGGCTTTGAAGTTAGTCTGCAATCGTTAAAAGAAACAGGCCAACTTGCAAACTTTGATTTTTACTTATTAAGCGACACGCAAGACCCAGAAATAGCTAAAAACGAGCTAAGTGCATGGCATGCATTGTGTGAACGTTTAGGTGATACGGCTAAAAACGTTTTTTATCGTCGTCGCGAAGATAACAAACACCGTAAAGTAGGTAACCTAACCGACTTTTGTGAGCGCTGGGGCAGCCAGTACGACCATATGATTGTGCTTGATGCAGATAGCGTAATGACCGGGAAATGTATGTTAGAGCTTACTACAAGTATGCTCAACAACCCACAAGCAGGCCTGATCCAAACTATTCCGATCCCTGTTCGTCAAGATACCTTTTTTGGCCGCTTTTTACAGTTTGCGTCAGTGCTATATAGCCCAATG
The DNA here is from genome assembly GCF_015864765.1 of Pseudoalteromonas sp. NZS11. NCBI lineage: Bacteria > Pseudomonadati > Pseudomonadota > Gammaproteobacteria > Alteromonadales > Pseudoalteromonadaceae > Pseudoalteromonas > Pseudoalteromonas sp. NZS11. The sequence goes on along the minus strand of NZ_JADYWP010000011.1, from coordinate 58,428 downwards.
CTCGCTACTGGCTCAGCTTTTTGGCAAACTGATAAAGCCAACTACTGGGGTCATAATGCAATCATTAGAGTTGAAGCATTTATAACGTGCTGTGGCTTGCCAACACTAAAAGGTAATGCACCTTTTGGCGGCGAAATTTTAAGTCATGACTTTGTAGAAGCTTCACTACTTCACAGTGCTGGTTGGGATGTATTGTTGCTATCAGATATTGAAGGCAGCTATGAAGAAGTACCAAGTAACATTCTAGACTACGCTGTACGCGATAGACGCTGGGTGCAAGGTAATATTCAGCACTTAGGTTTACTATCATCATCAAAATTAAAATTAATGAGTAAGCTACACTTTTTACTCGGTGCCACAGCCTATATTTCATCACTAATTTGGCTCTCAATGCTAGCGCTAAGTACTATTGACGCAGTAACGCGCGCATTAAATAGTGATGTGTACTTTAACCGTGTTTATCAATTATTCCCTACATGGCAAATAGCTAAAACCGATCTGATTGATTCACTCTTGTATTTAACTATTGTTATTTTATTAATGCCTAAACTAATGGGCATAATAGTCACCTTAATACATAGAAACAAACGCTTTGGTGGTTCAATTAAGCTCATACTAGGCTCAATCATTGAAACCGTATTTGCTATTATTGTTGCCCCATTAATGATGGTATTTCATGCTTACTTTGTACTTTGTGTGTTTTTAGGTAAAAAAGTGAAGTGGGATGCGCAACCGCGCGAAGGTCGTATGGTTCCGTGGAAAGAGGCGTTTGGTTATACGTTATTCTCAACTATTGTGGCTATTGCATGGGGTTGTACGGCTTACTACTTCACACCAGTATTCTTTTGGTGGTTATCACCTATATTGCTGGGCTTAGTATTAGGCGCTCCGATTATCCGTTATACCAGTAGCATTAAACTCGGTGTACAACTAAGAAAGTTAGGTATATTTATTTGCCCTAGTGAAGTTGATAACGACTCAACTCTAGAAGCACTTAAAATACATCTAAAAGAAATTTCGGTACCAAAGGAAGGTGCTTATCCACAAACAATACCGGCACTACCACAAGAGCAGTTGGTAACAATGCCTATCCAGTCTTTTAAGAAGCCACGCAGGCTAAAGATGAAAGCGCTAAAAGCTAAGGCTATAAAAAAGTTTAATTAGCGCGTTATAAAATACAAAAACAAAAAAGGAGCGATTAATCGCTCCTTTTTGCTATCTAAATTAAAGATCAAGCATTGCATTTATCGCTAATATTTTCAATTTTGTTAGCTAACTTATTGCAGTACATTTTAGAAATAGCTGATTGCGTTTCATCATCAAGTTGCCAGTTATAAAAATGGAACGTTTTACCATTATCTAACTCCACCTTAAAAATGGTGAAAAGAAAAAACGAACTAAATGATACGCAACTAATTTCCTCGCTATTGATATAACGCTTTGTGCATAAACGCGTATAACAAATGCCTGCTTTATAACAATGTAAAAAACGAAGATGAAGAATATTAAAAGTAGTAATAATCAGTAGAGCTGGCATTACAGTGAGAAAAACAATTTTTAGGTTCACAGAAAATATAATATGAATTAAAAATATTAAGCTGAATGCTAAAACGCATTTTGTAAATTGTAGCCACCAGTTTGGTGCTAATTTAATAGATTTCATGATTGTTACGTCTTATATAGAATTAATAGCAAACGTCTCTGCTGCGGAGACTTCCTTATCTGACTTTAGAGCTCTAGTCTAAAAGTGCTAGTATTCTACATTACGTATATAGATGCATCAATAGAAGTTCTTAAAATTCATACAGTTACATTTACTTTACAATTAACCTCTTATAAACCAACCAATTAAGTGATTGAGGTAAATAAATTGCTCTCTAGTACCTTTTTATTAATTAGTAACATAGGACTAATTAATAATAAAAAGTAGTTATAAACAACTAAAAAATAAAACCAAATTATAGGCAATAAAAAACCCGCAACATGTGCGGGTTTTTTTAAAGAGTTAAAGAGCTAATTACTTAGCAGCTTTTTTCTCTTTTTCTGCAGCGATTACTGTATCAGCAACGTTTTGCGGACATGCAGCGTAGTGTGAGAACTCCATAGAGAACTGACCACGACCAGATGTCATTGTACGTAGTGTACCGATGTAACCGAACATTTCTGATAACGGTACGTCAGCTTTAATACGGCTGCCTGTTAAACCAGCTTCTTGGTCTTTCATCATGCCACGACGACGGTTAAGGTCACCGATTACGTCACCAACGTGATCTTCTGGAGTGAACACGTCAACATTCATGATTGGCTCAAGAAGTTGTGCGCCCGCTTTAGGGATCGATTGACGGAAAGCGCCTTTAGCAGCGATTTCGAACGCGATTGCAGATGAATCCACGGCATGGAAACCACCGTCGAAAAGTTCAATTTCAACGTCAAGTACAGGGAAGCCAGCTAGAACACCAGTACCCATCATTGACTTGAAGCCTTTCTCAACTGCAGGCCAGAATTCTTTAGGTACGTTACCACCAACAACTGATGATTTAAACGTGAAACCTGAAGCAACTTCGCCTGGCTTGATGCGGTAGTCGATTTTACCGAACTGACCAGAACCACCAGATTGTTTCTTATGCGTGTAGCTATCTTCAATTTCTTTAGTGATAGTTTCACGGTAAGCAACTTGTGGTTGACCAACAATAAGGTCTACGCCGTAAGTACGCTTAAGAATATCTACTTTGATATCTAAGTGAAGCTCACCCATACCTTTAAGGATAGTCTCGCCTGAATCTTCATCAGTCTCAACTTGGAAAGATGGATCTTCTGCAACCATTTTACCGATAGCAACACCCATTTTCTCATTACCGCCTTTATCTTTAGGCTGTACAGCAATCGAGATTACTGGAGTTGGGAATACCATTGGCTCAAGTGTTACTGGGTGCTTAGGATCACATAGAGTGTGACCAGTTTGCACGTTTTTCATACCTACGATAGCAATGATGTCACCAGCTTGCGCGCTAGTTAATTCGTTACGATCATCTGCTTGCATCTCAACCATACGGCCAACACGCTCAGTTTTACCAGTAAACGAGTTAAGGATAGTGTCACCCTTGTTTAGTTTACCTGAGTAAATACGTACGAATGTTAATGCACCAAAACGGTCATCCATTATTTTGAATGCTAACGCTTTGAAAGGTTCGTCAGTAGATACTACTGCGAACTCGCCATTTTCGTTACCTTCTTCATCCATAAGAGGTTGAGGATCAACTTCTGTAGGACATGGTAAGTAATCAACAACAGCGTCAAGAATAAGCTGCATACCTTTGTTCTTAAACGCAGAACCACAGTATGTTGGGAAGAAAGCAAGGTCACGAGTACCTTTACGGATACAACGTTTGATGTCTTCTAAAGAAGGTGCTTCACCTTCCATGTAAGCTTCAAGTAGTGCATCGTCTTGCTCAAGGGCAGTTTCAACAAGCATTTCATAATACTCGTCAGTTTTATCTACCATGTCTGCAGGAATGTCTGTGATTTCGTAGTTTTCAGGAAGACCAGTGTCATCCCAAACGTATGCTTTTTTAGTTAAAACATCTACAACACCAACAAACTCATCTTCAATACCAATTGGTAAAGTCATGATTAGTGGAGTTGCGCCAAGTACTTTACGTACTTGCTCAGTTACACGGTAAAAATCAGCACCCATACGGTCTAATTTATTTACGAAGATAATACGTGCAACTTCTGAATCATTAGCATAACGCCAGTTAGTTTCTGATTGTGGTTCAACACCACCAGAACCACAGAACACACCGATGCCGCCATCTAGTACTTTAAGTGAACGGTAAACTTCAACTGTGAAGTCAACGTGTCCAGGAGTATCGATAACGTTAAAACGGTGATCTTTCCAGAAACAGCTTACAGCCGCAGACTGAATAGTAATACCGCGCTCAGCTTCTTGTTCCATGAAGTCAGTAGTAGATTCACCATCATGAACCTCACCAGTTTTATGGATTTGACCAGTAAGCTTTAGGATACGCTCAGTAGTCGTGGTCTTACCCGCATCAACGTGCGCGAAAATACCAATGTTTCTGTACTTCGATAAATCTGCCATTAATTTTGCTCTTAATAAAGTCGATAAATTATTCCGCAGGAGTATAACATCACTTAAAGCGAACATCACCATACAAGCCGCTTAAAATGCAATCAATTCAACATATTTTTTTTATCGTCAGAATCTATTAAATATCAAACATAACAAAAAAAACGTAAGGCATTGAAATAAATGAAATTTAATATTTAAGCCTTAGGTACAAAAAGTTACTTCGCTATTTTATAGCAACGTTCAGGGCGGCCAATACTGCCATAACTTTGATCCGCTGTTAACTTACCTGATTCAAGCAAATACTCCAAGTAACGGCGTGCTGTAGAGCGACTAACACCAACCAAATCGCCCATTTGCTGAGCGGTAAATGCAGTGGTTGCGTGCTCTACAAAAGCATCATGTATTTTTTGCAGGGTAAGTTGATCGACCCCTTTTGGTAAACGAACAGACGTGTTGGTTTGCTGCTTTGAACCAAATAACGTATCAACCATTGACTGCGTTACTTCACTTGCATCAGAAAAACATTGCTGACGTGATTCAAAACGTGCGAGTGCTTGATCAAGTCGGTTTAACATTAATGGTTTTACTAAAAAGTCGCATGCACCTAACTGCATTGCTTTTTCAAGGGTTTCGACCTCTTTTGCAGCAGTGAGCAGCATAACCTCACTTTTAATCGTTCGACGTCGTAAGTCGGTCAATAAATCAAGTCCGTTACCATCAGGTAAATGTATATCGAGTAAAATCAAATCGGGTTCAATTGCATGCAGTAAGGCTGTTGCCGTGCTTAAATTACCTGCAATGCCCACTACCTGATACTGTGCTTGCCTTAAACTTTGCTTTGGCGTTTGACTACCTGCGACACCATTTGGTAATAACAAGTACTGCGCTAATAGCTGTGCTACCTCTACTTCGTCTTCAATTATTACTACTGAATACGTCATGTTTAATGCTCTTATTATTTTGGAATGTAAACACTTAGTCTTGCACCAAGTAGGTCTGACTCACCAATTTCTAACGTGCCACCGCATGAGTCTAAATTTGTTTTTACTAAATATAAACCAATACCATGCTCTGCTCCTGATTTAGAGCTGTACTGAGGGGTAAAAATAACATCATGGTCAGAACCTAACCCAAAGCCTGTATCTTCTACATCAAATAAGAGAGTTTGGCTGGTTTCATCAACGGTTACCCGTACTTTTGCAGAGCGAGAGTTCGATGACCTAATAGCAGCCTCAATCGCATTATCTATAAGGTTACCTAAAATAGATACAACTCGCTCGAGCATATCTTTACGTGCAATAACACCAAGTAGGCTGTCGGGGTTAAGCTCAAGCGCAACATTTAATTCTCTTGCTTTATGATATTTACCCACCAACAAACCAGCAAGCACAGGGTCTTGTATGCGCTCTAACAAGTTATGAATTTGTGCCTGAGAGCCCTGGCTTTCTTGCCCTATTATTTCTATAGCTTGTTCGTTTTTGCCCATTTGCACTAACGCACCAATTAAGTTGAGCTTATTAGAATAGTCATGAGTTTGTACCCTTAAAAGCTCTGCAAAAGCCTGAACTTTAGTAAGTTGTTGGCTTAAATACTCAAGTTCATCAGAGGGGCGCATACTCAGTAAAATACCATCCGCCTGCCCTTGCACTTGCAAAGAAAATCTCGATAATATAAGGCGTTTATCGGCGGCAAATAATTCAAAACCCACTATTTTACGTCGCTGATTACGCAATAAAAATTCTGCATGTTCAGGTAATAAATCGTTTAAGCTGAGGTTCTGATTAATAATTGAAGTTGGTTTATCTAATATTTCGCAGGCGCGTTGATTGAGTTTTCGTACTTTTCCGTCCGGGTCGAGTGCAATAATACCGCTGCGTACCGTATTTAAAATTGCATCTTGTTCTGAAAACAAACGTGCAATTTCATCTGGCTGCAGGCCAAAAATAGCATTTCTGACACGCTGTCCAATATAAATAGCCGCCAGTATACTTAAACCTACAAGTATTAAGCCCCATATTAAAATTTCACTACTGCGAGAGAGAATAAGCGGATCGATTGATTGTACTAAAAAACCAACCGATACAACGCCTACTATTTCATTATTACCTGCGTACACCGGCACTTTGCCACGAATTGATTCACCTAAGCTACCATGGGCCACCGAAATATAGCGTTCACCTTTTAATGCAGCTTGGCTATCGCCTCCGACCATTTTTTTGCCAATTTTATCTTCATCTGGATGCACAATACGAAGCGCATTTTCATCGCCAACAACAATAAAATCAGCACCTACAAGCTGTCGTAAATCTTCAATTTGCATGTTAATAGCGGTTAAGTCACTAGGTATTCTCAGTGCATTAATTACATCAGCACGTGTGGCAATACTGCTTGCTACAGCTAATGCTTTATCACCAATATGGTTATGTAAGCTTTGCGCTGTAAGTTGATACACCAACGCGCCAAATAATAAAGCCTGCAATACACACAATCCTGTTACCCAAATAATTAAACGTGTTTCTAATCGCTTAGGTTTTGTGACCATGTTTTGCAATGGATTTAGCTTGTTGGTGTTTTTCATTTCATTCTCAATTATGCATTTACTTTGTCTGCACGGCGTTGCATTAAATAATCTTTTAACGGAAACAACAGCACTAAAATTGAAATTACAAATATGCTCAATGTTAGCGGACGATCCCATAAAAAGCTTAATGAGCCATCAGAAATCATCATTGAACGACGGAAGTTTCGCTCAATCATATCTCCTAATATAAAACCTAATAATAATGGTGCCATAGGAAATGACAGTAATCGCAATACTAGCGCAACCACCGCAAATCCTACCATCATAAATAAGTCGAAGGTATTGAAGGACACTAAGTAAACACCAATTAAGCTAAAGAACAATATCATCACGGTGAGTACCGACTTAGGCATTGCTAATACTTTTGCAAAGTAAGGAATAAGCGGCAAATTTAAAATAAGCAGTACAATATTACCAAAGTACATACTTACAATAACCGCCCAAAATACACTTGGGTTTTCTTGCATAAGCATTGGACCTGGTTGAATGCCGTAAGCAATCAAAGCACCTAGCATAATTGCCGTAGTACCTGAGCCCGGAATACCAAGCGTTAACAGTGGAACAAACGATCCTGTACACGCCGCATTATTTGCCGACTCTGGTGCAGCTAAACCACGTAATGAGCCTTTACCAAACTTTTCTTTTAAACCTTTTGGCGCTAAATTTCGCTCTGTTGCATAAGCCATAAAGCTCGCAATAGTTGCACCAGCACCCGGTAACACTCCCACTATAAAACCTAAAATAGACGAGCGACCAATCACTGGTGCTATCTCTTTAATCTCGGCTTTGCTTAACTTGGTTGAACCTATTTGCGGTGTGTCTGAGTCATTAATGTTTTTAGCATCTTTTTTCTCTGGTTTTACAACATTTACAAGCGCCTCGGCTAATGCAAATGTTGCCATAGCAACCAGTAAAAAGCTTATTCCATCGAGTAAATCAGGTTGCCCGAAGGTAAATCGGTCAGTACCTGATGATGGATCAATTCCAACCGTTGCTAGCATCAAGCCAAACACAGTCATCATCATTGCTTTTAAAAATTGCCCTTTATTTGAAAATGCTGCAATAGCTGTTAGGCCTAAAAACATCAGCACAACATAATCAGGGGATTGAAAACTCAATGACACTTTTGCTAATAAAGGCGCAGCTACCATTAATAATATGGCGCCAATCGTTCCGCCTATAAAGGAGGAATAAGCAGCAATTGCCAATGCTTTACCTGCGTGCCCTTGTTTAGCAAGCGGGTAGCCATCAAAGGAGGAAGCTACCGTACCCGCCACGCCTGGCGCATTAATTAAAATAGATGACGTAGAGCCACCAAAAATAGCGCCGTAATAAACACCCGCCATTAAAATCATGCCCGAATCGGCGCCAATGCTGTAAGTAATTGGGATCATTAAGGCAATTGCGGTAATTGGCCCCAATCCTGGTAACATACCTATAAAAGTACCTACCAAGCAGCCTGCTATAACGTACATTAAATTATTAAAGTCGAGCACGGTCGACAAACCAAGCATAATTCCATCAAACATAACTTAACTCCACAAATCGCCCGGAACCAAGTAAATACCTAATACTTGAGTCATCAAAAACCAAAAAACTACCGCAACCGGTATCGATGCAAATAGCAAAATTCCCTTACGTCTTTCGCCCATCACAAAAAAGCCCGCAAGCAAAAACGCACTAGTAGAAATTAAAAAACCAATTGGCTCCAGCGCCGCGCTATAAATTACCATTAATATTAATAAACCAAAGGTGCGCAGTACGTGTGACTTTTCAAGAACATCATCGGTATTAGTTTTCTCTCTTGGTTTAAGCAATGTTGAACCAATAGAAAGTAAGCACACCACAATACCAAACCCGGCATATACTTTAGGAAGTGTCGCTGAGGTAACCGTTTCGTATTCTTCAAACGGTAGTAGCGGAATTTGCCATGCAACCACAGCGTATAAAGTAAATAGCGCCAAGAATAAACTTGGCCCTATTAATTCTCGATTCGTCATTTTAAACCTCGATTACGGCAATGTGCGGATAAAGCCAAGCTCTTCCATTACAGCTCTAAGCTGCACTTCTTGCGCTTCTAGTGACTTAATAAACTCATCTTTTTCTTGAAAAAGATTTAGCCAACCGTTACGAGCTCGTACAGCTTCCCACTCAGGTGTACTTTGCAACTCACGTAGTTTTTTTGTGTACTGTGCTAACTTTTCAGCGGGTAAATTAGGTGCAGCAAAAAGACCACGCCAATTAACAAATTCCATATCGTAACCTAGTGACTTAAGTGTGGGTATTTTTGGGTAATCAGGTAAGGGCTCACCCGATGTAACCGCTAAAATACGTGCTTGACCACCGTTAGCTACTTCAAGCGCTTCACTTAAGCCAGTAGAAAGTAAATTCACTTCGCCTGAAAGCAACCCAGCCTTCGCTTTACCGCCTGCATCGTAAGGAATATAACGTAGGCGTCGACCATCTATACCCGCAGCTTTAACTGCTTGAGCCGCCACTAAGTGATCCATACTGCCGCGAGCAGAACCGCCCGCCACTTTTACCGAACTTGGATCTTCTTTTATTGATTTAATAACATCCTCCCAAGTTTTAAATGGAGAGTCATTACGCACTACAAACGCGCCATAATCTGCAATCATACTGGCTACAGGTGTTAAATCGCGATAGCTATAAGGAATTCGACCACTTAACGCGCGCAATACGATAGGCGTTGAGTTAACCATTAAAATATCGCCCTTTTTAGTGCCCGACTCAATTAAATAGGCAATAGCACGACCGCCTCCACCACCAGACATATTTTGAAAAGATGCATTATTTTCAATGCCCGACTTAACTAAACCTTCGCCTATACCACGGGCTGTTGTATCCCAACCACCACCAGGTCCGCCTGGGATTAAAAAGTGAGTGTCGGCCATTACGATTGGGCTGCTAAGTACTAACGATGCTGCAAGTATGGTCGTTTGTAATGATTTAAATAATTTCATTGTGTATCCCTTTAAAATAAATACTGCATACGTGCACTAAAGCCCATACCAGAGTCTTCGTCGCCAACCAGCGCAGTAGTACCGGCACCTTCTACATCGCTGTAAATTAGATTACCCATAAACTTAATATCACTACTTACGTAATAAGATGTACCTAATGTATAAGTTGTCGCTTTTGTGCCTTGTAAGCGACTTGTAGCGTCTACTTCTGAAACACGTGCCACCAACTCCCATGCATCTTTAATATTTTTAGGTTGTACAAATAATGCAGAGCTCGCTTTGTATTGGCGCTGTTCGCCACCTAAAAAATAACTTGCCGATACATGAAAACCATCAAAGCGCTCGCCATCTAAAAAATCAGCACTATTAGCGGCATCAAGTGAGCGGCTTGCATATTCAGCCTCAAGTGTTAAAGAATCCGCCTGATAAGCAAACTCAAGACCGGTTTGCGATAAACTATCAAGTGGGCTTGTTACACCACCAGCAGCATAATCAACAAGGCGAGTATTAGTCTCGCGTACTTCACCACGCGCAAAACGTGCGCCTAATTCATTGCCACCCATATCGCGATATGAATGCCACACGCCTAAATGAATTACATCGCCAGGTGATGCACTCGACCATGTAGCACGCCCAGTAATAGCAAGAGTAAGCTTGTCGTTTTCATCGCTACCTGTTGCACCAAATGCATCATTTTTATAAACGCCTATCGCGTAACGAAAGCCAGAGTCTTTAAAATATTGATAGGCAGAAGCGCCCCAACGAAAAAATGGGGAGAAAGTATTGGCAAGCGAACTACGCTCAATCGTATTAATGTGCTTTGAACTGGTTAATGCATTTAGCGATATATCTTCGCGAATTTTACCTGCTTTAACTTTAAGTCCGTTATCAAACGCATAACGAACACGCGCCATCACTATTTCAGCAGTGCCTTCGGCAAACTCGAGTAACAACTTGTGATCCCAATTTCCGTGCTCACTTTCAACGTAAGTACGAATACGACGAGGGAAAAAATCGCTCCCGCCAGAGCCCTCGTTATCGGCATTGTAAGCACCATCAAAATAGTTGTAGTCGAGCTGAACCCGTCCACCAAACTCTAAATTAAAACCACTGGTTGTTTTTAATGCACTTACTTCTTTTTGTAACGCATCTAATTGCTCTTGTAGTTTTTGCGTATCGTTATCGGCTAAAACGGATGTACTTGCTAATGCAGCAGCAACTGCCAAAGCGAGTTGTGTGTTACTTCCTTTCATTATTTTCTCCACGCTTGTGTATGTATTTATTGTCAGGTAGATAAGCGACGACAAACTGCTATCTAACTCGCAGCTTATTGTTAACGTGAAATTAACTAAATATTTAGAAGGTAAGGTGCATTGATGATCGTTATGTGCTTTTTGCTCATAAAGTTCATGAACAAAAAGAGCAAAAACAGTTACTGTTATATTTTGATTTATAAACACTTTTAAAGGTTTGAATGATTACCGTACGAATAAATAGATAGAATTTTTGCAGCTCTAACAAAGCCCACAATAAAGTAGGCTTAACTAATTATGATTTGGCAATACAACTAAAAAATCATTTCAGGAACATTTGAGGGGGGAGTTAAGCGTTTCGCACTTACATAGAGTTCATTTATATACTATTAATTAACTGCTCAGCAATGAATTTGTTAACATCTCATTGTCAAAAAAGCCTGAATTTGGTACATTATTCCCTCAATAGTATTTATAAAAACAACTATAAGACCCTACAATGAAATGGAACTTCCTTCGACTCAGCTCTTGGCTAATTGCACTTACCTTATTAATTTCCTCTCATAGTATTTTTGCGCAGCAATATAAAATAGATAAACCAGCTAATTGGGTTAATACACATATTATTGAGCAACCCAAGCATTCCGACATAACCAAGGTACGTGACGGCACACTTTATTTGTTACTTGATAACCAATCCTATATACCGAGCAGACAAAAACAGCAACGCTATACGCGTTTGGTTATGAAAGCTTTAAATCAAAGTGGTGTTGATTATATAAGCCAGCTTAATCTTGATTTTGATCCAAGTTACGAGTCGCTAACATTAAACAGCTTAACGATTATCAGAAATAATGAGCGCATTGATAAGCTTGGTAGCGCGAGAATGACGGTTATACAAGGTGAATCTGAATTAGCTGATCGTATTTATAATGGTAGCTTATCACTCAATATTATTATTGATGATATGCGCAGTGGCGACATACTCGATTACAGCTACACAGTGACAGGTAGCAACCCTATATATGCTAATAAATTTAGTACAAGACGCACGCTAAACTGGTCGGTACCCGTAGTGCAACAGAATATGCGTGTACTTTGGGGTAAACAAACACCTTTACATATTAATACAATAAACGGCGCAGCTGATATTCAAGAAACGCTTAATAAATATGGCAAAGATTATTCTATAACTCTTTTTGAAGAACCTTTACTGGAGCAGAATTCTCAAACCCCAACGTGGTACGACCCATATACACAAGTTTACTTTTCTGAGTTTGACGATTGGGGTCAGGTAGTTAACTGGGCATATCCGCTTTATCAATCAGCCATAGAAACCCCAAATAGCATTTTGGATATAGCTGAAAAAATAAAAGCAAAACACACAAAAACATCAGATAAAATTGCCGCAGCACTGCGCTTTAGCCAAGACGAAGTTCGATATTTAGGGCTTGAAATGGGCACTAACTCGCATCAACCAACGTCAGCTTCAGAAACGCTTTCGCTACGATACGGCGATTGTAAAGATAAAACAGTACTGCTTATTTCGTTATTAAAAGCGATGGATATAGAGGCCTTCCCCGCGCTAGTTGATACAGAAGAAACCAAACGTTTAAAAGAACTCCCACCTTCTGCAAGTGTATTTAATCACGTAATTGTTACGCTTAAACAAAACGGAAAACGCTACTGGCTCGATCCTACGGTTAGCTACCAACGTGGTACTCTCGAATATTTAGCACAGCCTGATTATGGCTATGCCCTAATTATTGATAAAGGTGAAAACACTTTAACTTCAATGGCGCAAAAACCTGTACATACAAATGTATCTGTAGAAGATAACTTTTTTATTGCTGAAAAAGTATCTGAGCCATCACGTTTTGAAACCCAGTACACTTATGCTGAATTTGAAGCTATTAACCGAAGAAGCAATATAGCCAGCAGTGGTCTAAATAGCGTTGCTAAATCTTATTTCGAGTATTACCAAGGCTTTTTAAATGGTCTATCAATCAATGAAGCAATGACTATTAGTGAACAAGAACAAACGGGTAAACTAATAACCAAAGAATCGTATTTAATTAGTGAATTTTGGGAAAAAACAGACGAAGGCTACGAAGCTAGTTTTTACGCGAATGAAATACAAAATAGCGTTTACGAACCAAAGCAGGTAAATCGCACCGACCCACTCTACTTTGGCTACCCCAATATAATTAACACCACAATAAAACTGCATTTTGCAGAAAAAGGTTGGGGATTTGATAGCGATCAACAAGAAATTGATAACGACTACTTCAACCTAAAAACAACTACTGAATTTAATGATAATGTTTTAACACTGAGTTATGACTATTACGCAAAACAAGATCATATTAAAGCCGCTCAAATAGATGATTATTTAGCACAGCGTAAAAAGTTAATATCAGCAACCCATTACCCTATTCTAAAATACGCGGAAACGACCGAAACACCTCAAACAACAGCTGATGTGCTAGATAGCTTTGGTTATAGCTGGCTTAAATATGTGTTGGCTGGCTATATTTTAGTACTCATATTCTTTTTTGCCGATTGGCGATTAGAGTCAGCAAAAAAAGTGAAATTTGAAGATAGTCCATTTTATGCAGTATCTGTAAGTAAGTTTATTATTTACAGTATTTTAAGTTTAGGCATATTTGTTAATTATTGGAGTTATCGTAACTTTAAAGCCATTAAAGAACGCGACAACTCAAGTATTATGCCTATTGCTCGAGGTATATTTGCGTTTTTATGGTATTACCCTTTGTATCTCGCACTTGCAGAGCACAGCCAACAACAGTTAAACAAAAATAGAGTAATGCCTAACTGGACTGCCTTAACACTCTGGCTAATGGTACTCGCCAGCGTCTTTGCTTATCGTATGGACGAATACGCAACCATAGTGATTTGTATAATGCCATTTTTATGGTTGCCTCTAGTTAGCTACATTGAACAAACCGATACAAGTAAAGAAGCCCTACATTACAACTCGTACTGGCGAATTAGACAGTATTTAATCTCGCTTGCGTTTGCACCTCTATTATTTTTAGGCGTACTTCAAGAAGTAAATATTTTACCCAATGCCGCAATTATAAAAGGCGATAGTTTATGGTCTTACCAAGTACACTTTTTAAAACGTAATCGCCTAACACCTGAAAACGAAGAAATACTTTATTTTTATAGCGATGCAGTATTTGATTACCGAGAAGACGGTAACGGAATAACCGAGAACTATATTTTTAGTTACTACAAAAACGATGACGGTAAGCTTGAATCGGATCTTAGTCACTTTAAAGACATAGAAAAAATAGAAACCACCTACGGTAAAACCAAACTTGATAACACAAGCATTAAAGTAATAAAAACTGACGGTAGTGATTTCTTGCTCATTGTAGGGCGTCTAAACAAGCAGGATAAAGTACTAGTGGAGCAGATTAATTTACGTATAACAGCAAATAAAGTGCGTTAGTGGCTTAAAACATCCAATTAAGTACGAATATTTTTAGCCACTAATTAAAGGCTATTGATCTTTGGGGGCTAAGACTTTACAAGAGACTATTTGATTTGATATCAAAGCAGTAGCTGTCTTGGAAGGCGATAAAATCATTCTTAGCTTGAATTTATTTTAACTTTGAAAGATTAATACTTTTATAATAAAAATCCATATCAAATTATTTAATAAGTATTAAAAATCTATTCTTAATTGCTTAACCAAGATAAGCATTTTTATGAAATGGCAGTGCTAACTAGCCGATTTATATATGAATAAAAAACAAGCACCACAATAATAAGAATTATTTGCATTTAGGTATTGACAGACAGTTAGATCTAACTGATAATCAATATCAACAAGACGGATTGCATACCACTTGTTAAGGAATGAATTGATTTGTTTCTCGACCCTGAAACAACGTGTGGCGCACGTAAACAGCTATGGTTACTTGTTATGAACCGCAACGCCCCTTGATGTTGATGATGAGTAACCGCCCTACTATTTTACTTGCTACATTGCTCATATCGGTGACGGTAGATATGAAACTAAAAAAGCCCTTACGGGCTTTTTTTATGTCTGTAATTTAATAAAACTAAATCACTTTAATTAAATAACCTGAACTCTGGTTAAATATTAACGACGGTTTTTACGAGCTCTTGCCCGGCGTTGAAGCTTCTCTTCTTCTTTAGCTGCTTTTTTAGCTTCTGCAGCGGCGCGTAAACCAGCAACCATTACTTCTTCTTCCTCACGCATCTGCGGAGTTTCCATAGTAATACGGCCAATAATACCGTCGCGTAATTCGTTGATTAGTATTTCAGACATTTTATATGTGTCTATTTGATTACCACCACGAATACAGCCGCGTTTTTTACCCGCCATTTCAACAAACTCCCAATCACTTTCAGGTAGTTCGGCAATTTTATAACGTGCTTTTAAAAGCTCAGGGTATGCACGCAATAAGTACTCAGCGGTGTAACTTGCTACTTCTTCATACTCAAGCGCCGTATCACGAATGGCACCTGTAGCGCCTAAACGATAACCTGAGTTTTCATTCTCTACTTTTGGCCACAACATACCTGGCGTATCGTAAAGCATAATACCGTCTTCAAGCTTAATGCGTTGTTGTGCTTTGGTTACCGCAGGTTCATTACCTGTTTTTGCAACTATGCGTCCAGCCAGTACATTAATTAACGTAGATTTACCCACGTTAGGAATACCCATTATCATGGCTTTAATTTGCTTATCTGCACCCACTTTATGCGGCACTAACTTTTTACAAAGCTCATTTATACGACTTACTTCAGCTGCTTTATCATGTCCAAAAGAAATCGCTTTAACACCATTTTCTTGCTCAAAATAATCTTTCCAGATTTGAGTCATTTTAGGATCAGCTAAATCAGCTTTGTTCAAAATTTTGATGACCGGCTTACCTTCACGCAAGGTTGCCACCATCGGGTTTTCACTACTGTAGGGAATGCGCGCATCAAGCACTTCAATGATCACATCCATTTGTGGCATTATTTCTTTAATTTCATTGCGGGCTTTATTCATATGCCCAGGGAACCACTGGATAGCCATTTTTAACTCCTAACGTATAATTAACCGCTATTTTAACTGGCAATTCATTTAATTGCGCTATACTGACGCAAATTTTTTCAGATTAGTTGTTATGGCTCTTAAATCCACCATTATGAAAGTGCAGTTATCGCTTAGCGATATGGACCGCCACGTTTATCAAGATTTTAATTTAACCTTGGCTCAACACCCTTCAGAAACCGATCAGCGGTTGATGATTCGCTTACTCGCTTTTGCGCTAAATAGCTGTGATGGTTTAGAATTTACTAAAGGATTAAGCGCTGATGATGAACCTGAACTTTGGCATGTAAGCTATAGTGAAGAAATAGAACTATGGATTGAACTTGGCTTACCAGATGAAAAACGCCTTAAAAAAGCCTGTAATAAATCTAAAAAAGTGGTGCTATATACTTATGGTGAAAACAATCAAGCAATTTGGTGGCAAAAACACCAACCTAAATTGTATGAATTTAAAAATCTAAGTGTTTTTAGCCTTGATTATGCAGCAACACAAGCACTTGCTGCTTTGGTTGATCGTGGAATTAAGCTCGCCATTACCATTCAAGATGGTGAAGTATGGGTAAATACCGATACAACAAACATTGAAATAAAACCACAGCAATTGATGTAACTAAGATAGGTTATACCAATTGCATTAAATTAGTTATCTATTATAGCGACAAATAAATAAGTCGATAACAAGGCGAAAATTATGACATATAGTTGTTCTATATAAATAATTTTTAACGCAGGTAGCGGGTTATTTAATACGCTAGAATGATCATGTTTTTAATAAAATTGGTATTAGGGAGCATATGAAAGTTAAACACGTTATTGTTTTACATGGCTTGTATATGTCTGGCTTTGTTATGCGCCCACTTTGTTCACGACTTGAAGAATCGGGGATGACGGTATTAAACATTACCTATAATACGCTCGACCCTCACCGCGATACCATATTTGCACAAATTGATGAGTGTATTTCTAACGAACCTGCAGCGCTTGTATGCCACTCAATGGGAGGGCTTATTGCACGTGCTTACCTAGAGGCAAACTCCCCTGCTAGCCAGAATGTTACGAAGGTAATTACACTGGGTACTCCACATAAAGGCAGCCATATAGCGCAAAAAATGAAGCAAAAAGGGTTTGAATCATTTTTAAAAAATAGTGTTGAATTTTTACTCACTAAAAATGGTAATTGGCCTTTTAAAGCTAAGCTTTACAGTATTGCGGGCGATTTACCTATTGGGCTTATGCCCTTAATAGTCAAAGGTAGCCAGTCAGATGGCACTGTATTACTAGATGAAACCAAACTTAAAGGTATGGCCGAACATAAAGTGTTTCATTTAAGCCATACCAGTATGATTTACTCGCGCCAAGTACTCGATTACATTTTAAAGTGCTTAAACGAGAAAGATTAATCCTCAGCATTGGCTGCTATTTTATAACTAATTAAAAATACCACTGCCAATATAAGCGGAATCGGCGCCGCAATGTAGCCAAAAAAATCTGAGTTCGCAAAGCTTGCACCCGCTAAGTGCGCTACTAACCCAAGTACAAATGCGATGACTGCAATTCCTACCACTATTAACTCTGCTTTATTTTGTTTCGCTGTTTTTGCATGCATGTTATCTCTCCTAATTATTTCGACAACATTATTATGCGCCGTTAGGGTGGATGATTTTTGACCTGCATCAATAAAAAAATAGCTAAGTTATTACCTTGAATAAAGTTTGTTTTAGATCATGATTTATATACTTTTGAGGTTTATTTACTTTTGAGGGGTAGTATTTTTATTAATCAGACCCACTTCTATTAATAGTCTAAAGTGAATATAGGTATCAAAAACAGCTAATTGGTTAAAACTATTAACTAGATACATTTAAACGATTTTACTAATTTATCGAAATTAGTAATACTTATCACAAGTTCACAAACAAACGGTTATTCAGGAGCAAGTTATGTCACATGTAAACGCAATTGGTCTAAACAGCGCAAAAAGCGAAGACATCATAAAGTCACTCAATACATTATTGAGTAGCTACCAGATTCAATACATGAACGCGCGTGGCTTTCACTGGAATATTAAAGGCCGTAACTTTTTTGAACTACACGTTAAGTTTGAAGAAATTTATAACTTACTACTTCTAAAAGTAGATGAAGTTGCAGAACGTATTTTAACGTTAGATGGCGCACCTCTACATGCATTTTCTGATTACCTTGAAGTAAGTAAAATCAAAGAAGCTAAAGGTATTAGTGATGGCGTTACAGCCGTAGAAAACCTACTTGCTGGTTACAGCACATTAATTCACATGCAGCGTGATATTTTAAGCCAAGCTGGTGATGCAGACGATGAAGGTACAGCCTCACTAATGAGCGATTACATCTCAGAGCAAGAAAAATTGGTTTGGATGCTAAAGGCTTACTTAGACTAAACCAGCAAAAAAAAGCCCTCAATGAAGAGGGCCACAAATAGGGATAAATCGTTAAATAATCAAGCGATTCGGTTACTATATTAGTCTCCTCCCAATACTAAACAACGCCCCTGTTACCAGTGGCGTTGTTTTTGGTTTAAGTGGGCACAATGCTCATATATTGGGATAAACAATGTATAAGCATTACTGCTCTTATTATTTTTTCCAATAAAAAAGCCCCAGCGATACTGAGGCTTTGTGAACGTAACTAATTAAGTAACTATATTAGTGTCGTTATTGTTGGTTAGAATTTACTTCTAAAACCTATGTAGAATGATTGACCAATTGGGTCGTACGTACCTGCATCAGTTTCAGTACCAGTACTTGAACCGCTCACACCCGATAAAATGCGTGGTGGCTCTTTATCAAATAAGTTACTTGCACCAGCGTAAAGCTCTGTTGAATCGCTGATATGGTAACTTGCTTGAACATCATGATACGTTACTGAACCAATCCCTACTCCACCTGGAGCAATACCAAAACCACTTAAGAATTGATCATCAAAGTCTGCAGCGCCAATGTAAGTTAAGCTCCAGTTAAAATCAAAGTCGTTAAGTTTATAACCAAAGTTCCAGTTAGCTTTATGCTCTGATGCACCAATTTCTCCAGCAAACTCATCTTTATCAGCGCCTGGAAGTGGAATGCTATAACCATCGATTAGGTAAGTATAAGCAAGGCGAGTTCTAAACGCACCAGGACCAATATCAGCAGAGTACGTTAGTGTTAAATCAACACCTTCTGTACCTAAACCACCACTGTTAGATACACCACTGTCGATAAATTCTAGTGAACCAGCACTATTATTACCTGATGGCGCACTACGACGAGTTACAAAGTCACAAAAGCTTGTATCGCCGCCGCCATAACATTGGTCAAGAATAAACTGACGAGGTGTTGATACTATTGCATCTGTAATTTCGATATCAAAGTAATCAAGCGTAATATCTAGTCCTGATATTAGGTTTTCTGGTGTAAATACTAAACCTACTGTTACAGAGTCACCAACTTCTTCTTTTAAATCTTGGTTACCACGGTTAAAGCCACTAATGCCTTGTAAGTCAGACTGGTTAAGCGTGAACTCACCATTTGAAGCGATATTAGTTGTAACACCACCATCTGTTCGACAAGCATCACCAGCAGCACCACCGCCACTATTAGTAACACCTAAACATGGATCGTTTAAGCCACTTGGGAAAGTTTGTGAAGGCGGAGAAAATAGTTCATCGATATTTGGAGCACGTGTTGAACGAGCACGAGTAGCACGTAAACGTAAGCTATCCATTACTTCCCAATCAACACCCACATTCCAACTTTCAGTGCTACCTACAGTTGAATAGTCAGATAAACGAACAGCTGCGTTCATTGTTACAGTATCAAGCACAGGGATATTTGCTTCTACATAATACTCAGTTACATCAAACGAGCCTTCTGTTGCTGGGATTGCATTACCCGCATTAAGACCTGCTTGCTGTAGTGCATCAAATTCACTGCGTGAAAATTCTTCGCGGTATTCAAAACCAGCTGCAATACCTACCGTACCTGCTGGTAAATCAAATAAATCACCTGAAATATTACCACCAATGATTTCTTGCTCAACCGACGTTGAAAGCGAACTAGGTGCACTTACAAAATCAATAGCACCTTGCGATAACGAATTAAAACCATAAATGTCTACTGGTGCACAATTAAAGCCACGTGCTGTCGCATCGATACAGATAGCCTCATCAGTAATACCATCACCATCTAAATCTTGGCTATCGATCACAGCTTCTAAACCTTGACGGAAGCTTTGTACATTAACTAGACCGCCTGAAACTTGTTGCTCTTTTGTTTTACCGTATACATAGTAAGTATCGTAAAACCAACCATCGGCTATTTCACCTTGAAAACCAAGTGCTAAACGGAATGTATCACGCTCTGCTCGTGCTCCACGATTACCGATATCACTTAAACGTTTTGCAAAGAAGATATCTCGTGCGCCATCACCGTCGGTATCGGTTGCTGCGTTATATATATCGTCTGGAACAAACGCGTTACGTAAAAGCTCACCATTTACATTAAATTCAATTGGTACCTGGCCATTTGCATAAATGTCGTCAGAGGCAAAAGGAAATGGCTCTAATTCAGAAACGGTTGTTGTTGCAGCGTAAGTGCCTTCATAAAAAAAGCTATGCTTGTCGCTTAACTCGTAGCTACCATTTGAGGCAAATAAGTAACGTTCTGTAGGTATTGCTATTGTACGTACACCGCTTCGGTTAAAACCATTTGCAGCTACGCCATCGCCGCCATTAGTACTAAATGAGTTTTGTAGGTTGTTTGCATCATTAAACGTAAATGTTTCATCCCCAGCGCTAAAACGACCTTGTGGTGGAAATGAAGATAAAAACGGGCTTACTGCATCAAATACAGAACCTGGATTTGCTACTGGATCATCTTCGAAGAAAATACCTGAAAATTGGTCTACCGCTGAGCGATCACGGTCACGTGAGAAAACAGCGCCTTGATCAGAGTAACCAAGGTGAAACATTGCGTGTCCTTTACCATCTGAGCTTGATAAGCCTGAGGTAAAGTTAAATTGGCGTGACTCATCATCACCTTCACTCGATTCACCGTACTGACCATCAAACTCAACGCCTTCAAAGTCATCTTTTAAAACAAAGTTAACTACACCAGCAACAGCGTCAGAGCCATAAACAGATGAAGCACCACCTGTCATAATTTCAACACGTTCAATAAATTGGCTCGGAATAGTGTTTAAATCGACAGCAGAGCTACCTGGTACACCTGATACATAACGACGACCGTTAACTAATACCAATGTACGGTTAGAACCTAAATTACGTAAATCTACAGTCGCAACACCTGCACTAGCTGTACTAAAGTTTGAGTTAGTACGACTGATTGCCGGTGAACCAAATGCTGGATTATCTAGTAGTAAATCTTGAATATTTAATGAACCAGATGCGTCGATTGCTGTGCTATCTACAACTTGAATAGGCGCTGATGACATCGCCTCAGCTGAACGAATGCGAGAGCCTGTAACTTGTACACGTTCTATTTTAGTAATTTCGTCATCTTCTGCAGCCACACCTTGAAATGAAATGCTTGCAAGTATAGCGCTGCTTAGCGCAACTGTTAACGACGATTTTTTAAATAATCGCGCGCTACCTTTGTTAGTTAATGTCATATAATTCCCCTGAATTGTTATTTTTGTAACTAAATAGTTACTTCGCGGATTACAGTAAGGGGATTTATTTAAACACTCTACGTACGTTATTTATTAGGCGTAATCTTTGGTATGAATAGCTAGTTTGATGGGACGAATTAGTACGTCACAATTATTTTATAAATATATTGTACTTTTCATAACAGTTTTTCCGCTAAGCACGGTCTTTATTATTATATACAGCAAGAGAAATAAAATAATGGTCGCTTCTTTTCATGCATTAACTTTTGTTAGTAACACTAAGTTTGCAACATTTTTAACAAAGCGCGTGCAAGAGCACCGACACTTTGAATCTCAATCTTTTATTCAGGCAAACAGATTAGATCAGATAGATACAGATCAATACAACGTACTGTTTTACGAACTAACTAATCTGGCTGACCCTATGCAAATAGTGCATTTAACAGAGCTAGCTAAAAAGCTTAAGTTAGTCATTATTGCCCAGTCGGGTCATTTTGCGAGTTTTGCTTTTGAAGTTGGCGCTGTTGATTTTTTAATAGTAGATTCAACTGCACCACGTATTGATAAATGCTTTGATAAACTGATTCACCTTTGCCCGATTGCAAGCGCGGCCGAACGTCAATATCAACAAAGCACACAAACCGAAAAACCATCATCACATATCGTAGTTAAAGATGTAGGTAAGGTAAGGCTAATTGATATAAAAGATATTATTTGGATTAATGGTGCGGGCAATTATGTAGAGCTGCATTTTACCCAAGGTAGTACACCGGTATTACACCGCGAAACCATGAAAAATATTGAACAGCAGCTAGAGCCAGAAGGGTTTATTCGTATTCATCGCTCAACGCTGGTAAGAAAACAAGCTATCTGCGAACTGATGCCTACTGACAGTGGCGATTATAAAGTCAGACTTAAAAACGATATGTGCTTAAACCTTTCAAGGCGCTATAAAGGGTGTTTAGAGAGTATTATAAGCCCTCTTCAGTAGCGGTTTATAATACTCATATTAATTACCAGTTCTGTTTTATATAACTATCACTTGGATGCACTAATAAATAGCTTTCGGTATCTTTATAAAAATTAACTTCTACATCGCTATTTTTCCATACTTTTTCAAACATGTTTTTAGCTATGATATTAATGTTTATATAGTCAACTCGTTGATAGCCACGTTCTTTTACACCCGCAAAATAGGCCTCTAACGAATCAAGACTATCTAAAGTTAACAGTTCAAACTCTTTTAAGTTAACAATCACAAACTTAATCGTATTTTCAGGGTGAAAGCTCAATTCTTGAATAACACCATTAGTTAATGATGTTATACCTTCATTGTTAAAGCTCCCCTTCAATTTTAAATACATATGAGGGGGCTTTGAACAAATCTGAAATTCGCCATGTGCTCCAAACATAAATTACCTTATATATATCAACTTCTATATATAGAGTAATACAATTTTCCGATTTTGCAGTTAATTTAACAGCGCAATAAAAAAGGCCATTTCGAGGGCTTTTTCTTCTAAGCTTTTAAAACGACCTGATGCACCGCCATGGCCTGCATCCATATCGGTTTTAAAGACTAAAATATTACTGTCTGTTTTAAGTTCACGCATTTTTGCAACCCACTTCATAGGCTCCCAATACTGTACTTGTGAGTCATGAAGACCGGTAGTAACGAGTATGTTCGGGTAGTTTTGTGCGCTAATATTGTCATAAGGTGAGTAAGCTTCAATTACATCATAAAATTGAGGCTCATTTGGATTACCCCATTCATCGTATTCATTTGTTGTGAGCGGAATACTCTCATCAAGCATTGTGGTTAATACGTCTAAAAATGGTACATGACAGCCAACACCGCAATATAACTCTGGTGCCTGGTTTACAACCGCCCCCATTAATAGGCCACCGGCACTGCCGCCTGAGGCAAACACCTTATTGCTATCACAATAACCTTGATCAACAAGCGCTTTTGTCACATCAATAAAGTCACTAAAGCTATTTTGTTTATGCTCTTTTTTACCTTGCTCATACCATTCGCGACCTAGCATTTCAGAGCCTCGAACATGCGCAATAACATAAACAAAGCCACGATCGAGCAAGCTCAGTGACGAACTAGAAAAACTAGGATCAATCGTATAGCCATAGGCGCCATAGCCGTATTGAAATAACGGATTTGTGCCATCTTTTTTAAAGCTGTCTTTTCGATAAACAACTGATACAGGTACTTTAACTCCGTCGCGAGCAGTTACCATTAATCGCTCCGACTGATAGTCATCGGCATTAAAACTACCGAGTACTTTTTGCTGTTTAAGTAGTGTTTTTTCGCCAGTTGCTAAATCAACATCATATAAAGAGCCTGGTGTTGTTAAACTTGAGTAATAAATACGCGCAGTGCGAGTGTCTGGCTCTGGGTTCATTGCTATTGCAGCATAATAACAAGGATCGGCAAACTCAAGTGCCATACGATCCCCTAGCCTATTAACAACTACAAATCGAGCTTGCCCTTGCTCGCGTTCACTCAATACTAAAAAGTCATTAAATAACTCTACACCTTCAAGTAGTACATTTTCTCTGTGAGCTGTATGCTCAAACCATTGTGTTTTATCAGCAATCGTTTCGTTTGTTGCCGTCATTAATCTAAAGTTTTTAGCTTGCCAGTTAGTCACAATATAAAATGTGTCACCTAGCTTATCTACGTCAAACTCGTGGCCATCTTCACGCGGCATTAATGCTTTAAATTCGTCAGTGGGCTTATTAGCATCAAGCACCCATGTATCGTTGGTCTCTGTCGATGCTAAATCAATAATAATTAAGCCTTCGTCGCGGCTTTTACCAAGCCCCATAAAAAAGCTGCTGTCTTGCTCTTCGTAAACCATTACGTCTTGGCTTTGCTCGCTGCCAAGCTCATGCCTAAATACTTGGTATCCTAGTAGCGTTTTTAAATCTTTTTTTACATAAAAAACAGTTTTATTGTCGTTAGCCCAAACAACCTGCCCTTCTGTATTTTCAAGTACATCAGGTAGCATTTCACCGGTCGTTAAGCTTTTAAAGCGAACATTATAAATACGACGACCTTCAGTATCTTCAGAGTAAGCCATAAGCTGCTCGCATGGGCTTAGTGCGACTTCTCCTAGCTCAAAAAACTCAAATCCCTCAGCTAATATATTCACATCGAGTAAAAGCTCTTTATTATCAGCCTTTATGCTCGTGCTTCTATAATGGCGAGAGTACTCATCATCACCACGAACTTCTGAGTGATACCAGTATTTCCCGTCTTTAACGGGTACCGAGTTATCGTCTTTTACAATGCGTGCTTTTAACTCTTCAAAAAGTGTATTTTGGAGTGGCTTCATTGCAGCTAACTGTTCATCGCAATATGCATTTTCAGCATGTAAATGTGCAAGTACTTGCTCATCCTGACGATCGTCATCACGCATCCAATAGTAATTATCAGTGCGTATTTTATTATGAGTACTTAATGTATGGGCTTGCTGTTTAGCAATCGGGAAATTAGGTAATAAACTTAAAGAATAGTCAGGACGAGACACAACAAAACCAATTAAAAAAATAACGTGATTTACAGTTTATCATAAAAATAAAAAAGCCCATCCAATAGTTGGATGGGCTAAAACGGTAAACGCTTCATTACTAAAACCGCTATACCTTTGGGAAGATAATTCACTAACAGCCTTATATTTGCTGCCAAGCCATAGCCCAACTTTGTCCAATACCGGGCTCGAACATAAACTTTTTATCGTCACTCGCGCGGCAAAACTCATTAAATGGCCAAGGCCTACATTGATAAACATGCCCTGTTTTTGGCTGCAATACCTTTGTACCCGCATTATAGTTTTCACAATTTTCAGGGTACACGTAATCATAAGTATCAAGGTTATTAACAACACGCTCATCGCATTTTGCAATACAATGAAAATCGACATGCGCTTTACATATACCACTGCTTTGCAAAGCAAAAATTTCATTGTTTCTATAGGCTACAATTAAACCTTGTTCGGTCATTTTACCTGCGCTAACAAGGGGTACATGCACGTTAATATGCTCGGCAACTAAACGTGGCCATGCGTGAGGTTCACCTTGTTCAAGCGAGGTGATTTTGTAATCAAATGATAAACTAACTAGCTCTCCTTGCATGTCATAAAAGGTTACACTCACCACATCGCCAATAAACAATTGGGTATGATGATTTAAGCAACCTATTGTTGACCACTTTCCACAGGCCAACGACGTATGCATAAACACGGCAACACCTTAAGAGTTACAAAATCTTATCCATACACTATGGATACACAAAAAATACACTGAGGGCAAGTGATACATAACAACACGTTATGCAGTAGTCCCGCTACCATAGCTTTATAAAAAGCCTTAGACCGGAAACTTTGCGCCCTAATCTTTCGATTAGTTTGCCAGCAATGCGGCGATTATAATTCGGCCCCGCATAACAATCAAACAAAAGAATGTAACCAAAAATAAAAACCAACCCTTTAAGGTTGGTTTAATGTGTTTTTAACTAAATAAATAAGTTAAAGGTTCTTTTGCCCACGTAAATATCAGCAACACCAATAAAGATATAAATATTAGCCACGCAGGCCAAGACGCTTTTGTCACTTTAGCCTCAGAGTCATCCGCTTTTAACTCTTTTGAGCCTGTGATCATCGCCTTAACTAGCGGCTTACCTTTTATTCTATAAACAATAATAGCTAATACATGTAAACCAATAGCATAAAGTAAAATGTCAAAATTCAGCTCATGTAGCCAATTTGCAAAATCAATCGTATCGCTAGACACATATTGAGCAAGCGGGCCGTCAGTTAAAATGCCATCACTACTCATTAACCCGGTAATAAGCTGCGTAATTATAATTATAAAAAATACCATTACCATACAACTGCCAGGTGCTGAATGACCTAGCGAGTCGCTTGGTGTCTTTAGTGCCTTTAAAATAGCACGAGGAGAGTGCAGCAACCCACTTAATCTCGCAGTTTTACTTCCGATAATGCCCCATATTAAACGCGTTACGATGAGTGCTAAAGTAAAGAACCCAGCAACAAAATGAAGCTCAATCATGCCCTCTTCAATACTAAAATAAAGCACCGCAATACTTACAACCAAAAACCAATGAAAGCATCTAATAAACCCATCCCACACTTTTAACGTCGTCATTGCGCCTATCCTTAAAAAAACAGTATTATCTAATTCGTTAACTACTTTAACATCATAATATTAAGGTATCCTTATGAGCCATTCTACAAGCCGTGCGAGTAAATATCATGCAACCAGTTAAAAAAGCTATTTTAAAAGGCTTTTTAGATATGCTACCTCTGTGTTTAGCCGTTGTTCCTTGGGGTATTTTATGTGGTTCTTTAGCGATTCAAAATGGCTTTAGTGCACTAGAAACCCAAGCAATGTCGTTATTAGTCTTTGCAGGCTCTGCACAGCTTGTTGCAATTGAACTTATGGCGGGCAACACACCATTGCTCACAATTTTATTCACAACATTTATTATTAGCTCTCGGCACTTTTTATACGGTTTAGCTGTGCGTCATAAGGTAATTGACCAACCTATGCGTTGGCGCTTACCAGTAAGTTTTGTATTAACCGATGAGCTATTTGCATTTTCTCACCATAGAAAAGCGTACAGAACAAAAACACGTTTAATATACGCATTGAGCGCTGGTTTTAGCTTTTATATTGCATGGAATATTTGGACGTTAATTGGCATTGTAGCAGGCACAATGCTGCCCGACTTAACTAATTTAGGGCTCGACTTTGCCATTGCTGCCACGTTTATAGCTTTGGTTATTCCGGGCATTAAAAATCTGGCCTCACTCGTTACGGTAATTGTAGCAGGCATTAGCGCAACGCTTTTAAAAAGCACAGGATTTGAGTTATGGCTTGTTTGCTCAGCGCTGCTGGCAATGGCCGCAGGTTACAGCACAGCAAGACTAACCACTAAAAAGGAAGTAACGCCATGATGACGACTATTTTACTCATGGCGTGCATTACATTTTTTACGCGTTATTTATTTTTACACCGTGCTTTGCCGTTTAAAGTAGGCCCTAAAATGCAGCAATTTTTAAGCTTTAGCGCACCAGCAGTGCTTACAGCAATTTGGGTGCCTATCGTGTTTTTGAATGAAGATGGCATTAACTTAAACTGGCAAAACCCTTATTTAAGCGCAGCAATAGTCGCCATTATTGTTGCCTACAAAACACATAATATTTATTACACTACGCTTGCCGGTATGGGGCTATTTCTAATTTTAAATTAGTGCGATCTTTATACTTTATGAAATACTGCACTCAGGTTAAAATGCGGCTAACAACAATAAAAAGACGCCAATATGCACAAATTCCATCAATTAAGCGCAACAAGCTTGCAGGGTCAACCTATCAACTTTAATGATTTTGAAGGGAAGGTTGTGCTTATTGTTAATACCGCAAGTAAATGTGGATTTACCTACCAATACGAGTCGCTTCAAGCTTTGCATAATAAATATGCCAGCCAAGGTTTAGTTATTCTGGGATTTCCGTGCAATCAATTTGGTCAGCAAGAACCCGGCGACGCAACACAAATAGAGCAAGGGTGCTTAATTAATTTTGGTGTGAGTTTTTTAATGGCGGCCAAAGTAGATGTAAACGGTGAGCATGCTCACCCAATCTTTCGTTATTTAAAATCGGCTTTACCTGGTTTTTTAACACGTAAAATAAAGTGGAATTTTACTAAATTTTTAATTGCCGCAGACGGTACACCAATTAAACGTTATGCACCTTTTATTAAACCCGAAAAGCTAGAACTTACAATTCAAAAAGCATTAGCACAGGCTAAAAGTACGCTTTAAAAAGTAATAAAGAGGCGCAAGGCCTCTTTATTGCCAATACTATTGAAACTTAAACATACGCATAACTGCACATTTAAACTCTCAATATTAATTGGTATTTTATTTATACTAGTGAAATTTAATCGGTGTAATCGCTTAAATCGTCTTCGCCTAGATTTTTACGCAAGCGTTTTTGCTCAAGGTAGTCTTCCAACTTCTTTTTAACCTTTTGCTTGTTCTTATCGTGTTGATTACGTCCGAGCATTTCGTACTCGTCTTCAACAAAATCGTCATCTAGCGCATCGTAACTAAATGTCTTACCCACAACCCACTCCATAAAGTGTTTGAGACCAACCAAGGATTTTATTATCGCAATAGCCGGTAAAATTAAAAATGTTTAATGCCAAAGTGCACTGCAAATTAACATCAAAATAAAGCCACGCGACTACTGTAAATAGTCTTCATGTCAGTAATGTGAATAAATAGCGCTAAATTTGAATTGAGGAAAGTGAGAGTTTTTTATCGTATCGATAAATAAAATTTATTAATTTTTATTAGTTAGCCAATTTGACTAAAAAATAGTTATTTATTAATTATTTTGACTTGCTAAAAAATAAAGAAAAACACTTAATCAATTGTTTTTTATGGAAAAATAAAACTGGCATCAAACTTGTTATTAATTAATCGTCATCAACAAAAAGTAGAGAACAAACATGAAAAAATTACTATTAGTTAGCGCATTAATTTGTACGCCAGCCGCTATGGCTCATAACGACAACGATTCTGCAATTTCATTTAGTAACGATGAATGTAACGTCGAATTTAAAAACGATGTACGTATTAAACCAAACGAATTAGAAATTTTTACTGCCAATAATAAAACTATGCAATTTAATGCCCATGGTGACTTAACCGTAAATGGCGAGCTTGTAGCGCTTAATAGCTCACAACGCGAAGCACTGAATAAGTACTCTGACAGCTTACGCACTCAATTACCTGAAGTAGCTAACATAGCGTTAGAGGGTGTTAAAATTGCCGGTGTGGCATTAGAAGAAGTAGGCAGTGCATTTAATATTGACGGTCTTGATAATATGTCTGAGCTTATGGACGACATTAAAATTGAGGTAGAAAACACATTTTACCAGCAAGGTACATTTGTAATGGGCCAACAAAGTTTTAATCAATTTGGCGAAAACTTTGAACAACAATTTGAGCAGCAGATAGAAACAGCGGTTGAATCAGCAGTAATGCAATCAATGGGCAGTATTTTAGTGGCTTTAGGTTCTGAGTTACTTGGTTCAGGCGGCGATATGGATGCCTTTGAACAGCGCATGGAAAATATGGGTGCACAAATAGAAGAAAAAGTAGAGCTACATGCAAGCGCACTTGAAGAGAGAGCTAACTCTTTATGTGAAAACTTTGCTGATATTGCAAAACAAGAAGAGCAATTAGTAATGCAAGTGCCAGAGCTTAAAGGTTACCAGTTATTTAGCTTTAAACAGAATTAGTACAGCAAACGTTATTTAACATCCCTTTGGCAGCACTTAAGTTTACTTAAATGCTGCTTTTTTGTGTTTCCCAAACTTATACCAACCTGAATAAATCTTTGATCAATTTAACGAATTAAATTGCACTATAACGTCGTTAAAAATTTTTTATTTAGAACAACTAGATACAAAAACTTTTGCCTAGTTCTAGCGTAATTTTCTTAACGTTAAATAGACCCCATATATAAGCAGATTGGTATTACTTTTTAGCTAATAAAGTGAGCTTACCCAGAGTAATAATTGCTTGCTCTATCTGCTCGCTCCACGGCACACCATAACTTAACCTTACGCAGCTTTTATACTTATTAGAGGCTGAAAAAATAAGCCCAGGGGTAATACTAATACCAACCTCAAGAGCAAGTAAAAATAATTTTTGACTATCGTATTCGCCTCCTAAATCTAGCCACATTACACAGCCTCCTTTTGGATCGCTTATACGTGTATTTTTTGGCATAGCTTGTTGTAAACACCATCGCATACGTTCTTTGTTATCGCGCAGGCGCTGCCTGAGTACCTTTAAGTTACGGTCGTACTCGCCGCTGGCAATAAATTCTGATAACGCCCATTGGTTTATTAACGAAGCGGAGCAACTTAGTGCTCGTTTATATCGCCGTGCTTGTGTTGCAAATTTACCGGCAACGACCCAACCCACACGATAGCTAGGCGCTGCCGTTTTAGAAAAAGATGAGCAACTGATCACTAATCCTTTTTTAGAGTACGCTAAAGCAGGTGTGCCTCGTTTTGCCGTAAAATATAAATCGCCGTATACGTCATCTTCAATAAGCACTACGTCGTGGCTTTCGAGTAACTCCACCAGCTGCTGCCTATTTGTATCTGGCATAAAGCTGCCCACAGGGTTGCTAATTGCTGTCGAGAATAAACACGCTTTTATGTCATGTTCATTCAAAGCGCGATCCAAATCGCTTAACCAAATGCCATTATCTGGGCACAGTGGTATTTCGAGCGCTTTAAGCCCTAAGCTTTCTATTAGCTCTATAATCCCGTGATAACAAGGTGTCTCAATAGCCACTACATCGCCTGGCTTTGTTACACACTTAAGTGCAATAGCCATGGCTTCTTGTGCACCATTGGTGATAACAAGCTCGTCCATATCAATGCCAATGCCAAAATCTAAATAGCGATGCACTAATTGCTTTTTCAGCGGTACAAACCCATCTGTTGGGCCATAGTTTATGGCTTTACTGCCTGCGATAGTCATTACGCGGCGCATGTTTCTGGCGAGTGCTTTATCGGTAGGTGCTGCGGCAATTGGGTTAGCGATACCAAAAGGGACTACGTTCGCTTGATGAATCGCGCTGTACACCTGCTCTATTAAGGCTTGTTTATTTACCACAACAGGTTCGCGACTTAATTTAACTCGCTTAGGTAAATTATGCGCCATGCTAACGACTTTTAAAAAATATCCTGATTTTTCACGCGCCTCTACCAACCCTTGATCTTCAAGTGACTGGTAAGCCTGTTTTACAGTGGGGATACTTATATTTAAGTTATCTGCCATTTTACGCAGTGATGGAAGTTTTTCGCCGGGGAGTAAAACTTGTTGAGCGCTCATATCTCTAATCAACTGAATAACTTGCTGATATAAAAACTCATGCCCTTGGCTATTTTTTTGTCTTATCATCACACACCAAATCTGTATAGGTTACATTTTTACTTTTCTGTATATGGTAAGTATACAGATAGGTCTTAAAATAGCCATTCAATCGGGCTTTAGAGACTAACCATGAAAAGTGCAGCGCTATACATTACAACCGTTTTAATTTGGGGCTCAACTTGGTTAGCCATA
Source organism: Pseudoalteromonas sp. NZS11 (assembly GCF_015864765.1). Classification (NCBI taxonomy): domain Bacteria; kingdom Pseudomonadati; phylum Pseudomonadota; class Gammaproteobacteria; order Alteromonadales; family Pseudoalteromonadaceae; genus Pseudoalteromonas; species Pseudoalteromonas sp. NZS11. The sequence goes on along the minus strand of NZ_JADYWP010000011.1, from coordinate 26,584 downwards.
GAGTTTCAGTTAGGTGATATTGCGGTAGAGTTATCGTTATTTTATCGCTTTGCTATTGCAGCGCTTTTAATGTGGTTATATGTAGCGTACAAAAAACCCGACATGCGATTTAAGTTACTGGATCATGGCTTTTTTGTTTTATTAGCCATTTGTAATTTTGGATTAAATTATTTAATGCTTTACTGGGCACAAAATCACCTTACCTCAGCCATGACCTCTATTGCCTTTTCAATGCTGCTGGTTATGAACATAGTCAATACTCGGTTATTTTTTGGTAAGCCAATCTCAAAACGAATTTACACAGGTGCTGTACTCGCTGTATTAGGTATTACGTGTCTGTTTTGGCCACAGTTACAGCAGTTCGACTTGAGTAATGGTGCATTGGTCGGGTTACTACTTGCCCTTGGTGGCACCTTTGTGGCTTCATTAGGAAATATGGTAAGCGTTCGTAATTCTCGTAAACAAATTGGTGTATTGCAAGGCAATGCATGGGGCATGTTATACAGCGCTATAGGCTTGGCTTTATATGTATTAATGAACGATGTGCAATTTAGTTTAAACGCTCCACCAAGTTACTGGCTATCACTACTTTATCTATCAATATTTGGCACTGTAATCGCTTTTGGTTGCTACTTTGCTCTACTTAGAAATATAGGCCCTGAAAAAGCCAGCTACGTTATTGTTTTATTCCCACTAGTGGCAGTAACACTGAGTAGCTTTTTTGAAGGCTTTGAATGGCACGCAAATACCTTTGCAGGATTTAGCCTAGTGCTATTAGGTAACGCCATTGTGCTTACCCCAACAAAACGAATTAACGCCTTTTTAGCTAATAGAGCAATGGCTAAAAGTGGCTCCGTCCCCAGTTAGACGCGTTATTAACGCAACTAACGTAAAAGCGCCTACCCTACTGTAGGCGCTTTTTTATTGGCATATGAAAAAGTAAAGCCTGCCCATGTACACTAATAACGGCAGGAGTTTTACCTACCAGTTCACCATCTGCTTCAATCAATAACCCTTCAGTTTTTATGGAAGCTGTATTTAAGCGACTGTAGTTAAGGTTTTTTATATGCTGATGGCGCTTAAAAAACAACTTCATAAAGCTTATTACGTTATAAAAAAGCCCACCCGATCGCATTTGATAACACTCAAGCAGCCCATCAGTTAAATCTGCTTTTGGCGCTATTTCTAGACCACCACCAAAGTACTTATGATTAGCAAATACGGTAATTAAATTTTTATACTGCCTAACATCGTTATTAAACGTACCTTGTAACTGCTGAGCTTGATAATAAAATAGCTCCTTAATGCTCGTCCAACTGTAATCAAAAGATGAAAAACTAGCTTTAGCATTAATCGCTTTAACTACATGAGCATCAAACCCTACCCCTGCAATATTAATAAAATAGCGACTATTAATTTTTCCTACATCAATTGCTGTCGGTGTATTAAATAATGCCTTTCGCCAATCATCTTCTTTGCAACTAAACCCTCTCGAGAAATCATTACCTGTACCGCAAGGCAATAATGCTAACGTACAGCTACTCCCTATTAACGCATTAACCGCCAAGCTCAATGTACCGTCTCCGCCAAGTACAACTACTTTGGTAAATTTACTCAGTAGCAACCTTATTTGAGCGCAGTCATCGTTAAAGTTTCCCGTTGTAGTAAACATACAATAAGAAAAACTGCATTTTTTACAAATGCTTTTAAGCCACATTAGTGATTTTTCATTCTGTTTTTTTGTACTTGGTTTAATAATTATTAGTAGTGACAAGCTTTTGTTTCCAACAATGTATTTAAGAACGAATAAAAAAGAGTTTAATTGAGTTTTTTTAATCTGAATAACTAGTCAAAAAAGGTTGTGTAAAATGCATATAAATAAATAAAAAACACACAAACACCAGTATAAATGAGAGTAAAGCCGATTTTATTTTAACTATTTATGCAAAAACGATAATAAAAAACACTGAACCGCACGTTAATAAAATCAATAAGGATTAGTTTAACTAATCCGTCAGGCTCAATTTTTATCGTTGTCTTTTTAATCAAACAACGTGCAAAATGCACGCGATTTCAACATATACAACCCGGAGCAGAATAATGAAACCAATTAACACATTAAATCAAACAGCAGCAGCTCAAGTAGCAGTTAAACCAACTAACCGTAAAGCAAGAATGTTAGCTAAACTTAACACTATTGGTAAAAGACTAGCACTTAGCGGCGCAGCTCAATATAAATAATCACCCAACCATGATTATTTTTCGGTGCAGCGAACACTCAACCACTAAATGAAGTCACTTATTTAGCTCCCCCTTGTTTGCTGCAACCTATTTATTTTATTAAAAATTGCCTTAATTTCCCCTTATTTACAAAAAAAACCTCATTTACGTACGTTTTTTAGGCAAACAGTCATTTTGCTATTTACACAGCGGTATCACCTAAGTATTATTCTGCGTCACGGAGAGATGGCAGAGTGGTCGAATGCACCGGTCTTGAAAACCGGCATGGGTTTATAGCCCATCTAGGGTTCAAATCCCTATCTCTCCACCATATTTTAATTGGTGGCTTTTTTTACTTCCATCAATACAAACGGTTATGCGTTGGAGAGGTGTCCGAGTGGCCGAAGGAGCTCCCCTGCTAAGGGAGTATAGAGTTTGTAGCTCTATCGAGGGTTCGAATCCCTCCCTCTCCACCATACTTAATTTAAACCACTTGATTGTGGTTTTTTTTGTGCCTAAAATTTAACACCAATACTAAATTGACAGGGGTCAACAAAATGTCTGGAACATTTTGGGCCGCTGCAAGCGTCGCGCAGCGATTGATTACATGGATGCAAGCAAGTCTATCCCTCCCTCTGGACCATACTTAATTTAAACCACTTAATTGTGGTTTTTTTGTGCCTAAAATTTATAAAAACTAAACAAATTGTGCCTAGTAATAACTTAGGGCATTATTAACACAACTTTAGCCACTTTTAGGTTTAGCTATGATCCGGTTCATATTGCTATCAGTTTGCGCGGCAGCACCATTTTTTACCTTGGCACAAAGTACAACAGTGTATAAGTGTGTAATTAAGGGCGTTCCTACCTTTAGCCAAACGCCTTGCGCTAAAGATGCACAAGTTATTACTCTTAAAAATATAAACGTAATTGAAGCATACAAAAGCTCTACGCCCGGTAAAGGTATTACCGACACCTCTGTGGATGACTACTTAGAAGTTCAACAAATAGAACGAGAAATAAAGCGTCTTGAGCTATCTATTGCACAAAGCCAAAAAGAATACGCAGCTAAAAAACAGCAGATAGATTACATGACTCAAGATAAAGCCAATCGTTTAGGCGCTTCGTCTATTGCTGATGCTATCGCAACTAAAACAAATTCGTTAAAGCAAGCTTACGACGCATCAATTAATCAAACGCAGCAAAAAATAGAGTCATTAAAACAAAGAAAGCAGCAGCTTAGCCAAAACCCTTAAGCGCTCGTTTTACTATCGAGATAAACTGCGCAACGTCTTCTTGAGTATTATAAATATGTGGCGATACTCGTATCCCAAATTTACGGGCATCTACACTGACTTTCGCTTTATTAAGCTCTGTAAGTACATGGTCTTGCTGCTTGTTAAAAAACAAAATAACTGTCCCGCTGCATTTATCACTACTCATAGGTGATGCAACATATTTGCCTAGTTGCTCATGAATAAGCGTAAGCATAGCTAAATTATGATCCCTTACCTTGTGAGCAGTTAGCTCTGCAAAGTAAGCAATGCTATTTGCGGCAATAATATAAGGTGCTACAGAGGGAGTACCACCCCAAAACTTGAGCGCACTGGCGTTATATTCAAAATGGTTAATATCGAACTCAAATGGATTTTGATGCGAAAACCACCCCACATCTTTAGGCTCGCAATACTCTATTTGATTTTTGTTAACCCATAAATAAGCTGCACCTGGGCCACCACATAACCATTTAACGCTCGAGCCAATCATAAAGTCAGCATCGAGTATGCTTAAATCAAGCGGTATAACACCCGCTGACTGAGCAACATCAACTATTGATAAACTATTGGTTAATTTACTTATAGCTACAATATCGTACACAGGCGCCTGTACACCTGTATTTGAATACACATGGCTTATAAAAACTAAATCGATATCACAAGTTATATAACGCTGCCAAACACTAATATCAGTTAGGTTTTCGTGCTCTGGTATAAACATAATTTGTGCGCACTCTGGTAATGCTTTTTGCATTGCAAAACCCATGCTCGGAAAATCACTTTGTGCCATTAGCACTTTACAATTTTTTTGCTGTAGCCGTGGATGCGACATAAGCAACTTTGTTAAGCCACTTGATAAATTAACCTGAGGACAAAACTGCGAACTAGGCGCATTAAATAACTTACCAAGCGCGGTAGTAAATTGCTCAACTGCGGGCAGCCATTGTTGCCAAGGTTCTTTATTTGAGCTCTCCCATGGTAAAAAATAATGCTGATCTAAATATTGCTGTGTATTTTTAAGAGGACGCCCTACCGAGTGGTTTAATAAATAACAGCCATCGGCCATACAAAAATCATTTTTAAGCATGCTATTTAACCCATTCTTTAAGTGTATTTAGATCGTCAAAACGTGTTTTTATATCGTCGCGTTTGGCACTGGCTCGCCTATCTCTTAATTTTTCGAGCGAATCAAGTAACACATTAAGCGGCGGACCACTTGCTGTTACCTTGCTCATATGCTGCTGTTGCATATTTTTTGAGGGCTGAGCAATAAACTTTTCAACCAGTTGATTATGATGACCGACTGCGGTGTCGCCATGTAATTTACACACTTGAATAAATAACGTTGCGTGGCTTTTAAACCAATCTGTATTTTTATATGGTTTGGCTTGTAAAAAGTCATCCATAAAGCCTTGCATACGCATGGCTTCTCGTAGGATTTGTTGATCCTCTGGCATCATATATAAAAACTTATCCACCAGCATTTGCGAGTAACTAGGCTCGTTTGCACTACACAGTCCTAACAGCATATCAATCACGTTAATACCTGCAAAGTCACCAGCATTTGCACCTCTGTAAACCTCTTTACCTACACGGTACGGTTTATAATAAGGGCGAACGCAGTTAAAAAATCGATCTGTATCGAGCTCAGAATAAAGTGCATTGTTTGACTCAATTACATCTATAAGCGCTTGTTTAGCTACTTTTAATAACTCACCACACAAGGGATGTGAAATACCTAACGGCAATATTTTTAATAATGCATCACTTGCCCGTTTGTAGGCCAAAATGCCTTGAGTGTTATAATCAAGAAACAGCTTTTCATCAGGTAAATTGGTAAATCGTTTATAAATACCGTTAAGTGCTTTGTTATGAGTAGTTAAGTGGGCGGTAGCAAAACGAGGGGTTACGCCAATGGATGCGCCTATATGCATAGCAAGCGCTGAGGCTTCAATTAGTGGGGAGCTGGTTTCTCTGCTTGGCTCAGTAATTTCATGGCGCCTACACGCCGCCATAAACAATCCTACGTTACCGAGTAAGTCAAAAGCGCTATCAAAGCCTTGATCTGTGTTTCCCTCGGCTAATAAATTGCTAATTAATACGTTGCCTTCTTTTTCTAATTGTTGCTTTAAGGCCTCACCTATTCCTTCTACATTTGCTTTATCGGTTTGCTGCCAATAAAGCTGCTCTAATTCACTATTTAAAGTGACAAACTCTGTTCGTATCCAGTGATCAAAAATAGCGGTATGTGTGTTCATTATTGTGCTCTATTATTTTTATAGTTAAATGCTAACAGAGTTCAATGAGGGTAAAACGCCAAAAAAATTAGTAAAAACTGCAATACTTAGCAATAATCACTACAAATATAAAAATAATTAATAAAAGCCGACAACTATGTTAGATAAAAAAGATCAGCAATTACTCACTGCACTGCAAAGCCAAGCTCGTATGTCGGTTTCAGACTTGGCCAGCAGTATTAACCTATCGGATACACCTTGCCTAAGGCGTATAAAAAAGTTAGAGCAAGAAAACATTATTACCGGCTACCACGCCGCCATAAATCCTAAAGCACTTAACCTTAATGTGTTGGTATATGCGTTCGTACGATTAAGCCAAAACTCGGTAAGTGCTGCAGAGCAATTTGAGCAACATGTAGAAAAATTACCACATGTATTAGAGTGTTGTGTAATATCAGGAAGCTATGATTATTTATTAAAAATCATTGCACATGATCTTGAGAGCTACGAAACGTTTGTAAAACATCAACTAGGTAGTTTAAGTTGTATTGCAAATATAGAATCAACAGTCGTGTTAAAGCAGTCATTTAGCAAAAAACAGTTACCATTATAAAAATAACCAAAATAACTTACTGTTAGCTATACTGATATTTCAAAACGATAATAATAATTGCTTGGACCTTATGTGAAAAATTTTAACTCTAAAAATCATTCCATTATTTTTTACATTATGTTTGCTTTAGCATATTTTTTAGTCGGCATAGCACTCACTAAACTTGCTTTTAACTCGCAAATAATTCCAATTTGGTTACCTGCCGGCATAGCTCTAGTCGGTTGTTATATTTGGTGGTGGCGCTTTATCCCGCCTTTATTTGTAGCTGCAATTGCGTTTAACCTAAATATTTTTGACAGTTCAGCTCATGAGCTAGTCCTGGTCGGCAACTCATTCAACGAGGCAATGTATATCGCCTTTGGTGTTGTTATACAGGCAATGGTCGGCGCAGCTCTTTTAAAGTATTGGCTTGGCCACCCGCTGCGCTTTAAAAAGCGCAAGAATATAATTTACTTTATTTTAGTCATAGCCATATTGGTCAGCTTAATTTCAGCTAACTTTGGCGTATTCGCACTGAGTCAATTTAACTCGATTTACAGTATTGATAATCATTGGAATAATGTTATTTACTGGTGGCTTGGCGATACATTAGGGGTATTAATTGCGACTCCGTTTTTACTTTCTTTATTACCACAAAAGTCTAATCAACATACTATATCGGCATTTCCGACAATTGCAGTATGCTCAGTTTTATTTTTATCAGTCGCGGTAACAACACAATTATACGATCAGGAAAATCGTATAAGCACTATTAAAATTGCCGAACGTGAAGTCCACGTTATAGAAAACAGCCTTTATAGATATACAAATCGCAGTATTATTGCAGTGCAGAGCCTAGCAAGTCAGGTTCAATCATCTCCCATGCTGAGCCAGCAAGATTTTTATTCTTATGCTAGTCAGTTACTAACTCAATACGAGTTTATTAACGCTTTATCGTGGAATGCAAAAATACCTCAAGATCAACGCGAAGTATTTGCTCAAGAAATATCAAGTATTTACCATTTAGATATTGATATAGTTGGCGAACCTCTTGAAATTAACGATCCCCTTGTTATAGTAAAATACATAGCTCCTTTTAATGGTAATCAAAAAGCGATTGGCTTTAATGTATTTTCAAACCCTGATCGAAAAAACTCTCTGCTTAACCCCGCTATAAAGTACATGCCAGTCGGAACTAAAATAATTCAGTTGGTGCAAACCAAACAACCTAAACCAGCCTATTTATTATTTGCCCCTGTGTACTCCCAATATAACGATGAAAAAACAATTAAAGGCTATGCCACTGGTATATTTTTAGTGCGTAGTATTATTGAGCAGGCCATTTCTAAAGAACAGTCTGATATGTTTTCGATTGGTATATACGAAGATACAAACACACCGCCGTTTTATAGTAATTACTCTCAAGATGTTCAGCAAGCCAAAGGCAGCCGTTTAATGTCGTTTGACGTGGACTTTGCAGGGCAAAAATGGATTGTAAAACTAGCCCTTAAAGAAAGCTTTTTAACACAACATAATAGTCAACTAACTCTATTATTGCTCATACTTCAAGTTGCCGTATGTTCTTTAATTTTAATGGTTTTACTGCTGTTTAATCAGCAACAGATTGCACTTACACGTCAAGTTGCAGAGCGTACACACTCACTCGCACAAGCAAAGCAGCAGTCTGATTTAGCTAATCAGGCTAAAAGCCAATTTTTAGCGAATATGAGCCACGAAATACGTACACCATTAAACGCCGTTATTGGTTTTTCTTCACTTGCTCGAGAAACAGACAGTGCAAGTACACTCATTGGCTATTTAGATAAAATAAACTCATCATCTAAAAGTTTATTAAACTTAATTAATGACATTCTTGATATATCAAAAATAGAATCCCAAAAGTTAGTTATTGAATCTATTGCATTCGACCTAGGTGCCTTAATAACACGCATAGACAATATGTTTGAACAAAGCGCAGTTAACAAAGGTATTAACTGGCAAGTTAACTCAAAGCTACCTTTAAATACCTGGTTTATTGGTGATCCTATGCGAATTGAGCAGGTATTACTTAATTTATGTAGTAACGCGATTAAATTTACAAGCCAAGGCAGCGTTACTTTAAACATAGAAACAGAGTTTACTGCCGCCAATAAAGTACAGCTTGTGATAAACGTTAGTGATACCGGAATAGGTATAAAACCAAGCCAGCATAAAAAATTATTTAACGCATTTACCCAAGCTGATAGTTCTACCTCAAGGCAGTTTGGCGGTACAGGGCTTGGCTTAACAATAGCAAAAGAGCTAAGCCAATTAATGGGGGGAGAAATAGCCCTTAAAAGTGAAATAGACAAAGGCTCTACTTTTACATTTTCAATACGATTAGAAACAACAGAGCCTAAAAAAGAACATGTTATTACATTTGATAATACTAATATTACTTCGCTAGACATTTTGGTCGCAGAGGATAACCCAGTAAATCAAATGGTTATTAAAGCGATGCTTGGCTCGTTAGGGATTGTGCCGTATATAGTAGAAAACGGTGAGTTGGCGGTCGATATAGTGAAAAAGCAGCATTTTGACTTAGTGCTTATGGATTGCCAAATGCCTGTAATGGATGGCTATAGAGCAACGGCACTGATCCGCCAGTTTAAAACCGAACAAGAACTCCCTATTATTGCTTTAACTGCCGACGTAATGCCAGAGGATAAAGCACATGCACAAGCAGTTGGATTTAATCAACATCTTGCAAAACCGCTTGAACTCATTAAGCTAACCGAGTGTCTTGTCCAATATGCAGAAGTTAATGAACAATAGTGGTTTAATTTTAAGAATAGTTTTAAGAGTAGCTTTTGGTTTTGTTTTAAGTATTTTTTCGCATATTACCGTCGCTCAAAACTGTATATCGCAGGCGAGCGACTTTAAATTTATAACAAAAAGTAAGCAACAAGGCTTATTACGCTTTGAAAATGAGCACAACCACCAGCGCTTTAATTACCACGCCCTTTTACCATTTAACGATTACTTAGATTTTGCATATAAACATATAAATAAAGCCAATCCACGTTCAAATATGCCATGCCCTGTTATTACACAAACGTATCAGCAATTAGTAACACAAGGTACGCGAAAACCTAAGCCTACTATTGCAGATATTATTGCTCCTTTTGAGCTAACGCATTCAAACAGTAATAAAGTTGCACTACTAATCCACGGACTAACTGACTCCCCCTTTACGTATCACGATTTAGCACAAGTGTATTATCAGCAAGGCTATACTGTGCGTACTATTTTATTACCAGGACATGGTAGCGCCGCAAGTGCGTTACTCAATGTAGAGGTTAGCCAATGGCAACAAGCAATAAAATACGGTATTGAACGCTCGGTGCAAGACTTTGATGAGGTGATACTCGCAGGTTACTCTACCGGTGCAGCGTTACTTATTGATTACGCAACCAAACACACTGTTTCGCCAAAAATTAAAGCGCTTATGCTTTATTCGCCCGGCTCTGAGCCACATAATAAGTACGGCTGGATAGCAAAGTGGATTGATGCCATTCCCTTTGTTAATTGGATTGATAAAGACGCCGATGTAGACTTCGCTAAGTATGAATCATTTCCTTTAAATGCAGCTGCCGCTTCGTACGATGCAATGTCACTTGCAAGCGTAAGTAGCTTAAACAAACGCCCTGCACTTAAATTACCTATTTTTAGTGTACTTAGCGATATTGATACCACGATAGATACGCGTGCCACGCTAAAGCTCTTGAGTGCACTACACAAAGGTAATTCAATTAAATATAAGCCGCTCGATACTTTAGTACTTTATGGAAGCACTGATATTTTACCGCCAGATTTTGCTGGTGACTACACAGTAAATAACCCGCAATGCACAACACCACAGTGTAAAAAAGTTCATGGTATATCGCATATTGCGGTTGTTAACTCACCGCAAAATCCACATTATGGAATTAACGCAACTTATCGCAATTGTGGCAGCTTCATTAACGACGAGCCCCTATATAAAACATGTAAAACAACTAAAAACCCACAACTAGGAGAGCGTACAAGCGCTAACTTAAAACACTATCCGGCTTTACAGCGCTTAACTTATAATCCTCATTTTACCGAGCTTAAAATGCAAATTAGTACGTTTATTAAAAACGTAGAACAGCTTAAAACAACTACAAGGTAAGTAGTCATGGGAACGTTTTCGCACCAATGGTTTAGCAGTATTAATGAGATTGATCAGGCGCAGTGGCAACGTTTATTTGGTGATGATCCATTTACTCAACATGCTTTTTTATATGCCCTTGAACAAAGCCAATGCGTAACACAGCAAAGCGGTTGGCAGCCACACCACTTAGCTATTTTTGAAGATGATACGCTCGTTGCACTTGCACCCGGGTATTTAAAAAGTCATTCATACGGCGAGTATGTATTTGACTGGGCATGGGCTGAGGCATACGAAAAACACGGTTTAGAATATTATCCCAAGTGGCTATCTGGCATTCCCTTTAGCCCTATTGAAGGCAAGCGCATTGCTATCGAGCACGCTAATCCAAATGCGGTATATCAATACATTACAGAGCAACTTAGCATACACAGTGCTCAGCAAGGATGGTCGGGATGGCATGTTAACTTTTGCGATCAAGCTCAAGCAACATCATTAACTGAGCAACACGCCATGCTAAGAGTGGGTGTGCAGTTTCAGTGGTTTAATAAAGGTTTTGAAACCTTTGACGACTTTTTGCAAATACTTAACTCACGCAAACGTAAATCCCTTAAAAAAGAGCGAGCTAAAATAGCGCAACAGAACATTGATATTAAATGGCTGCAAGGAACGCAAATTACGCCCGAGATAATGCAATTGTTTTGTGAGTTTTATCAGCGTACCTACTTAAAGCGCTCTGGTCATTTGGGCTATTTAAATATGGAGTTTTTTACGCTTTTACATGCCTTAATGGCTAATACTCTAGTTATTATGCTGGCCAAAAGAGACGATAACGTGATTGCTGCAACACTTAGTTTAGTAGGTAAAAACACGCTTTATGGGCGCTACTGGGGAGCAAGTGAGGTAGTAGATTCGCTGCACTTTGAATTGTGTTATTACCAAGGTATTGAGTTTGCAATAAAGCATAAACTCAACTGTTTTCATTCGGGTGCACAAGGTGAGCACAAAATAGCACGCGGATTTGAACCCGTACTTACCTACTCTGCTCACCATATTGTTGATGGCGACTTTAGTAATGCAATAAGCGACTACTTAAAGCGTGAACGCGGCCATATTGATATATATAAAGAGCAATGTAGCTCATTACTGCCGTTTAAAAACGAGTAACTGATTATTTGCAGGCATGGCTGTATCGCTAATAAGCGTAAGCCCTGCTTGCTTAGCTAGTTGTTCAACTGCTTCAAAATCTCTTATTCCACTTGACGGATCGCGCTCTTTTAAAAAGGCACTAAAGTCATCATTACTTGGGCTGGTAAATTCACCTTGGTATTTGAATGGCCCATAAATACACAACATACCGTCGCTATTTAAGTGACGTTTAACACCGTCAAAAAAACGTTCAACTAATTGCCAACTCACAATATGAAATGTGTTTGCAGTATAAATAGCGTCAACCTTATCTACTGGCCATTCATTATTTAAATCAAGCTCAAGTGGTGCATGTAAATTAGTTAAATTAGCTTCGCGGTGCCATAAATTAATCCCTTCGTGGTTTATAGCACGATCACTTGTATGCCATTGTAAATGTGGTAATTGCTCTGCAAAAAAAACACTATGCTGGCCGGTTCCTGAGCCAACTTCGAGTACTGTTTTAGTATTTTTTAATACAACTTTTAATTGCTCTAAAATAGGGGTTTTATTGTTTTCACAGGCTTGTGAAAATGGCTTTGTCATTACTGTGCACCAAAATTGTAGATTAATGCACAACAGTAAAGCAAATTTAGCTTATTTTGTCGTGATGAAAAAAAGATAATTTTTAAACACTATAACTATCATATAGTTGAGTTAATTTATTATGATTGGTACGTAATATGCTTTTATATAACTAACCCACTAAAGGGTTTAACTTATATTAAATTTCAAAGGATAAAATTATGCATATACCCCCTTATACCGCTGTAGACGCAGCTATTGCTATAACCGAAAAAACCACCGACGATCATAGTTACGCCGTTGATATGAGAGCTACAGTAATCGATTTACTTTCGCACCCTAAACATAATCAACAGGCGATGACCAAACATGAAACAGATCAGATATTTATTCTTGGCTACAATTAAAACTCAAATTAGTATCGCAAATAATTTTTATAATAACTGTTTACACTGAAACCGATTAAATGTAATGATAACCATTATCGTTAACTTGAGTCGGTTTTTTTATGTCTTCAAATTATGCCCAGCATCGTTACCATCAAGAACTCTCTTGCCATTGCTTAAGACCAGGCCTACATGCACCCATGCTCGTTGCCGATTACATAGAAACCGCCCTTAACGTCGCCAAAAAATTTGAGCAACAACGTAATCCCTTGCTTCAAGAGTTTTACCTTAGACGCACACACCATGAAATTATAAACAAAATGTGCGACCCTCTTATACATAATGCTATTCGTAAACAATGTTTAGAGCAGTTATATAAACCTTTATTAGCACTAAAACGGTTTTATAAAGTGCATAACAATACTGCACAATTTTTAATACTTGAGCGTGAAGCTCGTATTCTTAGTCACGAATTCAACCCTTTTTAAGGAGCACACTTATGAGCAACTTTAGAACAGAATCAGACAGCATGGGCGAGCTAAAAGTACCTACTGATGCACTCTATCAAGCGCAAACACAGCGAGCGGTTAATAATTTTGCCATTAGTGGCTTACCTATGCCGAAGCAATTTATAACTGCACTGGCTTATATAAAACAAGCCGCAGCACAAAGTAACTGTGAGCTTGGGCATTTAAGCAAAGCTAAAGCCAATGCTATTGAGCAAGCTTGCCAAAGTATTATTGATGGCGAGCACATTGAGCATTTCCCCGTTGATATTTTTCAAACCGGTTCGGGCACAAGCTCAAATATGAATGCCAATGAAGTTATTGCAACGCTTGCTAGCCGGATAGGCAGTGAAAGCATTCACCCTAATGATGATGTAAACATGGGGCAAAGTTCTAACGATGTAGTTCCTACTGCTATCGCACTCAGTAGTGCAATAAACGTAGTGTATGAATTACTTCCTTCGCTTGAAAACTTATCGCAAAGCCTGGAAAAGAAAAAAGCTGAAGTAGGCCATATAGTTAAAACGGGCCGTACGCATTTAATGGATGCAATGCCTGTAACGTTTGATCAAACTCTAAGTGCATGGCAGTCACAAGTTAACCATGCCGCTGCAGGAATTAGACATAGTTTAGAGCGTGTATGCGAGCTTGCACAAGGCGGTACAGCCGTTGGAACAGGAATAAATGCAGACCCTAAATTTGCAGCAAAATTTACAGAAAACCTGAGTGCCAATGTAGGCATTAGATTTACGCCTAGTAGTAACTTTTTTTATAACATAGGCTCACAAGACGCCATCGTCGCGCTTTCAGGGCAATTAAAAGTACTCGCTGTCGCACAAATGAAAATAGCGAACGACTTACGCTGGATGAACTCAGGCCCACTTGCAGGTTTAGGTGAAATAGAGCTTGAAGCGCTTCAACCAGGTTCATCTATTATGCCTGGCAAAGTAAATCCTGTTATACCTGAAGCAGCCGCAATGGTAAGTGCACAAGTAATAGGTAACGACGCCACTATTACGGTAGCCGGCCAGGCGGGTAATTTTGAGCTGAATGTGATGCTGCCAGTCATTGCGTATAATATTTTACAAAGCATAGAATTACTTGCCAATAGCGCGCAAGCACTGGGCGATAAAGCGATTGCTAGTTTTAAAGTAAATCAGCCAAATATAGATAAGGCGCTCGCTAAAAACCCAATTTTGGTAACTGCGCTTAATCCGGTGATCGGTTATGAAAAAGCAGCAAAAATAGCGAAGCAGGCTTATAAAGAAGCCCGCCCTATTATTGATGTAGCCGAACAAGAAACTGATTTACCTCGCGAAGAACTCGAAAAATTACTCAACCCTACCAAACTAACGCAGGGCGGACTTTAACAGAACAATTTTTTAGTGCCTTTAATTACTTGATAATATAGTTTTTATTGCCGTAAAAAATGCACAGTGTATGATAGTGATGAATATTTCATCACTATCAAGGTTTTTTATGCGTACCCCATTGTTAGCCATACTTTTACCACTGTGTTTAACTGCATGTTTGGATAAAGAACCCGCTAAAACACAGCAAGTAACAATCACCTCAGAAGCTGAAGCACCAAAGCAAGAGCTACAAAAGCTAGAAGAAAACACTCAATTACAAGAAAATAAAAAAAATAGTGTGGTTGCTGAAAAAATACCAAAAGCTGATTTGAAAAACGTTTCAATAGACGATATAAAAACAGCTAAAACCGAATTAAATACACTAATTGCAGATAAGCAATGTGATACCAGCACCCAATGTAGAGTAAATGCAGTAGGCAGTCGCGCATGTGGTGGGCCAAGCAGCTTTGTTGTGTACTCAACAAACGCAGCATCTGAGGAACAAGTAGCAACCCTTAGCGACAAAATTACTAAGCTTGAAAGTAGTTATAATTCACAAAAAGGGATGATGAGCATTTGTCAGCATTTAACAACGCCAAGCACGCAGTGTGTTGAAAATAAATGTGTTAAACTTGAAGGCTCAGCGGTAAGTGCATTTTAAGGATAACGTTATGAGTTGTTTACCATCGGCAATTAAACTATCAATTTTAAGCATTGCTAGCAGCATTTTATTACTAAGTGGTTGTGCTAGTACTGTGACGTCAAATGAGCAAAGTAAAAACTTATCTGACTTAAACTATGATCTGAATAACATGGTGAGTAATAACAGCTGCACTGCAAGCTTTCAGTGCAAAGTACTTGAAGTGGGCGCCCGCGCATGCGGCGGACCGAGTAAATATGCTGTTTATTCAACGCTAAACACATCTCAAGAAGAAGCAGAACAGCTTGCTCAACAAATAACAAAACAAGAAAACATACAAAATAAAGCACAAGGCTTAACTGATTGTTCTCCTGTACTTGAAGTGCAATCGCTGTGTATTAACCACCAATGCCAGTCGTTTGATATAAAATAAAAACGGCCGCGTATAAGCTAATTTCAGCGTTAACTTAAATACGAAATTAACGCTGAAATTACTACCACCAGTACCACGCAAATACCCGCTTTAATAATGTATTTCATGGGCATTGTTTTAAGCACCCAATATGCATAAATAAAACGTACAAAATAACTCGCCGCAGTACCAAACAACGCAAAAATAATTAAGTAAGCAATTAAAACAATATTCATAAAAACCTAATTAAATTATTTCACTTTTTTATTTTTAGTGTGAGCTATTAATAAATCAGCTACTTGTTGCTTTACGGCTCGCTTATCATCGCTTTGTACATCAAAGCGACTGGCTAGTTGCGCTATTTCATCATCATTTAAGTTAAACGATAAACGTTGACGCGTTTTTTTAGACTTTACGTCTAAGCCAAGTATTTTTCGGATCATATCTGACGGCGTTAGCTCTTGATCAATTGCCTGCTTTTTTATCAGTTTTTGAACTTCGCTGCTTAGATCAAATGCCATTTGTGTGGCACGTACAGCTTGTTCCTGACGTAACCACTTGTCTTTAGCATCACTCACTTAGCGTCTCCGGGAAACAAGTCTACAATGTCTGACATTGGACGCATGAGCGTTAGCGATACTTCGGTTTCGCCGCCATCCCAAATTTCGATATTTAAACCAAAGCCTTCATTATCTGACGCTAAGCAAATCATTTCACATGGCTCACCACCTTCTTGCTCATAGCGAGGCAAAGTTTGGTTGCGGTAATCTTTATTATGGAAATAACACACATAAGGCGACTCGCTTTGTTGGTAGCTTTTAGCTAAAAACTGCATAAAGCGCTCTGGTGTATTTTGCACTGTAATGTGGGTTAACGACTCTTCATCAAAAATACGCGCAAACTCATCAAGGCTAAATATCTCTTCAACTTCGTTTCGCTGAATTTTAATAGAAAAGTTAGCCCACTCTTCGCCATCATCTTGCTCAATTTGTAAAAATACAACTTGGCCGCTATTTGTCTCAAGTACAAATTCAGTATCGCTACTGTGCTGATATTGGTAAGTCTGAATATCAGTAACACGTAACGTTTCACCCTTTAACCATGCAGGATAGGCAAATGAGTCAATAACGCTAAACATGTCGCCTTTTTTAAGATCGCTCGGATGATTAAGTTGACGTTCTGGCTCTTTTTTAGATTTGAAAAAATTAAACATAGGAAGGCTGCCTTTTAAGCAAAAAAGGTAACTGAGAAAAACTCGGTTACCTTTTTAAAGTATAAACGTAATGGTTAGCTATTTTGTTTCGCTTTGATGCGAGCTAAAATATCAGCGCTTTTTGGACTTGTGTCGCCAATGCCTGCTTCAGCCATTTTTGCTTTTAAGTCATCGCCATTTACGTCTGACTCAAGTTGCTTTGCAGCACCAAGCTGGTCACTTCGATCTTGTTGGCGCTGTTTAATGCGTTCAAGCGATTGACGAGCCGATGTCATAGACGAGCTGTTTGTATTAAGCGTGCTATTAACAGCCATTGTTGCTTGCTGTACGCTTTCAGTGGTTTTAACCATTGTAAGCTGACGCTGATTCTCTTTAATCGATTTTTCAGCATCTTTAACTTGCTGCTTAAGCGCAACAATGTGATTGCTAAAGCCAGACAATACTTGCTCGTTTTCAGCTTTTTCAGCTTCAAAGTCACCAATTTTTTCTGCAATTTCTAATGCTAATGCTTCGTTGCCCTTTTCAAGAGCTTGGCCTGCATACGCTTCATGTTCAGCGATTGATGCATCTACAGCGCTAATTTTACGCTTAGTTTGCATTTCTTTGGCCATTACTTCAGTAAGGCTTTTTTTAGCTCGGTGAAGTGCATTTTGCGCGTCTGCAATTTCTTGCTCAAAAATACGGATGCCATTTTTGTCTACAATTGCTTCGCCTGCTTCACGAGCGCCGCCACGTACTGCTGTAAATAATTTTTTTAAAATACTCATAATCTTAACTCCACTAACTAGCTATTAATCGTTTAAATACAAGGTCACGGCTTCTAGTGCATCGATAGCGTTATCGGCTAATGTCACTAGTTCGTGGGTAACGTCATCTAATGATGAATTTACCGACAGTGCACCAAAAATCGCGTATTTGTTATCGATTTTAGCAAATGCACTCAGTGGAATTGGCACGTTTAAACGTAATAATGTTTCGTTTAATTCGTCGCGTAATTCACTTTTAACTTCATCTTCGTCAAACAAGTAGCTAATACATAATAACTGCTCTTGCGTTTGCGTAACAAAAATTGGAAGCTCATCATTTCCATCAACAATGACTTGTAAAACATCTTGCTCGCCTGGGTTGGCAATCAAGAAAGACTCAAAGTTAGCGCCTTCAGTTTCAAAAGAAGCTAATTTTATTGAAAGTTCATTTAATTCCATGTCTCTGCCTTTTGTCGTTTGACATATTATGTCTGAGTTAAGATTCTCATGGCTGACATATTATGTCAACCATGTTTTATTAGTTTTTATACAATTCGCTTTCAATTTGCCATGCAGTTCGGTAGTAATCGTACAACTGACCAGACCCTAACCTATTGACCTCAATACTTTTAACTTGTTCAAAGTAGTGGTTAGGAAATACAAAACTTGCCAATAAATATTCTTTACTAATCCATCTTGATGGCACAGGCATAGCCGTCGCATCATTAATACGGCCACTGGCCGACTGCCCCATTTTAGTCGCTATAGTCCAGCCCCACTGCCCAAAAGAAGGTATGTTTTGCTGATACTGCTCAACATAGCCAAACCCAGCAGCTTTAACTGTTTTAGCAATGCTTAAAAACGCTTTTTTAGCGTGATAAGGTGAGGTTGATTGAACCGCCATTGCGCCATCGGGTGCTAATAGCTGCCGTACATGATTATAAAAGTAGTCACTGTACATTTTATTTAGATCAGGATGATTAGGGTCAGGTAAATCAATTAAAATAGTGTCGAACTGCTTAGATTGGTCAAGTAGCTTTTCTACTTCTAAAAATGCATCACCCACAATTATGTTGGCTCGCGAATCATGCATCGATTTATTGTTTAGCTGTAGTAATCGCTTATTGATGTGCTCTGGCGGCGTAAAGTCACCGTCTTTATGACCAAATAAATTGAGTAGTTGCGCGTCTAAATCTATTAGCGTTACTTCGCTTACAGGCCATTTTAAAACATCTCTAAGTGCAAGCCCGTCACCACCACCAATTATTAATACACGGTCGTGTCTGTTAGAGGCAAGCATTGCAGGGTAAACCAGCATTGAATGATATATTTGCTCATCAATACTTGAGAACTGTAAACGCCCATTTAAATATAAATCGGTAATTGGCTGAGGTTGGTTTTTGCTTAATCTTTCGGTTAAAACTACGTGTTGGTATTTAGTTGCTTGCGAATAAATTACTTTATCTTTGTATAAAACATTACTTAGATTGTTCATCCAGCTACTGCCAAATACTAAAATAAAGCCAAATAATGCCAGTAATACTATATGGCAAACTAAAAGTGCCTTAGCAAAGCGCACATGGGTATGGTAGCGCCATAAAAACGCGAGCCCCGCAATGATATTAAATAACGCCGTCCACGCTGCAGCTTGCATTATAGGCATTGAGAGCATGATACTTACCCAAATAGCTGCACCAATACCAGCACCAATATAATCGGCACCATAAATAGTCCCTGCGTTGTTTTCTAAAAAACGGCCATAAACGTGCTGACGAATGCGCGCTATAAGCGGTATTTCCATACCAATAAATAAGCCCAGTATTAAACCAAAAACATAAGGTAGAAAACGTGACCACTCTTGTAGCTTTTGAAATACGTAACCATTAAGTACAACATCAGGGGGTAAATTAAAAATGCTCGAAAATAAATGAGGAAGAGAATAACTAACTGCTATTACACCCGCTATCGCTAAAATGCAGCCCATGCCAACCAAAGCAATAATGCTTTCTAACCAAGCAAAAGCGGTAAATGCATCTTTAAACCAACGCGCTAAAAAAGCGCCTAAGCCCATTGCTACAATCATAGTACCAATCATGGCGTAAATAGCGCTCTCTACTGAGCCAAGTACACGGCCCGCATAATGAGACAGTAAGTATTCATAAATAAGGCCGCACCCAGCAAGCACGGCCATAACAGTAATAAGTAATATATCGTGCCCAAGTAAGCGAGACTTACTTGGGGGGGTGTTGGTTGATGACACTGATTATGCGCCTAGTAATGTTGCCATAGTGATACCTACAGCAAATGATACTGCTGCAGAAATAGTAGCTACACCTACATTTTTTTGACGATTAACTTCATCGGAAATATCGCAACCAGATAAAATTATTTTAATTGTCACTAAGTGCAAAATAATAAATGCAACAAGGCTCACTACTGCGCTAATAGCCCAGTATAGTAAACTCGCATTAATATTATCAGCCGCGTAAGGTGCAACACCCGTTGCTGCTGTAATAGCTAATGCACTACCTACTAAAAATCCAGCGTAACGAATACCCACAGCTAAGTTACCATCAACAATTGCTTGTTGTAGGCAGTCGCCACTTTTATTTGTACGTTTAAATAACTGCACTCGGTACTGGCTAACAAGTAGTAATACAACACTACCTATAATAAAGGCGGCAATTACAATTGGAAGACCATGCCAGCCGTCAGTAGCCACCCATAAAAGAGCTGAGCGAATAACGATAGCAACACTGACAACATGGCCAAAATCAATTATTGAAGCTGTAACGTTACCTTTAACGATTTCGTCGTGCAGGCTTACTTTACGAAGCGCTACTTTATCTTGAAAAAAGTGACCCAACTTAATCAGTACAATTGCTAATGCGCCATAAGCTAACATTTGCAGTGCTTCTTGTTGCAGTGTTGCAGCAAAAGCTCCGCTACTTACACCCGTTAATACAATCGCCAGTGCCACTAAGCCAGCGGCAAAGCTAATCCCAAAAGCAAAGTTATCACGCTCTGTTATTTCATCATTTGCATGTAAGTTTGAAACCCAGCCTTTTATATATTTAAGGCTTACAAATAATAAAACAATAATTGCAAAATCAATCGCCAGCGCTTGCAGTGACCACATAGTTATTCCATTAAATTCATACATATTATTCTAACTCCAACTTTATTCTTTTACTTACCACGGCTCACGCCACGAGAGGTTCTGCTACCGCTATCACGCACCGATCCTGAGCTATTGCTATAACTGCTCGAACGAGAATAACTACTGCGGCTTTTTGCTGGCGTATAACTACTACGGCTTAAACCTGATGCACCTGTTTTTTTACTCGCATAAGGGCTTGTAAACTGCTTACCTTGGCGTTGGTATGTTTGGCGCGTGCGTGTTTCTAAAGCGCTTTGGGTTTTAATTTGTTTAGGGCTTGAATAACGCGAGCGGCCATAGTCATTGTAATAGCTATACTTTCGGCGCTTACTCCAGCTTCCATATTCAACACGATCAAATACATCACCTAAAATACGGTACATTCCGTACCATTGCCAAAAGCTAATACCGTTACTATTTGATTGCCAGTTACCATAGTTAGGGTTACCTACCATTTGGTTACCAACACCCTCACCTTCAGCTTGCTTACTAATTGCGCCTACACGCGCTAAAGTGCCTTTGGACATATCAGCTAGCATATTGATAGGATCGGTTAACGCATCAGAAAATAGCGTAGGTTTAGATGCATCACGTAACAAATCAATGCTATGTAACGTATCTTCGTAAGGAGGAATTAAGTAAGTTCCTTTAATATCTTTAAGTCGCTGTGTTAAGCCACTATAAAGTGCGCCTTGGCGCGTTGCATCAAGGGTAATTACATCAACAACTTTTGTAAGCTCTGGTTGTTGTTTTTTAAGAAGCTCGCCATATTCTTTAAGTAACACAGCATTGCGTACACTTCCATTATCGAGGGCAGTACCAAGCTGAGACAGCTCCGTATCTACCTTTTTAATAGACTCTTGAATTGTTTGTTGCAGCTGCTCTTCTTTCGATTGACAACCCATAAGCACTGCGAACAAACAAAACAGGCTTATAAGTTTCCAAGCTTTAATATTCGACATTCATGTCACCTGATTTACTAAATTAACTCAGGTAGTTTTACACAGGTCACTTATTAAACCAAGAATGAAATTGCAACAAAGTAAGTCAGTACAAAATTAAATAAACAGCTATATTTAGTATATGAATTTAAAAGCATTCTTAATGTTAGATTTTTAGTGCTAAAAAGGGCGAAGTAAGTAACTTTTTTTGTAATTATGGATTGTCTGATTACATAATAATAACTAAAACATAATTAAATGACGGTTAAGGGTTAAATTTGATGCTTCATAGTATTCGGTATAAATTGATTATAATAACAACAGTTTTAATTATATTTAGCGCAAATTTAGTTTTCTTCCTCGCGATTAATGAGCACGAAGATTTGTATCGTCAATCTGTTAAACAAAACTTAGATGCAATGTCTTCAAACATTTCCGATAGTTTATTACGCGTTATGTCTGAGCAAGTTGACTTGTTCTCCATAACTACCGAATTGCTCGGTTTTGATCGATACGAACATATTAAGTTTGTAAATGTATTTGATGCTGACTGGCAGTTAATTCAGTCATACGTGCACCCTAACTATCTATATCTAGAGAACTTCAAACCTGAACTCGTCAGTATTCAACCTAAAGATTTACCTTACGCGGTTACAATAACCAATGAAGGACTAGTTGCCTTAAAGGCAATTGGGGAGGAACAGTTTCCTATTGGGTATTTACTCATTGTACAAGACTTTAAAAAACCATTAGATGAAAGTAAGGTTAGCCTTTTTTACAGTGCAGCACCCTTTGTAGTTTTAATTATTGTACTCACCATTATTATTTCATTTTGGATATATCAGCGTTTATTAAGCCCACTTTTAAAGCTCTCAGAATTCACACAGAAAGTAGAAAAATCAACAAATTATAAGCTTCAATATCAAGTAACTGGACACGATGAAGTATCTCAACTTGGTAATGACATTAATACATTACTACAAACAATTGACTCCCAAGTTCAAACCAATCATAAACACACCTCACAGCTTTTAGTACAAACACATTCAATGGAGCGCCTCGCTAACTATGATATATTAACAGGCCTACCTAACCGCATGTTTTTTATGGAGCTGCTTAAACTTGAGTTAGCTAGTAGTAAAAGTAACGACCAAGACATTGCAATTATGTTTTTTGACGTTGATAGCTTTAAAGGGGTTAACGATACACTTGGCCATGAAACCGGGGATATGCTTTTACAAGCCGTCGCAAATAAAGTGAAAAGCCATCTGCGAAGTAGCGACATAATTGCGCGATTAGGCGGCGATGAGTTTTTAATTATGCTACCTAATATCACTGAGCAGTCTATCGTTATAGATATCGCCGAAAGTATCATTGAGGGTATGAAAGAGCCGTTCACTATAAACGAATGGGACGTACCAGCAGGTATTAGTATTGGTATAGCGAGTGCCAAAGAAGCTAAATTTGATATAAATACGTTCATTAGTAATGCTGATATTGCAATGTACACATCAAAAGAAAAAGGCAAAGGTGCATATACCGTTTTCCATCATAAGATGCTTGAAGATAACAAACGAAAATCGCAAGTCGCTAACTTAATAACTCATGCAATAACACAAAATGAATTTGAGTTATTTTACCAGCTTAAAATGTCGAGTACAGGAGAAGCCAAAGGTTTAGAAGCCTTAATAAGATGGCAAAGTGAAAAGCTAGGCTTTGTTTCTCCTGGTGAGTTTATACCTATTGCGGAACAAGCAGGTAAAATAAAAGCGATTACTCAATGGGTTATCACACAAGTATTTAAAGATATGCAAATGCTAAAACAACTTATGGGGAACAATGTACTCGTCTCCATGAACCTTTCAAGCCATGACTTAAAGGATCATAACTTCATTCATACTGTAAAAAGTAAACTACTTGAACATAGCGTAAATATTTCAAATATTCAGTTTGAAATAACAGAATCAAGCTATTTAGAAAATTTTGAGAACGCTAATAAATTTTTTAATCAAGTTAAAGCTATGGGCGGCTCGATTGCATTAGATGATTTTGGCACTGGTTACTCTTCATTGAGTTATCTTACTAAAATTGAAATTGATACATTAAAAATAGATCGAATGTTTGTAAATCAATATGCAAGCTCAGCAAAAGACACTGCGGTATTACAAGCAATACTCGATTTAGGCCAGCGCCTTGGTTTAAAAATATGTAGCGAAGGGATTGAAACAACCGCTCAAGCTAACTACCTAGTATCACATGGTAGTGATGAAATGCAGGGCTATTATTTTGCAAAGCCAGTGTGCATTGCACAACTACCACAAGCAATTGAACGAGCAGAAACATTATTTAAAGAACTAACAATAACTCAGTGCAATTGATGCTTTTTCTAACTAAACGGCTTACTTTTAATTTAGTGAAATTATGGTGAGCTCTTTAGGTATAGTGATCCCTGCAGGAAGGTAAGCTACTGAGTCCTCAACGGTTAGTAAGTATTCTATAACCTCTTCTGTAGACTCAAATTCAACAGGTGGTTTGCTGCGCCCAGTGAATCGCATTTGGGCCCAATAAGCTTGTATTCTAGATTCAGTAAGACCTACCATCCTAGTATTAAAATTTATTCTAAGCGGATTGCCGACAAATAGGTTAACAGCTTTAAATTGTCTGCTCATAGCTCCACCCATATAAATATGGCGAATTTGTTGCTTACTAAAAGATAAGTTTTGGTCTGTGGTATTTACTACAATAATGACGTTCGAGGACTTTGTATTTTCTGCATAAACTGAAATGCTAATACCAAATAGGCTACTAGCGACTACAAAGAGCATCATAGTTTTTTTAATGTTATTAATAGGTTTAAAAAATATCATTAAAACACCCAATCCAAACCAATAAGATAAAGATTAGTTTTTTTATCAAAATCAGAGTCATCAGGAGTAACAAAAAACGAGTCTTTTACATCGTCGCCTTCTAGCGTTGAAAATTCAGCTTTTAAGGCAAGATTTGGCAACACATCCCAGCGTACACCAACTGTCCAACTCTTAATTGAATCAGGCGTAGATTCATCAAAAATACGATTGTACCCATATGCAAGTTGATCTAAGTCGCTATTAATACCTAACGGAATTTCATTCTCAGCAGAACGAGTTTCAACGTCGCTATCTGCAAATGTTAAGTGATAAGTAAAAGGGGCATAATTAACACCGGCAGTTAAATAATAGCTTTGAATTATAGGCACTATCCCTAGGTCAGTTTTTATGCGGATCCACTCACCTCTAAAAAAATAATCTAAATTATCGTAAATTACACCAAATTGGTCTGCATGTGCTCGACCTTTTGTTTTTACCGAGCTGGCGCTTTTTGTAAAATTAAGGCTATTAAGCACATTTTCTAGCTGTCTTATCTCATCAATATCAAGCTTGATATTCCCATTATAACGGGAAACTCTAAATTCTAAGTTTTCAATATTAATCTTACCAATAAATCCTAAAAGGTTATCAACTTCAAAGCCCGTTCTTAAGGCGCCAATACCTATATCACCCGACTCTTCACCATAGTAACCTTCAAAGCTCACATCAAAATTTTCTGCACCAAATTTATAAACAGCATCTATGCCATTAAACGTTTTAAATAAATAAGTATCATAAACTTGTTGAGGTGGATTGATCCATGGGTACGCAAAACCAACATCCGAAAAGTCACTCATGGTAAAAAAAGGTGTGCGTAATTTTCCGAGTTTTATTTGAATATTATCTGTCGGTCTATATGTTAAATATAACCACTCTAACCCTGAGTTATCGGAAGCTGTTGTGTTATTGCTTCTTAACAAAACTTGAGCTGTTGCAGACCACTTATCATCAAACTGATACTCGCCTTGGAATCCAATTAAACTAGATGGAGAAAATTTAAGACTGTCTTCATATCCCTTATATTCGACATTTTTTTCGTCTAAGTAGCCACCAATAACTCGAGCATAACCAGAAAATTCAAACTCATTAGAAAAAACAGAAAAATGAGTAAGCATAGTGGTAAAAAGTAAGCACCAAGATATTTTATATCGCATCAGAGAAAATTAAATCCTTTGTTGAATTATGCAAAATACAGTGAAGATTAATTATGCTAACGATGAAATAATTCACCTGTTCGGATAATCAATTATTTAATTATTTTAAGTAGCGCATTTTACCGCTATCTAAGTTTAGTTAGCAAAGTCATAACTAGGATTAATCATTATAGTCAATGAATTACATGTTGGAACAATATATGTACTCTATAAAAACATTAAGCATCTAGGTAATACTATTTACATGGAAAAGCACCTCACCCCCCCTTGAATATTACTGAGATAGAGCTTAATTATACTTATATAGATGCTTATCAACTAAGTAGGGGATCAAACTGATTCTTAATTTATGTCGTTCACTAGGATTGAGTGTTTAATGTGGGTGTTTGATAAGGCGTAACTGATTTAATTATAATCCGATATATGAAAAACCCTCCCAAACTTCACTTTTTTGCAGACGTAAAAAAAGCCCGAATCGTTAAATTTGGGCTGTCTACAATGTGGAGCTTGTGTAATGTCATAGTGCCCACAGCAGTAGAAAGTCACGTAGCAAATGCTGCTGTATTGGCCGACTGAGTTATTGATGGATTTTATTGTGATTTTAGCGTCGGGAGTCGCTACGCCCGCCCTACGTGATGGGTGTTGATGTGAGTGTGCATTAATTACACGTATTTTACTTTTCTGCAGACGTAAAAAAGCCCGAATCGTTAGATTCGGGCTTTCTACAATTTGAAGCCTGGTGATGTCGTAGTGCCCACAGCGGTGGAGAACCACATAGCAAATGCTACACTATCATCGGTCGAAGCTTTGGTTTCACTACTGAGTTCGGCATGAGCTTTTGGCTATTTACTAAATCCCAGATAGCAAAAAACCCGTCACATTGCTGTAACGGGTTTCTACAATTTGAAGCCTGGTAATGTCCTACTTTCACATAGCAAATGCTACACTATCATCGGCG
>NZ_JADYWP010000010.1:0-119118 GCF_015864765.1 Pseudoalteromonas sp. NZS11 | reverse complement strand
CTGAGTTGTTCGTGCCTCGCTATGCGTTGGCGTTTCCCGTCTCAGTGGGGTCGCATTATAGGGAGATCCGAAAACAGATCAACCCTTTTTTGAAGAAAACTTGAAATAATGTGCTGTTCGCACACATTTGCATCGAAATGGTTACTTTAAACACTAAAAAGGCCCTGATGGGCCTTTTTAATTAGTTTACTATGAGCTTCCACCCAAGTTTACCTTGCTGTTTAGACTCTTGTTGTAGCTCGCTGGCCATTAATGGATGATCTTTTAACCAGTTACTTTCAAACTTAAGGTCTAACACTTCATTTTTAGCAGTTAACTCAAACTTAGGCAGTACATCATCTTGTCTGCGCATTGATAAGATGACTGCTATCCGTAGTAATCTCACTATATATTGCGCTAATAAACTATTTACGCCGAGTGAATTAAAACAGCCTTTTGGAAAATCAGAACGATGCGCATCTGCTACCGCTACTATTAATTTATGCTCTGACTGTGAAAAACCAGGCATATCGGTATTTTCCAAAATATAAGCGGTGTGTTTATGGTACTGCTTATATTCTATTAGTAATCCAATCTCATGAAGCTGCGCTACCGCTTTTAATAGTGGTAACCCATTTAAACGTTCAATTGGCCAATCTTTATCAATACTTACCGCTAACTGCATAGCTAAGCTTGAAACCCGACACGCTTGTTTTTGATCAACGTGATAACGACTCATAAACCCATCAACTGTGCGTTTACGAATGTCGTTATTATGAAACTCCGGAACCATGCTATATAAAACGCCTTCACGCAGTGCTCCACCCGCCAATCCCATTTTTTCTATTTCAAGAGATTCAAATAGTGCGATTAAGATTGCGAGCCCTGATACAAATACCAGTCGACGGTCTTCACTTAATCCAGGAAGGTCTAGCGCTGCAATAGTGCTAAATGCAATTGCTTGCTCTTTTATAGTGTTGAGCTTTTCAAGCGTAAGTAAATCGTCAAGGTTTTGAGCGACCATAATTTCTTGAATTGCTTGCACTGTGCCAGAAGCACCAGATGCAATTTGCCATCCCGCTGTTTTATATTCTGGAGAAATTTCATCAATGACTGTACGAGCTGCTTTTATGGCTGCGTTAAAGTTACTCTTACTTAATTGGCAGTCTTTGAAATAGCGTTCAAGATAGGTAACACACCCCATATTGAGGCTTTTGTAATGTAAGGCATCAAATGCTTTACCAATTACAACTTCGGTACTTGCACCACCAATGTCAATAACAAGCTGTTTGCCAGTACAAGATGAAGTATGAGCAACACCTTTATAAATTGTACGCGCTTCTAATTCTCCGCTAATAACATTAATGTTATGGCCAAGAATCTTTTCTGCATGATTTTTGAATACTTCGGCGTTAGTTGCTAACCGTAAGGTGGCTGTTGCTACTATGGTGATGTTTTTATCTGGGATATCTTGTAGACGCTCAGCAAAAAGGGCAAGGCATTCCCAGCCTCGCTGCATTGCTTCAGTGCTCAATACGTTATCTTTATCAAGCCCTGCGGCTAATCGGACTTTGCGTTTAACACGTCCAATTGTTTGTAGACCGCCAGCAATTGATTTGGCTATAAGCATATGAAAGCTATTTGAGCCCAAATCAATAACTGCGTACACATTTTTTTGCGGTTTAAGTTGCCCCACCGTTCAAAAACCTCTAGTTACTACTACTTATACAAACGGTCGTTTACGACCGTCCTTTTTGGTAACTATTATTTGGGCGACGTCCGCTGTTATTACTACGGTTACGTGGACCTGTTGAATAGTTGCGCTTTCTTTGAATAATAGGCTGAGTTAAATCATCTAGCAATGCTGTTTTATCATAATGTGATAAAGGAATGCTGTGCTCTATATATTCTTCAATTTCATGCAGGTTATATGCATATTGCTCACATGCAAAACTAATTGCGTGGCCTGATGCACCAGCGCGGCCAGTACGACCAATACGGTGAACATAATCTTCACAATCGTCAGGTAAATCAAAGTTAAATACATGACTTACTTCTGGAATATGAAGACCACGCGCTGCAACATCAGTCGCAACTAAAAAGTCTAAGTCGCCTTTGCTAAACTGCGCTAATATAGTTTGGCGTTTTTTCTGGTTAACATCACCAGTAAGCATACCTACACGATGACCGTCTGACTTAAGCCAAGCATATACTGTTTCACAACTGTGCTTGGTATTTGCAAACACGATTGCTTTCTCTGGCCATTCTTCTTCAATTAAGGTTAACAACAGCTTAATTTTATCTTCTTGCGAAGGATGAAATAGCTCTTCTTGAATACGTTTACCCGTTTTAACGTCAGGTTCAATTTGAACATGTTCTGGGTTTGTCATGTGCTCAAAAGCTAATTCTTGTACGCGATACGATAATGTGGCAGAAAATAATAAGTTTAAACGCTTTGATGTATCTGGCATACGATCGAACATATAGCGAATATCTTTGATAAAACCTAAATCGAACATACGATCAGCTTCGTCAAGCACGACTACCTCAATTTCATTAAGGGTGTAACAGCCTTGCTTATACAGATCAATTAGACGACCTGTAGTACCAATTAAAATATCAACGCCTTTTTCTAGTTGTGCACGTTGTTTTTCGTAATCTTCGCCACCATATACTAAACCTAAGTTAAGATTACAGTGCGGCGCTAAAATTTTAGCATCTTTGTGTATCTGAATCGCAAGCTCCCGAGTAGGGGCCATGATCAGGGCTCTTGGATGTTTACTAGGTGCTTTGCTAGATTGTAATAACCGATGGCACGTGGCAGTTAGAAACGCCAACGTTTTGCCTGTACCTGTTTGAGCTTGGCCCGCGATATCGCGTCCATCACAAATAAAAGGTAGGCATTTTGCTTGAATAGGTGTGCAATATTCAAACCCATTCTCGGTTAAACCGGCAACCACTTCCGGTGCGATAGCAAAGTCTGAAAACTTTTTATCGGTTAAATGTGTCTTAGTCATAGCGTTTAAGCATAACGTTTAAACTTGCAATAAGAAACAAGAGTGTTTAAATACGCACTAAATATTTCGCCTAACTAAATCGGAGAGCGCAATGAGCGAGAAAATAATCCAAATTACTGACGATAGCTTTGAAGCTGACGTATTACAATCTGACAAACCAGTACTAGTAGATTTCTGGGCTGAATGGTGTGGACCTTGTAAAATGATCGCCCCTATTCTTCACGAAGTTGCTGATGAATACGACAGCCGTGTGACTGTTGCCAAATTAAACATTGACCAAAATGCTGGCACACCGCCAAAATTTGGTATTCGTGGTATCCCTACTTTACTTCTTTTTAAAGATGGTCAAGTAGCTGCAACGAAAGTAGGTGCTCTTTCAAAAACTCAACTTATTGAGTTTTTAGAAAACAACATCTAACTGTAAGCTAGAACAATAAAAAGGGCTTTTTGCCCTTTTTTAAATTTATTTTGTATAAAGACTGGACGCTTTGCCAGTGAACTGCTAGTTTATAAAGCCAACTAATCCTTAGTTATATTCAACAAACCTCACTCAACGATCAAAGCGATTTTGAGTATGACAACTGTAATAAAGAACCCACCAATATGCATTTACGCGAATTAAAAGACAAGTCCATTAAAGAGCTTGTAGACTTAGCTGAGTCCATGGGGCTCGAAAACGTAGCCCGCTTAAGAAAGCAAGATATCATTTTTGCCATTCTTAAATCCCATGCCAAAGGCGGAGAGAATATCTTCGGCGGCGGTGTATTAGAGATTTTACAAGATGGTTTCGGCTTCTTAAGATCATCAGAAGCCTCTTACTTAGCTGGCCCAGATGACATTTATGTTTCACCTAGCCAAATTCGCCGTTTCAGCATGCGTACTGGCGATTCAATTTCAGGTCTTATTCGTCCACCTAAAGACGGTGAACGTTACTTTGCTTTACTTAAAGTAAATGAAGTTAACTTTGATAAACCTGAAAACTCTCGAACTAAAATTCTTTTTGAAAACCTTACTCCATTACATGCAAACGAACGTTTTCGCATGGAACGTGGTAACGGCAGTAAAGAAGATATTACAGCCCGTGTACTTGATTTAGCATCTCCTATTGGCCGCGGCCAACGTGGTTTGTTAGTAGCTCCGCCAAAAGCGGGTAAAACAATGCTACTTCAAAATATTGCACAATCAATTACGCACAATCATCCTGATGTAACATTAATGGTTTTACTTATTGATGAACGTCCGGAAGAAGTAACAGAGATGCAACGCCTAGTTAAAGGTGAAGTTATTGCATCAACGTTTGATGAACCAGCTTCTCGTCACGTACAAGTTGCCGAAATGGTTATCGAAAAAGCAAAACGCCTAGTTGAACATAAAAAAGATGTTGTTATCTTATTGGATTCAATCACTCGTTTAGCACGTGCTTATAACACCGTTATTCCTTCATCAGGTAAAGTACTTACTGGTGGTGTTGACGCTAACGCATTACATAAACCTAAGCGCTTCTTTGGTGCCGCACGTAACGTTGAGGAAGGTGGTAGCTTAACAATCATAGCTACAGCTCTTATCGATACTGGCTCTAAAATGGATGAAGTTATCTACGAAGAGTTTAAAGGTACTGGTAACATGGAACTTCACCTTAACCGTAAAATTGCGGAAAGACGTGTATTCCCAGCTATCGACTTTAACCGCTCAGGTACTCGTCGTGAAGAATTACTAACAAAACCAGATGAACTTCAAAAGCTTTGGATTTTACGTAAAATTGTTCATGACATGTCAGAAATTGATGCAATGGAATTCTTAATCGATAAACTATCGATGAGCAAAACCAATGATGAATTTTTTGATTCGATGAGACGCCAATAAAAGCGTTTTAATTGAATAAAAAAAGCGCCTTAGGCGCTTTTTTTGTGTCTGGATTAAATACAGTTTAACTTTCATTATACTTTTTAAGTACACCCTGCAGCGTATCAACGAGCGCTTTAAAGTCATTTGCACTGCTTTTTTGGCTTCTGCGTAGAAGTGCTCTGTCTAAATTTTTAGCCGATTGCGCAATTTCATCCAAACCAAACATTTGTGCAGCCCCTAAAATGCGATGGCTATCTTTTTGTAGCGCATCTAAATCTTCGCTTATAAAATGCTGCGTAATCGTTTCACTCTCCAAAGCAAAGCTCTGCTTGAAACTAATCACAAGATCGCTCATATCAACTTCATTTTGCTTTGTAGTTGGCTGATCTTCTGCATTATGTAGGTGACTAGAAAGCGCTTTATAAAATGACTCTTTGTCTATCGGTTTACCTAAATAACCAGTAAACCCTAACTCTAAATAACCATCCACTTCATGACTCATAGCATTTGCTGTTAAAGCAAAAATAGGTCGCTCAAAACCACATTGTTTTAATAGCTGAAAAGCAGAACGCCCATCCATCACTGGCATTTGAATATCGAGCAATACCAAATCTGGATATTCTTTTAAGCACTGCTCTACCGCTTGCTCACCATTTTCAACAGCAATAACCTCGAGTCCCATTGAGCGTAAATAACGACTTATTAACCTACGATTATCAGGATGATCTTCCGCAAGTACGACACGACCTGCCAATTGCTTATTTGCCTTAGGAGCACTTTGAGTTTCAATCATGCTTTGAGATTTATTTACTTCTGCGCACGGTAAAAAGAACGAAAACTGACTGCCCTTTTTGTATTCGCTTTGTACGCTGATATAACCACCCATCATCGCAGCTAATTGTTGCGATAAGCTAAGGCCTAACCCTGTACCACCAAAGCGACGGCTAATGCTGTTATCAGCTTGGCTAAAGCATTCAAAAATAAGCTTTAACTGTTTAGAGCTCATACCAATACCGGTATCTTTTACAATAATAACTAGTCCTTGCTCACTCTTATTTAATGCAATAATGATCTGCCCAGAATGAGTAAACTTAATAGCATTTGCACATAAGTTTATAAGAATCTGCTTTACGCGTATTAAATCCAGCTTAGTGTAAAACTCATTACCCACTTGATTGTCTAAAATAAGGTGTAGATTTTTTGCTTTCGCTTGGGTGATAAACATCGCGTGCACATCATTTACCAGCTCTACAATATCAAAGCACGAAATATTTAACTCTAATCTATTGGCTTCAATTTTACTTAAATCAAGTACATCATTTATTAAACTTTTTAAATGGTCACTGTGACGCTGAATTACTCTTAATTCATCTTTAAGTGACTCAGGCTCATATAATTCATTAATTAAAGCATCTGTTTGCCCTAAAATAGCCGTTAGTGGAGTGCGAATTTCGTGACTAATATTAGCCAAAAACTGGCTTTTAACATCGTTGGCTTCTCTCAGCTCTTGTGCAATTGCCTGCAATTCTGCAGTACGTTGCGTAACTTGTTCTGTTAACTGCTGCTTAGCGCGTTTTTCTGCACCACGGCGATAAAGCGCAATACCAGTTACGACAACTAAAAGTAATAGTAAAAAAGAGAATAAAGTAAGCTGAGAACGCTGCGACATTTTTAGCTCTTGCACACGGCGATCTTGTTTAAGTTTTTCTATCTCTTGGTTTAATTGCGTTGCTTTAAATTGATGCTGAAGTACCGCTAGTGCATTTATAATTGCCGTACTTCTGAGCTTTCGCAACTCACTAATATATTTTTGTTGCAAAGCCATTGCGCTTGAATAATCGCCTTTACTGGCTTCAAGAAGTGCTTTGGCCCCTAAGCTCTCTCTAATTATTCGCTCACTACCATATTCATGAGCAAGTAAAATAGCTCTATCTAAATTTATTTGCGCCTCTTCTAAGTTGCCCTTAACAAACTGAATTTTAGCCAGCGCATGTAGCGCATTAAGCTCTAAATTATGGTTATCTATTTTAAGGGCGTAGTACTCACCTAATTTAGCTTGCTCGTACGCTTCATCCACTTTTTTTAATACTAAATTAGTATTTGCTAAATTTGTATATTGTGTAGATAACTTATTGTAATCATTAGCTGAAATATAATACCGCAGCGCTAGCTGATAATAATGCAGTGCTAAGTCAAATTGATTACTCTCCATATGGGCAACACCCATATTGTTATATACCTGCGCAATACCGCTTTTATCATCTAATCGTTGATAAACCTTAAGTACATCTTGATAAAGACCAAACGCACTATCGTAGCGTGATAAGCGTATATAAACGCCTGCTATATTAAGTAGTATATCGGTTTTATCTTGCTCACTGCCGTACGCCTCGTAGATAGCTTTTGCTTTTAAATAAAACTCTAGGGTATCGCCTAGCTTATTCATATTAAAATAGGCCAAACCAATATTATTTAATAAGTTTGCCTGCTCTAGTAATTGCTTATTCTTTTCTGCTAATGCTAGGGTACGGGTATATTCAATAATCGCTTTTTGAAATAAGCCTTGATAAAAAAGTACAACACCTTGCATTTTAATTGCACGAAAGTGCTCATCAGGGAAGAAAGTATCCGAAGTATGTTGTTCAAGTAATTTAAAGTAATGTAATGAGTCTTTAAGATTATCAACCGATAACGCAGTATTACCCAATGCCGAATAAACAGCGACACGCTCTTTTTTGGAGGCATTTTTATTAGCAAGTAGCATGTTTGCTAATTGTAATTTAGGCTCCCACTGTACTTCGTTTTTGAATTGCTCAAATAACGAATCATTATTTTGGGCATAGCTAGGAGCTATTAGTACACAGCATATAGTAAATAAGAGGCATTTTAACTTGCCCAGCATAATTTTAATCCTTCAAACCGTTACTTATATCAGTGTAATCTTTATTGAAGATACACCAACTACTAGGGCCTAAACAATGCTTAACCCACTGATTGATGAGATTTTTGAGCTAATACTAACAAAGCAGGTTTGGCAAGTTCATACTTTAGCAGCAGAACTGACAAACCGCAGCGCTATGACCACTCTAGATAAAAGTCCTGAACGTGATTTATTTAAACGTAACTTTTTAATTATGAATGCACTGTACCAACTGCAGGCACAATTACGCCCTCAGAGTTTACTCATTTCAGCTCTGCATATCGAGCTTTTAGAAAAAGGAGATAATAGTTTAGTAACAACAAGCGAATATTTGCGAGATTATTATTTAGATTGGCATAATTACGATACCAGTGAAGAGCAGATTGATGAGCTTTTAAATAGCTTTTGGCGTCAGTTTAAAACGACATCACCACTACAGGCTTTAAATGAAAATGAATTTAAAGCATTGGCTTTAGAATGGAAGTTACCTGAAAATTTCACTCTTAAAAATGTTCAAAAGCGCTGGAGACAACTTGCATTACAAGTGCACCCAGATAAACCAAATGGCTGTGAAGTTGAGTTTAAAAAAATACAAACACAATACGAGCAGCTAAAGGTAGCTGCTCGTTAATCTATTAATTTAGAAGTTTAAATTAACGAGTAAGGCGACGTGCGCGTATTTTACGCCCTTTAATATTGCCTTCGGTTAATTTACGAAGCGCAGGTTTTAATGAGTTACGCTCAACAGCAACAAACGCTACGTTATCAAGTACGTTAATTTTACCCACCTGACGACCTGCAACCCCATCTTTACCCGTTAAAGCACCTAAAATATCACCTGCACGTACTTTTTGTTTTTTACCTGAATCAATCATCAAAGTAACCATTTCAGGGCGGTACGGTGGCTTGTCTAATAAATTAAATGGTGGCATTTGCTCTGGAGTAATATCACGTTCGTAATGTTCGCCTATTTGAGCAATTTTAAACGCTTCTGCTTCACCGTAAATAGAACATGCAATGCCCTTTTTACCAGCGCGACCTGTACGACCAACACGATGCACATGTGTTTGCGTGTCATGTGCTAAATGGTAGTTAATCACCATATCCATGTCGTCAATATCTAAACCACGTGCAGCAACATCGGTTGCAACAAGTATTGAAGCACTTTTATTTGAAAAGTGAATTAACGTACGTTCACGATCGCGCTGTTCTAAATCACCGTGTAGCGAAACAGCACTAAAGCCTTCATCAGCTAAATCGTCACACACTTGTTGTGTTTCTACTTTAGTATTACAAAACACAACACAGCTTTGTGGTGTAAATTTAAGTAATAATAATTTTAGCGTTGGATAGCGCTGCTTATTATTATCCATTTTGTAGAAGTACTGCTTAATTGTGCTTTTGGCTTGCTCTTCTTCTACTTTAACCATTTCTGGATTTTTAAGTACACGCTTAGCAATTGCTTCAATAGCTCTTGGGAATGTTGCACTAAATAACAATGTTTGACGATTTTGTGGAATGCGCTCAATAATTGCATCAAGTGTATCTTGAAAACCCATATCAAGCATTTGATCGGCTTCATCAAGTACCAATGTTTCAACATCATCTAAACGTAAAGTACCTTTACGAATATGGTCATCAACACGCCCAGGTGTGCCAACAATAATATGCGCGCCATGTTCAAGCGAGCCTATTTGTGGACCAATTGATACACCGCCACATAACGTTAATATTTTAATGTTATGGATACCGCGCGCTAATTTACGCATTTCAACCGCAACCTGCTCGGCAAGCTCACGAGTAGGACACAAGACTAAAGATTGAATACGAAAGCGTTTTACGTTTAATTTAGCTAACACACCCAAGCTAAACGCAGCAGTTTTACCTGAACCGGTTTTTGCCTGAGCAATGATGTCTTTACCAGCAAGTACAGGCGGTAAACTTTGCGCTTGTACAGGTGTCATATGCGCATAACCAAGTGTTGATAAATTATCAACGAGTCCAGCTGGTAAAGCCAAAGATGAAAAAGCAGTTGAAGTCACAGTAAGTTCCATAGCAATAAAAATAACGTGGGGGAAAGCCCCACTAAATATGCTGCTAATAATAGCAGAATTCGTAATTAGCAACCATTAACAAACACATAATAAAGCACGTTAACAAAAGGTGTTGAAAATGATAGTAGTTTGCATTAAGATCGCGATTGTTTTTTACATATCACTGCTGGAAGCAAACAATGAAACTGAATTCTCTTTACATAGCACTATTAGCAAGCATTACAACAAACACATACGCAAACACTACTGACCTTGAGCGTATAGAAGTAAAAGGTAGCTACTTTAACGATTACAAAGTAGATAACGCTAATGGCGCAATGAGAACATCAGCTTCATTACTTGAAACCGCACAATCTGTAACCGTAATAACCGACACTATTATTAGTGAGCAACTTGCCACTACCCTTGGCGAAGTACTTACAAATGACGCAAGCTTAACTGCAGGCTCACAACAACGAAATCGTGAGGTATTTAACTTGCGCGGCTTTGAGCTAAGCTCATCAACAGGTTATTTACGTGATGGGCATCAGCATTGGTCGCACTACCAACAACCAATCGAAATTTTACAACAAGTTGAAGTAATTAAAGGCCCATCGAGCATTTTATATGGTCAATCAGGTCCAGGTGGCTTGGTGAACATGGTTACTAAAAAGCCTACAGCACAAACACTCTTTAATGCCAGTGCCGATGTAGACCAACATGGCTCAACGCGCTTTATGGTTGATGCTGCTGGTGCCTTGACTGAATCTGAAGATTTACGTGCTCGTGGTATTTTAGTTAAACAAGATGTTGATTACTGGCGTGAATACCAAAACGGTGAAAACCGCGAGCGTGACCGCTTTTTAGGTGCTTTAGTTGTAGATTACGATATTAGCGACAACGCATTAGTACGTGTGCATTACGACCGCACAGACGACGAAGCAGGTTTAGATACTGGTGCATGGATAGACGACAATGCCAATGTAATTGGTGATGATAAAACAATCCGTGATATGTCTTGGGCGTTTACCGATATAACCGTAGAAAACCTAGGTGTAGACCTAGAAGTATTTTTAACCGATAACTGGCAAGTAAAGCTTGGCTATAACGAACAAACATTTGAACGCCAACGCTTTGAGTCAGCACCGCGTATGCCAGGTGGCTTTGCTGAAGGCGATAGTTATGAATCTCGCCCTTATGATCGCTTTGACGATTGGCAATTTAAAACTGCATTTATTGATTTTATTGGTGAATTTAAAACAGGTAGCTTACAGCACCAATTTTTAATTGGCGCAAACTCGCTTGATTATTACTACGGACAGCGCCGTACCTCTGCCGACTATTTTGATTTTTCTGCAGGACAAGCAGAACCATCTCGTCCATCAGTAAGCTATAAAACAGATGATACAGTAAGCGAAACTGAATACGACTACTACGGAATTTACGTTCAAGACTTAATTTCGTTCTCGCCTGAGTGGCAACTATCATTGGGTGGTCGTTACGACAAACAAAATAGCACAGGAAATGATAACGAGTCATTTGTACCAAAAGTAGGTGTGCTTTATCACCCAAATGCTTCTGCAA
Organism: Pseudoalteromonas sp. NZS11; assembly: GCF_015864765.1. NCBI lineage: Bacteria > Pseudomonadati > Pseudomonadota > Gammaproteobacteria > Alteromonadales > Pseudoalteromonadaceae > Pseudoalteromonas > Pseudoalteromonas sp. NZS11. The sequence continues at coordinate 107,740 of NZ_JADYWP010000010.1, read as the reverse complement.
CTATATACGCTAGTTACTCAGAAGGTTTTGAGCCTCAAGGTAGTGAAACACTGATTGATGAAACAGATGTAAATAACGGCATGAAATTAGATGCTGTTACATCTAAGCAAAGAGAGATTGGTATAAAATGGCAGTTATTTGATGACCGCCTAATGCTTACCAGTGCTATTTTTGATGTTAGCAAAGAAGGTACTCTTGTTAGCGAACAACTTGAGACGCCTATTGGCTCATTCACAAGTGAAACAAACCAAGTGGGTGAACAACGCCACAAAGGTGTTGAAGTAAGCGCACAAGGTGCCGCTACTGACCGCTTATTTGTTATGGCATCAACTATGTATCTAGATGCTAACTTTGAACGCGATGAAGTATTGGAAGGTAAACGCCCTACCGATGCACCAAAATGGTCGGCATCACTTTGGACGCGTTATGAATTAAACGACGCCATTGCACTTAATGCTGGTGCTTTTTACGAAGGTGAGCGCTTTGCCGATAGCGCCAATACAATTACTAAAGATGCCTATACGCGTGTTGATGTAGGTGCAACTTATAAGTTTAACTTAAGTAATACCGATATTAACTTACGCCTTAACATCGAAAACTTATTTGATAAAAGCTATTTAGGTGGTGGCGGCACTAGTAATGTAACTGTTGGCGAGGGTACAAATCTTCGTTTAGCAGCGCAATTTAGCTTTTAAATAAATGCCTTAAATAACAGTGTTAAAATATAGCCCGCGTACATTTACGCGGGCTTTTTTTATATCTAAACGTTTATACCTAACAGCATTAAACCTATTACAAAGCCTATTCATCTCATCTATTTTTTATCATGTTTGTTACATGCTCTAATAGCGCTAATTATTAAAAAGGCCTACCAAAATGAAAAAATTAATTACCGCACTGCTGCTTACTAGCAGTATGGCTGCAAACGCTAACAGCGCCGAATTTACCCAAAAGCAATTACAACAAGTAGACGAAGTGCGCACCTCTGCACTAAATAGTGATTTAAGTTATAAATTACTAGAGTCATTAACAACTGAAGTAGGCCCACGCCTTCCTGGTACCGAAAACGATAAAAAAGCCGTGGCATGGGCTCAAGCCAAATTTAATGAACTGGGCTTTGATAAAGTATGGTTAGAAAAAGCCACATTTCCTGAATGGCGCCGTTATAGCGAAAGCGGAAAAATACTAACACCAAGCGAGCAACCACTGCACTTAACTGCATTAGGTAACAGTATAAGCACGCCAAAAGATGGGATTACAGCGCCGGTTGTATTATTCGAAACACTTGATGAATTAAAAGCCGCACCGGCAAACAGCTTAAAAGGCAAAATTGCGTATATTAATTACCGTATGAACCGTGACATCGACGGGAATGGTTACGGACCTGCTGTAAAAGCACGCGGTACAGGCGCTATAGAAGCATCTAAAAAAGGCGCTGTTGCCTACATGATGCGCTCGGTTAGTACCGGTCATCATCGCTTTGCACACACTGGCGGTAGTTACTACAAAGAAGGTGTTACAAAAATACCTAACGTAACAATTGCTAACCCAGATGCAGATCAAATAGCACGCTTAGTTGCTTTAAATAAAGAAGTGTCGGTAAATATTAATGTGCAAACCGAAAGCCTTGGTGAAGGCACTGGTTATAACGTTATTGGCCAATTTAATGGTACCGAAAACCCTGAGCAATATGTATTAATTGGGGGGCATTTAGATTCTTGGGACTTAGGGACTGGCGCATTAGATGACGGCGCAGGCGTTGCACTAACAATGGCAGCCGCTAAACATATTAGCGATGTAAAACGCCCTAAGCGCAGTATTCGTGTGGTACTTTTTGCAGCTGAAGAGCTAGGTCTTTGGGGGGCAAAAGCTTATTTTGCAGAGCATAAAAACGAGCTAAGCAATATTGTTGCAGCCGCTGAGTCTGATTTTGGCGCCGATGTTGTATATGCTTTTGAATCGAACGTAAGCGCAGAGTCACTTCCTGTAGTTCGCGCTATAGCAAAAGAACTTGCGCCGTTAAATATTGAGCACATTGGTAAAAACCAAGCGAATGGTGGCCCCGATCTAATTCCACTTAAAGCAGCAACGTCAGCGCCTATTTTTGAACTTGCTCAAGATGGAACAGATTACTTTGATTACCACCATACAGCTGACGATACGCTTGATAAAGTAACACCTGCTAAGCTTCGTCAAAATACCGCTGCATACGCTGTATTTGCTCTAATGGCTGCCGATGCAAAAACCACTATCAAGCCTAAAGCTCAAAATAAGTAATAACAGACATACTTACTTACAGTTTGTAGCTTTAACTAACACGCTTCTTGTTTTACCTTTAGGTAATTAAACAAGGAGCGTGCTTTATGTTACTTTTCAACACGAGTGAATCATTTCCACATTTTGCACAAATAACACGCTGCCCTCACTGCCAAAGCGACGCCTACCATTTAGTAAATAAAAGCCGCTATTTACGATTTAGCATTTTACCTATGCTTGCCTTAAAATTAAGCTATAAACGCGAGTGCTATCAATGCGGAAAAAGCGAACCTGTTAAAATACCGCAACTACCGTTAATAGAAAAACTAAGCCTACCTAAATACTTTATTGGCGTATTTTTATTGCTTTGGATTGTTTCGTTTTTTTATCAACAACACCTAGATACCGAGACTCAAAAGCAAAGCTATTTGAATACACCTAAAATATATGACACCTACTTAGTACACGCCGACAAATTTACACACGAACCCTGGACCCTAACCAATTTAAGAATTGCTCAAGTTTTAAGTTTTGATAAGCAGTTTATTACCTTTCAGATAAGCAACTACAGCTATAAACGTAATAATAGTATTACCTTGGCAATGCGTACCAGCCAACTAATTCAAGACAATTACTTCTCCACTAAAACAATCACTCTCCCTCGTGATGAAGTAAAGCGTTTGTATAAAGACGAAGCTATTTATGACGTGCTGCGACCTTATGCCAACAGCCTTTATGGCGGGTTTGTGATGTTTCCTCCCAAACCTAAGCCACTATATAAAGGTTTAAAACTCGATAAAAACAATCAACAAGGCATTAATTATTTTAAAGATAAGTTGTTTTTTGAAGCATTTAATAGCTTTAAGCTAGCTGCTGAAGCGGGTTCTCAATGGGGACAATTAAATTTAGCGCAAATGTATCGTGATGGTCAGGGAATAGCTCAAAATTATCAACAGGCTATTTATTGGTATAAAAAGGCCATTGAGCAAAAAAATACTAAAGCACAATTTGAATTGGAATCTCTTTGTAAAATAGCTAACTGTGAATAAAGCAGCAAGTATGTTACTTGCTGCTTTAATATTTTATAACTCTAAATGTTTATCTAAAAAATTAATTACTTGTTTGTAGTAAGCAGTTCTGTGCTCTTCTTTGTAAAAACCATGGCCCTCATCCTCCAATAACACGTACTTATAAGGATGGTTAGCCTTTTTCAATGCAGCAATTAATGATTCGGCTTGTTCAATAGGGGCTCGTGCATCTTCACCTGCGTGAACTATGAACACAGCTGCTTTAAGCTTATCTATATTATAGCTAGGTGAAAATGCCTTCAAAAGCGTTTCATCAGTGCCTAAAACGTTTTCAAGATAGTTTTGTCCTGTACTACGCCCTGAAATATCACCTTCTTCAAACATTAGCGGTAGGTCATAAATACCAACTGTGCCAATTGCACACTTAAACATGTCTGGCTCTAAAATGGCGCTCTGCAAAGCTGAATAAGCACCAAAGCTTGATCCCATTATACAAATGTTGTTTTTGTTTACCGTTCCATTAGAAATTAAAAACTTAACACCATCAATAATATCAAACTGAATATCAGAACCCCACTTTTGGTAACCTGCTTCTTCGAAGTTTCGACCAAACCCACCAGAACCTCTAAAATTAACTCTTAGTACAGCCATTCCCCTACTTGCTAATAACTGTACCTCAGAATCATAACCCCAATAATCACGAGGGCCATGTGGACCGCCATGAGGCATTACAACTAGAGGTAAGTTTTTATCTTCTAGACCATTAGGAACAGTTAAATACCCATAAATAGTTAAACCATCCCGAGTTTTATATTGAATAGGTTTTGTCTTTGAAAGCTCATTTTCGTTCAGCCAGCCACGCGCTGAAAATAATATTCTTAGCTTATTTTGTACCCCATCGTATAAGTAATATTTACCAGGGTTGGTATCACTTGATGCGTAAATAACATTAATATCGCCATTAGAGGTGCTACTGACTAACTGCACTTGGTCGCCCTGCAATGCTTCTATCAAAGACTTTAAACGAACACTTTTATGAGAGTCTTTATCTATAAAAGCATAGTTTGGATAACCTAACTCACTTTCTATTGCAAATAATTCTTTTGAAACTTCATCAACCCACACTCTTTTTGGAGATACATATTGTTCTTGATGAACTAATTCAATTTCCTTAGTATTTAAATTTAGTTTATATAATCCTTCAGCCTCTCCACCAACAGAAGCAGTCATATAAATGTTGTCACCAGACTTATCAAAAGCTTTTAGTCTAATATCGCCATAACTAACCTCTCCTAAATTTAATTTCTCCCAGTCACCGCCATCTTTTGCCTTAGTATGTATTTTTGCATCTATATAATTATCTGTAGATACTGAAACTCGAACATTACCATCATGATCAGTTAAAAATTCAGCCATACGTGATGGAGACAAAGTAACTTGCTTCCTTTTGCCCGTATATACATCTACTTCATAGACAATAGTATGCGGTTCATTACTCGAGGTCCAAGGATAGGTAACTACTAACATTTTTCTTTTGTTAGTAACTAAGGGATCTAATACAAATGAAGTTCCGTATAAAGGAGTCTGCCTTTTAAGGCGTGTACCTGTTTGCATTTCACCATGGTAACCAATTAGATATTTACCTCTAGCTCCATTAGCATTTACGCCAAATATCTCACCATGATATTCAGGGTGGTCTTGCCACCCTTTTAAATACTCTTTAGTAACAACAACTCGTTCATTATTAACCCAATGATAATCACCAACTTGAGCATTTCCTTCAAAGGCAACTGCATGAAGCATTTTAAACTTTTCAGTATCAAAAATAACAAGCGCATTTTTACCTGCAACTTTATTTATAACCGCTAAATACTCGCCGCCTGGAGAAATAGTAGCGTGATTAAACTCTTTATTTTTACTGAAGTACTCCACGGGGATTTGGGGCTGCTTTGAGAAGCTAAAAAAGCTTACAAATAACAGAAGTACTAACAAGTTACATCTTAAAAGAAAATTCATCATAATTCCCTGTATTAACAAAAAGAAGTCATAATATATAAAGTCTTATAAAATGTAACGAAAATGATAACTCAATGTGTCTGCTATTTTTTAAATAACTTTGTATAACTTACATGTATAAGCACAACAACTAAGCCGGCAATAACACCTAGCAAACCATCAAACAAGAGAGGCGCTAATACTTCTCCTGTGCCGCCAGCAACAGACTGAGCATAGCTTGTTACATCCACTTGAGTATGATGCAGTAACTCAACACCATGCACTAAAATCCCGCCGCCTACTAAAAACATTGCAATGGTGCCCGCAAATGCTAAAAACTGCATCAACCTAGGCGCTGCTGCGAGTAAGCCTTTACCAAGTAACTCTTTAAATTTATTAGCTGACACTTTAGATTGGTTGAGTAAATAAAGCCCGGCATCATCCAGCTTTACAATACCGGCCACTAAGCCATAAACGCCAATCGTCATTATAATTGCGATAACACAAAGCACTAAAGCTTGGTTAAGTAATGTAGCGCCTGCCACAGTGCCTAAAGTAATAACAATAATTTCGGCAGAAAGAATAAAGTCGGTTCTTATTGCCCCTTTTATTTTTTGTTTTTCATACTCAACTAAATCTAATTTTTCATCTTCATCTACCACTTCATTGTGATGAGGCAAAAACTTAGCAAATACTTTTTCAGCTCCCTCAAAACACAAAAACAAACCACCCATCATTAAAAGCGGTGTTATTAACCAAGGCAGCCATACGCTTATTAATAAAGCAGCGGGTACGAGTATCGCTTTATTTAAAAATGAGCCCTTTGCCACAGCCCAAACAACCGGTAATTCACGCTCTGCTGCAACACCTGTAACCTGCTGTGCATTGAGCGCTAAGTCATCGCCTAATACACCCGCTGTTTTTTTTGTTGCTACCTTACTCATTGTCGCAATGTCATCAAGTAAAGTGGTTATATCGTCTAATAACGTTAAAAGGTTAGTGCCTGCCATAAAGCTTCCGAGCTCAAAAAATATTGCTATAAACATAACGTAAAGCGCTACTTTCACCAACGGTTAATTTTGCTTTGTTATTCTTACATTAGATTAAAATTTTGCCCTGTGTTTTAACTAACTTTTAAAGAAGATGGGAGGAAAAATGAAAGTATATTTAGCATTAATCGCTATTTTACTAAGCTTAACCGCATGTAGTGATTTACAAACCAGTACTGCTTACCAATGCGATGATGAGAGCGTAAAACTCAATATCATTAATAATTCTGAAGCCGAACTTATCTTTAACAATAAAGTGCATGTAATTAATCACGAAAAAAGTGCATCAGGGAATAAATATATAAGTGAAGAGGTACTGTTTTGGGGTAAGGGAAATGAGGCCATGCTAATCATTGCTGGTAAAAAAAGACAGTGCATCAAGGTTTAACACAAAACTAACCAATAAATTACAGCAATGCTACAATAATTGAAGACCCATTATTGTGATGAAGTTATGCGTTCAATTGCGATCAAACATAAAATAATTTTAGCTTTTACAGCCATTGGTTTATTGGTGCTAACAAGTAGTGTGTTTTTTTATTGGTCATTAAACAAAATTAGCGTTAACAATACCCGAACCGAAAAATTAGCAGTTCCGGTACAACAGTTCAGTAAAGATTTAAGGCTATCATTACTGTCTATTACCAAATTTAATGCCTTAGCTTACAGCCAAGCAAACCTTGATTTACTTCAACAAAATAAAAAACAGGCGCAAGCTGAGCAACAACAATTTAGCGATATGCTCAATTCGTTAAGCACTCAACTAAATCAACAAATAACAATGCAAAATTTACTCGCCAGTACCAACGAAGGCTTTGAGCAACTGACTAAAGTAAGTGTCGCAATGTTTAGTGCTAAAGAGAGTAAGTTTGTAGCGCAAAATTCCACCATAGAATTATCAGCAACGTTTAACGAGCAACTTTACAATTTAAGTTCTAACTTACTTGATATAGAACTTTTAGAAGTGCCTGCAAAACAGCAGGCGCTACTTAATGCTATGTTTGGAACAGCGACCCGTATAGATGATTTATTGTTTAACTTAAGCAATAATATAAAAAGCATTACTCAAACTACAAGTATCAATGATTTAAATAGCCATCAGCAAGATACCCTATTTCTACTAGATAACATCCAACCTAATTTCACCTATTTAGAGCAACAAGCGCTACCCTTTAATAATGCGTTTAATGCTAAAAATTTAACGACTAAGTTTAATCAATTAAGAGAGTTACTTAACAACAATACAGGAATTTATGCCCAACAAAATAAAGTACTCAAAAGTACTATTGCTGCGGCTCAAAATTTTGAACACTTTCAACAGCAATTTATAACAACAGAAGGTCAGCTTATTGAACTTAATAAATTGGCTGATGAGCGCTTTAATGCCTTACAAACTAATGCAAAGGCCGCCATAAATACTGGGATTAGTTCTGTAGTAATTATTACGCTTGTTTTAATTATATTGATTATCGCTATCTCTATTTTTACAACTCGCGCAATGCTAAAACCGCTTAAAAAAGTAAACCGCGATTTAGCCCGAATCGCCTCAGGTGATTTATCAAAGCGAAGCCATCCGCGCAGTAAAGATGAATTTGGTACTTTGCTAAATAACATAAATAAACTCAGTGAAGACCTTACCCAGTTAATTGGCGCAATTAGTAGTGACGCCCATGAACTAGACCGCAGCGCTATTAAAACCAGTGAAAAAGGTCAGCAAATGACGGTTGTTGCACAACAGCAGTTGGAGCGAAGCGCGCAGGCAACATCGCTTGCACAAAATATGCTAACCAACTCACAAGCGGTTTATGAACAAGCAGATAAAACATCAAGTGAAATAACCAATGCATCGCAATTTGCCAATGACGTAAACAAGATTGCTAATAAAAATAGTCTAAGTATAGAAACTTTATTACAGCGCCTTGATAAAGCAGTAGGCAGCACTGAGGAACTAGCCCAACACACTCAGCTTATTGAAGCCATTGTTGAAACAATTAGCAGCATTGCCGAGCAGACCAACTTATTGGCACTCAATGCTGCAATTGAAGCAGCGCGAGCGGGTGAAAACGGACGCGGGTTTGCTGTAGTTGCTGATGAGGTTCGATCATTAGCTGCACGTACACAGACCTCGACTAGCGAAATAAACACCATGATCCAAACATTGCAACAGCACACTCAAACAACTCAAGAACACATTACCGATGGCCAACACCAAGCCAAGCAATGTGTTAAAAACAGCACTGAACTAAATAAAGCCGTAGAGCGTATTAAAAGCACATTGTTGTCTGTTAATCAGATGAGTGAGCAGATTGCTCATGCATCACATGAGCAATTGACTAACAGTAACGACATTCAACAAATAATGGCCAAGGTGACAGAGCAAGCAACCTTGAATGCCAAAAACGCGACAACCCTAGCAAGCGAAAGTGAAGACGTAAATCAACTTGCACACTCCTTAACAAGTGCCGTAGAGCGCTTTAAGTTTTAAGTGCAAGTAATGACTTGGCTTGCATGAAATGGGTATAATACTTCAACTCTTTTGCTTAATAGCGGCCCACAATGAAATATAAAGATCTACGTGATTTTATCGATTTGCTTGAAAAAAAAGGCGAACTTAAACGTATCACCCAAGAAATCGACCCGTATCTTGAAATGACCGAAATATCTGATCGCACATTGCGTGCTAAAGGTCCTGCGTTATTATTCGAAAATCCAAAAGGCTACGATATGCCGGTGCTTACCAACTTATTTGGTACACCAAAACGCGTAGCAATGGGCATGGGCCAAACAGACGTTAGCGAGCTGCGCGAAGTAGGTAAACTACTCGCTTTTTTAAAAGAGCCTGATCCACCAAAGGGTATTAAAGAAGCACTAGGCGCTATACCTATTTTTAAGCAAGTGCTTAATATGCCTGCAAAAGAAGTTAAAAAAGCGCCTTGCCAACAAGTAGTTTTAGAAGGTGATGATGTAGACTTAACTAAATTACCTATTCAGCATTGCTGGCCAGGTGATGCAGCGCCATTAATTACTTGGGGCCTTACAGTCACTAAAGGGCCTTATAAAAAGCGCCAAAATTTAGGTATTTATCGCCAGCAATTATTAGGCAAAAATAAAATAATTATGCGTTGGTTGTCGCATCGTGGTGGCGCGCTTGATTTTCAAGAATGGTGTAAAGAAAACCCAGGGCAACCTTACCCTGTCTCGGTAGCACTAGGTGCCGATCCAGCTACTATATTGGGTGCAGTAACGCCTGTACCCGACACATTAAGCGAATATGCATTTGCTGGTTTATTACGTGGTAGCAGAACCGAAGTTGTAAAATCTATTTCAAATGACCTACAAGTCCCTGCCAGTGCAGAAATAGTACTTGAAGGTTACATTATGCCAGGTGAAATGGCGCCAGAAGGCCCTTATGGTGACCATACCGGTTACTATAATGAAGTAGATGACTTTCCAGTAATGACGGTAACTCACTTAACGCATCGTAAAGATCCTATTTATCACAGCACATTTACTGGCCGTCCGCCTGATGAGCCTGCAATTTTAGGTGTAGCACTTAATGAAGTGTTTGTGCCGATATTACAAAAGCAATTTCCTGAAATCGTCGACTTTTATCTGCCGCCTGAAGGGTGCTCGTACCGTATGGCGATTGTAACAATGAAAAAACAATATCCTGGCCATGCTAAGCGCGTGATGATGGGAGTTTGGTCGTTCTTACGTCAGTTTATGTATACCAAGTTTGTAATTGTGTGCGATGACGATATTAATGCCCGTGATTGGGAAGATGTTATTTGGGCTATAACAACCCGAATGGATCCTGCTCGCGATACAACATTAATAGAAAACACACCTATTGATTATCTCGATTTTGCATCGCCAGTCTCTGGCCTTGGTTCAAAAATGGGAATGGATGCCACCAATAAATGGCCTGGCGAAACCACCCGCGAATGGGGCGAGCCTATTGTTATGGATAAAGACACCAAAGACCGCGTAGATGATATTTGGGAAAGCCTTAATATTCTTTAAGTGTTTATATGTAAGTACATAACAGGCTATAAAATAACCCTGCAGATATGCTAGAATCGAGTCATTCGATTGCGTATCTGCTGTTTAAAGCGCTGCTAAAAGGTAAAAAATGCAAACATTAAAAGCTGAAGTTGTAGCTATCAGCCCACTTACAGAATTTGTTCACAAAGTAATTTTAAAGCCACAACAACCTGTGACCTTTGAAGCTGGCCAATACATGCAACTCGTATTGGGCGAAAAAGACAAACGTGCTTTTTCTATAGCTAGTCGCCCTTCACAGTGCGATGCAATAGAACTGCATATTGGCGCGTCAGGTGCCGATTCGTATGCAATGCAATCGCTGGAACATTTACGAAACGCCCATACCACTGGGCAGTTAGTAGACATTGAAGCTGGCTTGGGTATTTCACAGTTGCGCCTGCAATGTGAGCGCCCTATTATTTTACTTGCCGGTGGCACTGGTTTTTCATACGCAAAATCAATGGCTGATCACTTAGCTGAAATTAAGTGCGACCGTCCTGTATTATTTTACTGGGGTGTAAAAGAAGAGTCAGCTTTATACGCACATACAGAAATGCAAACATGGGCCGATAGCCACAAAAACTTTGAGTTTATCCCTGTGGTAGAAAATCCATCTGCTAATTGGCAAGGTCACACTGGCTATGTACATAAAGCGGTAATGCAAGATATTGTATCACTTGAACCATACGATATTTATATGGCCGGTCGTTTTGACATGATAGGTATTGTCCGTGATGACTTTATTACTCATGGTGCAATTCGTGAAAACATGTACGCAGATGCATTCGCATTTATCAAATAATTGAAATTAACTTTCAGTTATGAATAAAGGCACCTAATCGGTGCTTTTATTTTATATAACATCAAATAGTTAATAGTTAATAGTTAAAACCTATCAATCTCATCAATATAAACAATTTCCTAAATCCCTATCTATAAACCATACTTTGTATAGAACATCAGCGGGAGAGACCCAAATGCTAAATACAAAAGTAAAAGATTTTATGCAACGCAAGTTGCCAAATATCACACCAGATACAGAAATGACGACAGCCATAGCAGAACTACAAAAATTTAAACTACTTGGTGCACCAGTATTTGATAAAGATAAATGCCTAGTCGGATTTATATCTGAGCAAGAACTATTAAAACCACTTACGCAAAGCAGTTATTTTTGTGATGGGATGGTTAAAGTATCGCAACTTATGCAAACAAAGGTAGTGACCGTTAGCGGCGATACCAATATTATTGAGCTTGCAGAGCAAATGCAGCCCGGTAAACCAAAAAACTACCCTGTTGTAGAGGGTGTTAAAGTAATCGGCATGATCAGCCGAGCAGATGTACTTAAAGCACTTTACGATAATTACATGAGCTGCCAAACACACTAAATTGCAGATAACAAAATGCCGCTTATAAAGCGGCATTTTTAATGTGTATTAAATAGAGTTAACGTGCGCTAACGATTGCTGAAAGCTCTTTTTTATCGCCATCGCTTAAAAATGCTATTTCTAATGCATTTTTTTGGGCTTTTTCCATATCAGCTTGAGATAAGCCCGCTTTAGGTGCTGCAACGGTATATTCGTACTCAATTTCAATGCCTTCAACCGCAGGGTCATCAGTATTAATACACGCTAAAATACCGTGATCTAAAAACTGTTTAAGTGGGTGCTTAGCTAAATCGTTTACTGTACTGGTTTGAATATTACTTGTTAAGCACGACTCAATACCAATACGGTTATCGCGTAAGTAATCCATTAGTTTTGGATCTTCAATAGCTTTAACGCCATGCCCTATTCGGCAAGCACCTAACTCATTAATTGCCTGCCAAATACTTGGAGCACCGAGTGCCTCTCCAGCATGAATAGTCGAAGCTAAATAAGCATTTCGTACTTGTTTAAAGTGCTCTACAAACAACTCACCAGGAAAGCCAATTTCGTCACCGGCTAAATCAACAGCGACTAAATCATTTTTAAATGCGAGTAAAGCATCAAGCTCTTTTTGACATGTTTTTACGCCATAAGTACGCGATAAAATACCAATCAAGTTAGCTTTTATATTTGCATCCTTTGTTGCTGATTTAATACCATCAACAACCGCCTCTACAACCCCTTCTGGGTGTAAACCTTGGCTTTGTGCCATGTAGTAAGGGCTAAATCGAAGCTCTACATAATCAAGGCCTTGTGCTTGTGCATCTTCAATGTTTTCAATCGCTATGCGTCTACACGCATCGTAGTCGCCAAGTACAGTGACACCCCAATCTAACTTTTGTAAAAAAGCCATAAGGTTTGGCTCAGGGTCAATAACTTGAACATGAGGAATTAATGCCTCAACGTTATCTGCAGGTAACTCTATATTAAACTGACGACCAAGTTCTAATATGGTTTGCGCACGTACATTACCATCTAAATGACGGTGAATATCTAGCAAAGGTAATTTTCTATTGATCATAATAGCAACCCAGTTTAGTTAAATTTGCGCGCATGATACGCAGATATAGTTATTTTTCAAGTCTATATGGTTTGCGTTAAGTTTAAGCGGTCATATGTCTGCTTTTTGTGCAAAAAATAACGTTACTTATTTATTTGATAAATAGTGCCAAAGAGTTTTAAAAAGCGTATTTGCATCAATAGGTTTGGTAATATAACTATTCATTCCAGAGGCTAATGCCTTTTTAACGTCATCGTCATGGGCGTTCGCCGATAGCCCTATTATGGGTAAATCAATTAACCCTAAATCACAACGAATTACTTTTGTTGCTTGGAGTCCATCCATTTTTGGCATCTGAATATCCATAAGAACAATGTCGTAGCTATTTTCGGTTAGCTTTTCTATGGCTTCAAAACCATCATTAGCAATGTCGGCAATACACCCTTTTGTTTTTAAAATGGCACTGGCAACATGCTGGTTAAGTGGGTTATCTTCGACTAAAAGTAACTTATAGTTTGCGAATGATAAGGTACTTACATCTATTTCGTCGTATTGCTGTTGAATTTGCTCTGCCTTTGGTAAAGGCGATATAAGCGGCAAACTAAATGTAAATGTAGAACCTTTACCTTCATAACTGACTAAATCAATTGCACCACCCATTAACTCAACCAGCTTTCTGCAAATACTTAACCCTAAGCCTGTACCACCATATTGACGTGAGGTTGAGCTATCGGCTTGCGCAAACGGTTTAAACAATTGTTTTTGTGCTTCGCTACTAATACCAATACCCGTATCGTTAATACTAAAGTAAGTCATTTTTTTCGACTGCCAAATTTTCAGAGTGATCTCACCTTCCCCTGTAAATTTAACCGCATTATTGAGCAGATTCAGCAGCACTTGTTTTAAGCGGATTGGATCGGTATTAATGACCAAATTTGATGTTTTATCAAAATCGAGACTTAACTTTATTGATTTAATGTCAGCTTCAAACTGAAGTAAATTGAGCATTTCATCCGCTAAACTCGCTACGTTAATAGGCTCTTGCATTAAGTCTAGCTTGCCTGCTTCCATTTTTGAAAAGTCGAGCACATCGTTTAATACCCGCAGTAAAACACCCAGTGCTCCATCTGCTTGTTCAATGTAACTCCTTGCTTGTTGCCAATCATTCTGTTGCAGCGCTAAATAATGCAGCCCTTTTATACCGTTAATAGGGGTGCGGACTTCGTGACTCATGTTTGCTAAAAACTGCCCTTTAATATGACTCGCTTCATCTGCTTTTTGTTTTTCTTTGCGTAATGTATGCGTTTGCTTAGCCACTTGTTCGCGAATTTGTATGTTTGTACCTGTAACTGAAATCAAAAATGTAATCAGTAACCACACAAACAACATACCTACTATTTGTGCAAGCCAATACATTAACCAAGACGTTCTAACTATTGGTTCATATAACTCGACCTGCCACATGCGTTTGCCAATCAACAATTGATATTCTTTAAACAGCGTTTGCGAGTTATCGGTATCGGCAATATAAATTGCCTGCTTTTTCCCTGGTATCGTTGTATCAAAAAAACTGACTGAAATTGAGTTGTTGTGATCAAATAATAGTGTTTGCGATAAGCGTTTCAGACTGACAATCGCTGCCACAAAACCTTGAAAATCATCTTCGGTAGACGACTCTCCAAAAACAGGATATAAAAAGAGTACACCGTCTTCAGCTGTATTTTGGACCAAGTTAATTGGCTCACTTAGTGCAAGTTCATTAAGCTCTTTCGCTTTGCTAAGCGCTGCACCTCTTACTTTACTAGAAGCTAAATCAAACCCTAAAACACCTTCATTATCTTTTAAGGGATATACATATTTTACAGGAAAGTAATTACTACGAGTACCTGCAGGTTGCCAACCTCCATCAAGTGACTTTTCTTTTATATATAAAGGTTTGCCTGTGGCTGTATTTTCATGTGTTTCAAAATCTGCGAGTTTATTTGCTGGTACATAAGGTATCCATTCAAATGCTAAAATTTCTTGGCTATAGTCCAACTGCTTTGAAGTAAATTGTTTAAACTCTTTAAAGTTCACGTCATTACTACTAGCAAAAAATGTAGCTAACAATCCTAAGTGAGCAGTAATACCATCGAGCTTCTGGCTTATAGCATTTTGCACAGTAAGTATTTTGGCTTCTTGCTTTTGAATGTCTTTTTCTTTTTTAACACTGGCAGCGCCATAAAAACTAACGCTGATTAGTATATAAATTAATAGTGAAGGTAAAATTACCAACATACGGTGGCGTACTTGCGTGTAATTAAAGGCTGCGAGCATGAGTGGAGTAAATATAAGTACACCGATACTGTCGCCAATCCACCATGCTATAAAGCTATCAAAAATAGCATGCGTAGGGATCACATTATTCAATGCTAATAAACTAGTTCCCACACCTGCAGCAATAACACAGCATATTGGTCCTGCTACTATTAAGCTCTGCACACTGTGTTTTAAAGAAGATAAATCTAGTGGAGCCTTTATAACATTTACTATAATTTGACGACCAATCCAAGCCTGTAAAACAGAGGCTAAAGTGACGCAAATAGCTTGTAAAAGCACATTAAAATGAAGAATATCTACGGTGTTATCAAGATGAATTAAGTTAGTACAGAAAGCACCAAGAATAAGGCCAATAAATGACTTACGTCCCCAAATTAAAAAGCTCGCTAAAGCAATTCCTGAGGGTGGCCAAGAGGCGACCGCATAGCCATCTACAGAAAGAAGTGAGTTGCTAAAATACCCAGTAAAAAAGTAAGCACAAGCCAAGCTAAGGGTTAATATTAAAAACTTTCTCAATGCTTGTGCTCCTGAACTACAAAAAATGCTAAGTAGTTATAGTGTAGTCATTTATTGATATAAAACGAGCGCCTTTTCTGCTTGTGCACTATTTTTATAACTTAAAACAGCTTGTTCAGAGAACTGTTTTTTATTATCACTATTCAGTGCTTTATCAAAAATTCTAGCTGCTAAGTCATAATCACCTTTAGCATTAGCAAGGCAAGCCAGCGCAAGTAATAGTGAATTATTTGAATCATCCTTTTTAAGGCGTTCTTGTATGTTTATTTGCAACTTAGGCGCATCGGCTGCTGTTGCTTTACTTAATATATTGGCAAGCTCTAAGTGTTGCTCATTGTGCTTAACCATTTTAATTAAGTCACTTTCAATAGCAGCCAATTGACCTGCTTGCGCCATTTGCATTAAATATGCGGTGTGGGCATGAGCTTGCAGCTTTTTCGGTAGCTGTTTATATTTTTCACTCAGTTTGTCTGCATCTAACGCATTAAAGTAGGCACTAAATAACTGCGTCCACTGTGCATCAGTAAGTGCTTTTTTGCGTAATAAACGCGGCAAAAAATCTTCCAGCGCACTAAAGTGTTGTTGCTGTACTAATACTTCTGCATAAAGTTTTAACTCAAGTGCGGTGGCTTTTTTAGCTTCTGCGCTAATACGCATTTGTGATTCAATCGCGCTACTGTCGCCACTTGCCAACCATAGCTTTGCTACTTTTAATTGATGCTCTGGGCTTATTTCAAATAAACGCTCAAGTGCTTTATCTGTTTGATTATTAGCAAGCGCTGCTTTTGCAAGTAATGCTAAGCGAATATCTTCAAACTTATCTGGTACGCTATTACCCGATAGAGCCTGCTCTACATGCTCATAATCATCATTAATAGCACTCCACAGAGCCTGCTCAATAGCTACTTGTTTGCGCTCTTGGCTACGTGCAAAAAAGCCATGTTTAGTATTATGATAAATCGATAATAAGTAGCGAATTAGCTTATATGTTAAATATAAAACAACAGCGGTAATGACTGCCATTATACAAAACGATACTATCGTGCCTTCTATCGTCGTATTGTTAAATGAAATAAGTACATAACCTTTTTCATCTAGCACAAATGGAGTAACCGCTAGTACAACAACAATAGCTACAATTAAAATAATTAGCCCTATCATTGCGCCCACTCCTTAACCTTTTGTGTGCTATTTAAGGTTATTTTTGGATTAAAATTAAGCTGCTCTTTTTCGAGTTTAGACAACGCTTTAAGTACCGTTTTGGTTGCATCATCGTCTTGCTTAAAGTACTCACCAACTAAACGTTTTGCTTCACTTAAGGCGCTAAAGAAAATACTCGCCTGCTTACTCATAAGTGCATCTTGTGCCTGAGTTATATTAAGCTTGATTCGTTGATTAATTAAATGGCGCTCTTGATCTGTAAGTAATGGCTCAATGGAAACACCCTCGTGCTGGCGAATAGTAATAAAGCTATCCACAATTTTATTCCAGCTATTACTCAGGTTTTGCTGCCAATCACTCACGTCATCACTTAAAGCATTTTCATCTATTGCAGCCGCTTCTTCTGGCAAGTTAACCGCATTAAAAACTAAATTATCAACGCTATTAAGTGCACTGTTTAGCTGTAAATAAATAGCCTCTGTTGCTATAGGTTTAAGGCTATCAAGTGTTTGTATGTCTTGCATAATAGCTTGGCGAACTTCAACTGTTCCTGGGTGTTCGCTAAGTAATGCATCTAAGCGCTTTAAAACAGCACTAGTGCCTTGGTAATCTTTTTCAGCCCATAGTTTAAATTCAGCCATACGCTGCAAACTGGTCACTTCTTGTGGATTTAAAGACGAACCTTGTTGCTGCGCTTTTTGCAAAGCTGCTTTTAGTTCTTGCTGATTTTGAGTTGCACTTTCACTTAAGGCTGCGGCAACTTTTTTCTCACTATTAAATAGCGCTTGCTGCAAATTAGATTGTGCTGACTTAAGTGCTTGCAGCTCTTGGGCGAGTGACTTATTTTGCTCACTCAACTCATTCGCGGCCAGGTTTTGAGCCTTACCCGCATTTAATTTTTGATAAAACTCGTAACCCACGCCTGAGGCCACAATTAGCGAAATAAGAAGTGCAAGCACTGCAACTTTGCTAACTTTTTGTTTATTTTTATTTGCAGTGTTTTTAGCGGCTGCTGGCTCTTGCTTAGCTGATTTAGCTGAGGCCGTGTTAGCTATTGTTGGTGTGGCTTTTTCTGCCGTAACTGGCTTTGACTGTTCGCTCATGTTGCTACCTTGCTGATTTATGCAGGTAAACATAGCATTATCGCTTGCCCCTGCTGCAATGTGTATATTAGCCGAACTTACCTGTTGCAACTTTAAATAAGCGGCTATCCGCTCGCTTGCAACATAAAATCGGCACTGTTGTAACCATTGTAGTTGGTGTGCAGTAAGGCTTTTAAATATAGCATCAACTGCTGCATTACTTGTTATGACTATACCGTGTACATTCTGGCTTTTCCAGTGGTCTGTCCAGTTAGGAGTAATACTCTCTGTGGGTTCACGCTTATACACAATACAATTATTTAAAAAAGCACCGCGCTCTTTCAGCGTTTTAGCTAACTCAGGGCGGCCACCTTGCCCCTTAACTAACACTATATTACTGCCATCAACCTCGGCGAGTGATTTAAGCGCAAGTAACCCTTCTGAATCATACTGCTTCGGTACTGCTGCGCGCACACCAAATTGCTCATATATAATGTCGGCTGTTTGTTGTCCAACTGCATAAAACTGCGCTTTGGTATTTATATCGGGTTTTAATTGCGAAAGTGCACTGACTGCATCTTGCGATATAAATATTATTTTATCTGCATTTAACAGCGGACTAAGTTCAGTGCTGGAGGGTGTTAAATGCGTTATTTTTAATACCGGAAATAAAGACGCCTGATAACCCGCTTGCTCAAGTTGCTGTGCAAGGGCTGCGCCTTTTCCTTCGGGCCGAGTTATCAGAATATGTGTCATTTATGCGTCTCTATAAACTTCAGCTAATATTTTGTCTGCGCCTTGAGCTAGTAATTTTTTAGCAAGCTCAATACCTAGTTCTTCTGCGTCATTTACATGACCTGTTACTTCGTCACGTAAAATTTCGCTGCCATCAACAGCACCCACTAAACCACGCAAATGTACCTGCTCGCCATCAACCAATGCATAAGCACCAATAGGAACTTGGCAACCACCTTCTAAATAGCGGTTCATCGAACGCTCTGCGTTTACGCGAATACGTGTTTGGGTATGCTCAAGTGGTGCAAGTAATGCTTTTGTTACTTCATCATCAATACGACATTCAATACCTACAGCGCCTTGACCATTTGCCGGTAATGACACTTCTGGCTCAATGTAGTCAGCAATACGCTTACTCATTTTTAAACGAATAAGCCCCGCTGCCGCTAAAATAATAGCATCATATTGGCCATCATCTAATTTACCTAAACGCGTATTTACATTACCGCGCAAATCACGAATATCTAAATCAGGGCGAAGTGCTTTAATTTGGCACTGGCGGCGTAAGCTCGAAGTACCCACAATGGCGCCCTGTGGTAGCTCGTTTAAATTTGCAAAATTGTTTGATACAAACGCATCACGCGGATCTTCACGCTCACAAATAGTATACAGCTTTAATCCTTCTGGGAACTCTACTGGCACGTCCTTCATAGAATGCACGGCAATATCAGCTCGGCCATCTAACATAGCTTGCTCTAGCTCTTTAACAAATAAGCCTTTACCGCCAATTTTAGCCAATGGCGTATCTAAAATTATATCCCCTTGCGTCGACATTGGGACTAATTCTACGCGCACATCTGCATGAAAACGCTCAAGCTCTGCTTTTACAAATTCGGCCTGCCAAAGTGCTAAGGCGCTTTTGCGCGTTGCGATGCGTACTAATTTTGTTTTTTCTGTCATAGGGGTATCCAATTAATTACTGCGTTTAGCTAGTTTTAGTCAGCTAAAATTCTAAACTCTTTTTGGGCAATTAAATTGCCTTGCTCATCAACTACATCAACACGCCAATGGCCTGTTTGTGTGTCCATGATATTTTTTGTTGAGTACGTTCTGTAGCGAGGCGAAGTAACATTAAGTGTAATTTCAGCCATAGTTTCACCTTCAAACGACCAAACATGCTTAACTTGCTGGCCTTGAAGATTTTTAATCTCACTAAAAAACGATACGCCTTCATCAAACTGACTTAATCTAATATCAGCAGCAAACACATTAGTGGGCTCACGCTTACTTACTTTACGAGTAAGTACCGCACGGCTAATTTTACCCGTGTCTATTTGCGCGCCCAAAGCCACACTTGCCACTTGTGCTGTCGGCGAAAAACCTTCAGTGCCACTCAATGCGCCATCATCACTTTCTAACTCTAAAAGTAAGTCGCTTTGACTGGCTAGCTCAGCTACGTTTTGAGCTTCTGCGGTTTCTTCTTGCACATCATTATCAAGGTTTGAGTTTAACTCTGTATTAATGCTTTCGCTTTGTTCAGTAACACTATCGTTGTTAGCCAATAAAACAGGGGGATTATTTACAAGCTCAGCTTCATCAGATGTATTACTTGAAATGCTTAGTTGAGCCTCATTTTGCTCAGCTGACAACGGTTCAATCCGAGCTTGCATTACCTCTGCAGATTCATTAGGGGTATTGTTTATTGATGATTCAGACTCAACATCCGTTACTTCAACGTTTGCCTGGTTTTGAGCGTTACTGCTAAAGCTTAAAAATTGCTCCTGCTCATTTGGATGCTCACCTTGCTCTGCACTGGCTGACGTTGTTAAGCCATACACAACTGCTGCAGAGGTCATTAATACCAACATAGCAATACTCACAATACGACGCCAATTCCACTCGTAGCTTACCGTTGGTACACTCTCTTGTAGTTCGCGTTTAACATTTGCTTTAATAACTATTTTTTGACTCATATTGACCTCAGCGGTTCCAAAATTAGCTTAAACGAGCAATTAACCATTGGCGAATAGCTTGCAATTCTTCTGCGCAAACTTGGTGAGCCATTGGATATTCTTGCCAGCTTACATCCATGTTATGTGCTGTTAATACTTCAAACGCACTTCTTCCCGCACTATGCGGTACAACGTTATCTTGGCTACCATGAGCCATAAATACGTTTAAATCAGTATGCTTTGCTTCATCAGCAAATTTTTGCGGCACACACATATAAGTAGAAAGCGCCATAACACCCCCAAGCTTTTGCTCAAAGCGCGGTGCT
Organism: Pseudoalteromonas sp. NZS11; assembly: GCF_015864765.1. Lineage (NCBI taxonomy): Bacteria > Pseudomonadati > Pseudomonadota > Gammaproteobacteria > Alteromonadales > Pseudoalteromonadaceae > Pseudoalteromonas > Pseudoalteromonas sp. NZS11. The sequence continues at coordinate 86,850 of NZ_JADYWP010000010.1, read as the reverse complement.
AAATGCAGAGACACAACACCACCTTGAGAAAAGCCAGCTAAAATAATTTTATTAGCAGGTATACCATTAGCAATTTCTTTATTAATTAACTCTTCTACCTTTGCAGCCGAATCCCTTACGCCTTGTTCATCGGCACGCTTATCTAATTCTATAGATTTAATATCGTACCAAGAGCGCATTTCCATGCCACCATTTATGGTGACCGGTTGTACTGGCGCATGCGGAAAAACAAACCGTATACCAAGCTCACTTGGTAAATTAAGCTGCGGAGCTACTGGCGCAAAACCATCCCCAGAGTCACCTAAACCATGTAACCAAATAACCGTTGCTTTGTGCTCACTTTGGGCTGCATATTCTACAAATTCTAAACTCATAGTGATGATTGCCACTTAACTTCTTGGCCTGCTTGGCGAGTTGAGGCTTCATTTATAAACGCCCAAAATTCAGCGCCAGAACGGTTATCAATCCATAACCCATCACGCATTTCAAAATGATGTCCGTTAAACTTAGTCGCAACCCATACTTGGTGAAGAGGTGCTTGCTTGTTAATCACTATTTTACTTTTATCAGGAAAAATTATTTCTAAAATACCTTGTGCCGATTCGTAATCTAAATCAGCTTCGCAATCATCAACCTGCTCTTCAATAGTGAACATAAGAGCTTCGGCTAATTGGTGATATTCGTGTTCAGTCATTGTTATTTCCTTTGCAGGCGAGCCGCCTAATATTGGGTACGTTTTAGCTTTGAATTAGCTTTAAAAATGTGCAGCTAGGGCCTGTTAACCTTTCAGGATTGAAATTTGTTCTATCTAGGGGCGATTTAATCGCGGCGCGAGGTTTGTAACCTAGTGGACTAAGTTAAAACCGAGCAACAAAGAGTAAATCGTTCCTAGGACGAACCCAACGGGCAGCGCAAATTCAACCTCGAGAGATAAACAAGTCCTAGTGTAACAGGAATAAAATCATCCGCGAATAGCTGCATTTTTTAGATATTCTGTTACTCTGCGATTATAAAGCCAGCAACCGTATTAATCTAATGAAAGCGACACATACCTTACAATTAAAAAAACTATTAATAAGCACTGTACTGTTAAGCGCCTTAGCTGGCTGCGGACAAAGCGGTCCGTTATATTTACCAGAGCAACAAACAGAGCAAAACCAACCTCAAAATACAGCTCAGCCAGCCACTACCGCTGAGCAAGCCAAAATATCGCAAAGTCAGGAGCAATAAATGGATTATTTTAACTACAAAAACAACCAATTATTTGCCGAAGACGTCAGTGTGGCAAGCATAGCGCAGCAATACGGTACGCCGTGTTATGTGTACTCGCGCGCTACATTTGAGCGCCATTATTTAGCGTTTGCTAACGCCACTAAAAATCATAAAAGCTTGGTGTGTTACGCCGTAAAAGCAAACTCAAATATTGCCGTGCTTAATATATTAGCGCGCCTAGGATCGGGTTTTGATATTGTATCCAAAGGCGAACTTGCGCGTGTAATTAAAGCGGGAGGCGATGCTTCTAAAGTGGTTTTTTCGGGCGTGGCTAAAACAGCAGACGAAATAGCGTACGCATTAAAATTGGGGATTAAATGCTTTAACGTTGAATCAGCCTCTGAGCTTGAGCGTATTTCTGAAGTGGCTTGCGAGCTTAACTTAGAAGCGCCTATTTCTATTCGCGTAAACCCCGACATAGATGCAAAAACACATCCGTATATTTCTACTGGTTTAAAAGAAAATAAATTTGGTATTGATATACAAACTGCTGTAAGTGTTTATCAACAAGCAGCGGCTTTACCTGGTTTAAAAGTTATTGGTGTTGATTGCCATATTGGCTCTCAATTAACGCAAGTAAGACCATTTTTAGAAGCCCTTGATAAATTAATGGCGCTTATTGATGAGCTAAAAACCAACGGTATTGAGCTAACTCACTTAGATATTGGTGGCGGTTTAGGCGTGCCATATAACAACGAGCAACCACCGCACCCAAGTGAATATGCAGCGCAAGTTACCGAACGCTTAGCTAACTATAAACACCTTGAACTAATTTTTGAACCAGGGCGCGCTATTGCAGCTAACGCAGGTATTTTAGTTACTCAAGTTGAATTTATTAAACAAAACCAAGACAAATTTTTTGCCATTGTAGATGCAGGTATGAACGACATGCTTCGCCCTGCGCTTTATCAAGCGTGGCAAAAAATCATTCCGGTATCAGTTCGCGACGACGAAACACCGACTCACAACTTTGATATTGTGGGCCCTGTGTGCGAAACCGGCGACTTTTTAGGAAAAGATCGTGAACTAGCGCTTAAACAAGGCGACTTACTCGCACAACGAAGTGCTGGTGCATACGGCTTTACCATGAGTTCAAACTACAACTCGCGCCCGCGTGTTGCAGAAATAATGGTAGATGGTCAGCAGCATCATCTTATTCGTGAACGCGAAACTATTGAAAGCCTTTATCAGGGTGAGAAAGTTTTACCATAAACGTTTTTGTCTACTAGCTGCTCTGTGGCATGATTAGCACAGAGCAAAACCGAATTAGAGCGCTATGTTAGTTAATTTTTCCAAAATGCACGGCTTAGGCAACGACTTTGTTGTGATTGATAACATTACACAAAATGTTTTTTTGTCGCGAGATCAAATCAAAAAACTGGCAGATCGCCATTTTGGCATTGGCTTTGACCAATTGCTAATGGTTGAAGCGCCATACTCTCCTGATCTCGACTTTCATTATCGAATATTTAATGCCGATGGTACCGAAGTAGAACAATGCGGTAACGGCGCACGCTGTTTTGCCCGCTTTGTACGTATGAAGGGCCTTACTAACAAGCATAAAATTACTGTGTCGACCAAGTCGGGCAACTTAACGCTCTACATAGAAAAAGACGGTCAAGTAACGGTTAACATGGGTCATCCAAATTTTGAGCCAAGTAAAATCCCTTTAAAAGCGAGCAAGCGTGAGCTTACTTATATTATTAGAACCGAAGAACACACTGTATTTAGTGGCGCGGTATCTATGGGTAACCCGCATTGCGTGCTAGAAGTTGACGACGTAACCACCGCGCAAGTTGATATATTGGGTCCATTACTTGAAAACCACGAACGTTTTCCGCAAAAAGCGAACATTGGCTTTATGCAAGTTGTATCGCATGAACACATTAAATTAAGAGTGTGGGAGCGAGGCGTTAACGAAACCCTAGCCTGTGGCACAGGTGCGTGTGCAGCAATGGTTATTGGTCATATGCAAAATAAGTTATCAACAACCGTTCAAGTAGATTTACCAGGCGGTAGCTTACAAGTACGTTGGAGTGGTGAAGGTCATCCTGTACGTATGACAGGCCCCGCAGAGCATGTGTTCGACGGACAAGTAGCGCTATGAGCGAGCTAAGTAAAGAACAGGTTATTGATTACTTACAGCAACATCCTGATTTTTTGGTTCAACACCCGGAGCTACTCGCACAACTTGAGCTGCAACAGCAAGCTCAAGGTGCAACGTCGCTGGTACATATTCAGCAACGTCAATTACGCGAGCACAACACGCTTTTAAAAAGCCAAATAGACGCCATGAGCAAGCATGCAACGCAAAACGAGCTTGTATATCGTTTGTTTAGCCAGTGCCATCGCCAGCTTTGGAATCATGACGATTTTGACACTCTTGCAAATAATCTACGTAATATAATATGCTCAAGTGAAGATGTTAACGACTGCAAATTAGTAAAATATAATCCCAAATACGACGAACTTATTGCGCATCGCCTTACCCATTCTGGGCATTATTTAGGGCGTATTAATCAGCAAGAGCGCGAATTATTATTTAGTGAAGATACACAATCTGTCGCTATTTATTTAATTGGCGACACTAAACACCCTATCGCTATTTTGGCGTTTGGTAGCAGTAACGTAAACCACTTTGAGCCCGCTCAAGATAACCTGTTTGTGCTCGACTTTATAAACGCATTACACCTGCGGTTGCAAAAACTAACATGAGTGACGATGCGCCTAATACTACCCAGTTAAGCGACAGTTGGCGTACACCCATAACGCTATTTAGCGATTATTTAAAGTTTGAAAAGCAATATTCAGCGCACACAGTTAATCAATATGTAAGCCAGCTTGGCTTTGCAGCCCTTTATTTTAGCAAATTATGTGATGACTGGTTTGGCGTGCAAGGCGAGCATATTCGCCGCTACAGCATGGCACTACGCTCAAAACAATTAAGTGGCCGTACAATTAGCTTAAAGCTCAGTTGTATTCGCAGCTTATATAAGTTTTTAAAAGCAAAAAATATTGCCGAGCAATCGCATTACCATAATCCGGCGGTGGGTATAAAAGGTCCTAAGTTTGCAAAGCCCCTACCTAAAAATCTCGATGTGGATCAAATGGCACGCTTGCTCGAAATACCCGACGACGAACCTCTCGCAATTAGAGATAAAGCAATGATGGAGCTTATGTATTCATCAGGGCTGCGTATAAGCGAGTTAGTTGGCGCTAACATGCAAGATATTAGTGCTGCCAATGGCGAAATTTTAGTGCGTGGTAAAGGCAATAAAGAGCGGTTAATTCCGGTGGGTAAAAAAGCGTTAGACGCATTAAAAAAATGGCTCACAATACGCCCTCAGTTTGCAAAGCCCGATGAAATAGCAGTATTTTTAAGTAGCCAAAAAAATCGTATTTCGATTCGCCAAGTGCGCCTACGCATGCAAGAGTGGGGAATAAAACAAGGCATTAGCTCGCAGGTTCACCCGCATAAGTTACGCCACTCGTTTGCGTCACATATTTTAGAATCATCTGGTGATTTACGCGCCGTGCAAGAGTTACTAGGGCACAGTAGTTTGTCGGCTACACAAGTGTATACGCATTTAGATTTTCAACATTTAGCCAAGGTGTACGACAATACTCATCCTCGCGCAAAAAAACGAACTGATTAGGAAGTAATATGATCCGATTTAATCGTGCTATTAAGCCATTTTCTGTCATGAGCTTTGATTTAGACGACACGCTATACAGCAACCATCCTATTATAAAAGCAGCCGTTAAAGCCCAGCAAAATTATTTAAACGCAGTACCACGCTACCAAGAACAAGGTCCAAAGTACTGGCAACTATGCCGTAACGAAGCCGTATTACAATCACCAGAACTTGCCGATAACGTCACTAAATGGCGCCAACATACACTGCGTTTAGCGCTTTCCAAGTTAAATTTAAACGTCAATGATGTAGAGCTTCATGCAAATGCAGCGTATAACGCCTTTGCCGATGCACGTAGCAACATAGTGGTTAGCGATGACATACTTAACCTGCTGGATAACTTGGCAAAACATTTCACTCTTATTGCAATTACTAACGGTAACGTAGAAATTGAACGCTTTAATTTACACAATAAATTTGAGCTAGTACTGCAAGCGGGTATGCACGGTAAAGCAAAACCGCATACCACTTTATTTGATAAAGCAGCCGCACATTTAAACGTTGCTAAAAGCGATATTTTACATATTGGTGATAGCCTAGATACCGACGTGCAAGGCGCAAATAATGCCGGTTGCCAATCGGTATGGTTAAACGACCAAGGCGCTAATTATAGCTATAAAGGGCTGGCTGATATTGAAATAGCCAATATTCATGCATTAACGCACTTTATTAAATAATACCAATTGCATTAAATAAGAGGTCACAATGAGCCACTATACCAAGCTAATCACCTTGCTATTAATTGGCTCGCTTAGCCTTAACGCTTATTTATTATGGCCGCAGCCTGCGTTAACTACACCACAAAAAACGCAAAGTGCCCAGCAAAGCATATCGCCTAAACAACAAGATACGTTACTAAATACGGCAAAGCAGCAATTTAAACAACACCAATTTGAAGCCGCACTTAGTAGCTATCAACAACTCAAAAATAGCAATCCAGAAAGTGCAAAAAACCTTTATTCATCGTGGCTGATACAGCTTAAAACATGGCTAAATAGCAATTTATTACTCAGCGAGTCATTTCTCAATGCGCTATTAAATAACAGCCCTTATAACGTAGAATTACTTAACTTACAGGTTGAGTATTTAATAAATAGCGAGCAAACACAAAACGCCATTATTGCTTTATTTGAGCTGAATTCATTACTGCCTGCTGATCAGCAAAACAACGTAAATACACGTTTAAATACGCTCACTCAAAACGAATTACACACATTAACTGAGCAACAAAATTGGCAAGCTATTATTGAGCAAACACAAATTTGGCTTGATTATAAAAGCGATAACGCGCAGTTTTTATATCCGCTTGCGTACGCCTACTTTCAGCAAGGCGATTTAATTAGTGCACAAGCAACCCTTGATCGAATGCCAAACCAGCACAATCTAAAAAGCCAAGTGCAAACACTGCAAGCTATGATCAATAAAGCACAATCGCAAGACGACTTTGTTGCTTTAACGCCTTACGGCGCGCATTACTTAATAAACACCGAAATAAATAACAATCTATCGACCGAATTAATGATTGATACAGGCGCAAGCGTGACCTCACTACCTACAAGTATAATTGAGCAAATTTCGCCACAACCTTTATATTTAGGCGATGTAACGGTAAACACAGCTAACGGTCAAATTGTTGTAAAACGTTATCAAATTGAATCGTTTAAAGTGGGCTCGCAAATTATTTATGGTTTTGAAGTGTTGAGCATTGAAAACACACGCGGACAAGGTTTGCTAGGGATGAACTTTTTATCGCGATTTAAATTCAATATAAATCAGCAAACAGATGAGCTAGAGTTGAGCGCTAAATAATTAAAAATCCAAAGGTAACACATGACACTAAATAACTATTTAAAAGCACTTGCTGAAAACCCAAAAAGCATTCAATTTACCGATACAATGGCGGTGATTGAAGCAAATTACGACTTTACTGCATGTGGCTTTAATAACCATGGATTACTTAGCGCTGCGAGTGAGAACAACGGCTCATGTAAAATTTTTGCGTTTGCTAAATTAAACGATTTAAGTAAACAAAATACGTTAGATTGCTTTGGTAAGTTTTACCGAGAAGACGTGCTGCAAAACCCAAAAGGCGATGATCACCTAAATATTCGCACTTTTATGTTAGCACCAGAGGCAACACCTTTTTTAGGTATTACCTTTGAAGGCGAGCCACTAAAAGAAAAATAGCCAGCAAAAATTAAAGTGGCTTTTCCATAAAGTAACGCGTACCTGAGCGTGGGTAATTATTAAGTTGATACTTAACACTATAACCGCGCTTTTCGTAAAAAGGTTTTGCTTGAAAATCAAGTGTATCAAGCTGAGCAGTTGTTACTCCTAGCTCAATAGCAGCTTGCTCAAGTGCCGTTAGCAATTTATCTGCAAGCCCTTTACCTCGTGCACTATCGCTACACCAAAGCCAACTAATCATCAGCCAATTTCCAAACACACACCCACTAATACCGGCAACAAGCTCGCCTTGCTCATCAGTAAATTTATAGCCTAATGGCACTCTTTGCGCATCAAAATACTGGGCGTTAAATTCAACCATTTGTGCGCGAAGCGCTGAGTTTAACGCATCGGTATTATCTACTTTTAATTGATACATTTATCGCCCTTAAAAAGCAGATACTAGCAAATTAGCTCAATCAATAAAGATTATTTTTACCGTAAGGTACTTCAAGCATATTGCTGCCGGTTTTTTCTGGCTGACCGCACATTTCGTCGTAAGCGCTTGTTTGGCGCAGTACCATTTCGGCATACGCTATTTTGTCAAAACGCTTTTGAACATGCAGTGGGCTTAGCGCTCTTAAAAACTCACCGCTGTCTTCTGTTACATAGTATTCAACGTTATTAATCATTACTGATACTTGATAAAGCGCCATATCTAACGAGTGAACAATGACTTTTTGTAGCGGCTCATGCTTTTTTAACTGTGAAAATTTAATACCCATCTTGGCTACCTTTTTATATTTAACCTGAGTTCTGGTTATTTAACATTATCGATACGCAGCTTTGCTATAATCACGATCAAATTTTTATTAGCCGCTGGCGTCACACGTTATGAGCACAAAAATCCGACTCGCTAAATATATTGCCCATGCAGGTATTTGTTCTCGTAAACAGGCATCGCGTTTAATTGATGAAGGTGTTGTGACTGTAAATAATCGCCCAGCGAATCATATAGATCATGTTGATGAGCAAGACATTGTAATAGTGAATGAAAAAGAAATTAAAGGTGCTGCCAATTTAGTTTATTTTGCGTACCACAAACCAGTAGGTATTGACTGCAAATTAAATATTGATGACCCAGCCAGCCTTATTCACCATTTGCCCACACTCACCCGCGTTTACCCTATTGGTCGATTAGATAAAGACTCTCGCGGTTTGCTTATTTTGACCAACGATGGGGATTTTTGTAATCAACTAATACATCCTGACTTCCACCAGCCTAAACATTATTTAGTCACCGTAAATAAGCCTTTAGACGATGCTTTTTGTAAAAAAATGGCAGCAGGCGTACCCGTTGATAAACACATAACCCTGCCTTGTGAAGTAAATAAAATAGCCAGCAATCAGTTTAGTATTGTTTTAAAACAAGGGCTAAACAGACAAATACGTAAAATGGCGCATTACTGCGGATACAAAGTAATTGATTTATTTAGAGTGCAATTTAGTGACCTTGTACTTGAGGATTTAAACCTTTGTGAAGGGCAGTATATACAAATTAATAAAACCGATATTTTAAAAGCCCGCACCTAACCCCCTACCTATTAGCTTAAATAACATCCTAGAAAGTTAAAAATAAACTTGCAATTATAGATTACAGGTGTAGTCTTTAATTAAAGATTACATTTGTAGGCAATAGCATGATTGAGTTATCAAAAGCAGAGTTTGACGTGCTCGACGCACTTTGGATTAACTACCCCGCTACCGCGAGCCAAATAATTGAGCGCTTAAGCGACGATAAGCAATGGCACGAAAAAACCATTAAAACCCTACTAGGTCGACTAGTAAAAAAAGGCGCACTTACATTTGAAAAAGAAGGTCGCCAATATATTTATATGCCTTGTATGGAGCGCGCCGACTACACCTTAAAAGAAAGCCAAAACTTTATTGAGCGATTTTTTAGTGGGCGTATTGCGCCACTTGTAAGTGGTTTTGCTAAATCGGAGCAGCTTTCTCAGCAAGATATAAACGAGCTTAAAAAAGTTATAGATGACTGGGAAAAAAACCAAAAGTAAGGGATTAACATGGTTATTCAAACTGGTTTTAATTGGTTGATTGAGCAGCAATTACTATTAAGCATTTTGTTTTGTGGATTTATTTTACTCGAGCGATTTGGTTTAAAAGCCCTTGGCTCGCGGTTTGTATATAAATTAGCATGGCTATTACCTGCGGCATTGGTTATTGCTAATTTACCAAATGCGATTAAACCACTGCAAAATAGCAATATTAGCCATTACTTAATCACCCCTAACCAGCCTTTTACACATGAAATGGGTATTAGCTGGGCGCTCATGTATGTACTTATTACCGCAGGGTTATTAATAGCTAGCTTTATTACGCATACCCGCTTTGTTAAAAGCCTGCAGTTAACTGAGTTAACACAATTTGAAGGCACTCTTACCGCTGATGTTAAAACTTATACCAGCCAACATGTAGCCACGCCAATGGTGGTCGGTATTTTAAACAGCAAGCTGGTGCTACCGAGTAACTACAATACCCAGTTTGATAAAGCCACATTAGCGCTTATTTTAGAGCACGAAAACGTACACATAAAACGCAAAGACAACCTAACAAACGCACTTATATTACTGCCTACTATTTTACTGTGGTTTAACCCACTAGCTTGGTTTTGTTACGCAAGCATACGCCGACTACAAGAGTTGACTTGTGATGAACGGGTACTTGCCAATAAAACCACACAACAACACATTTTATATAGCAAAGCCTTAATAAACTGCGCGGCGAATGCGCCCACAGGACTTATGGCTTATTCACACTACGGAGACAAAAAAACCATGTTACAACGACTTGCTAATATAAAACACAACGGGGAGCGTTCAAAGTTTGCTAAAGGTGGCTTATTGCTTGTAGCAGCAAGTATGCTAAGCGGCTTAGCAATTGCAAAGCAACCTGAAGTAAATAAAACGCAAGAGGAGCATATTTCACCAACAATACGCATTGAACCTGCTTACCCAATACAAGCAGCTCAACAAGGGATCAGCGGCTCTGTTGTATTAAAATACGATATTGCAGCTAACGGTAAAACAAAAAATATTAGTGTTATTCAATCTAAACCTAAAGATGTTTTTGATAAATCAGCGAAAGAGGCGCTAGCAAAATGGAAATATAAAGCATCAGATTCCGGTTTTGAAGATGTACTTGTGCAACTAGATTTTGCGATTAATAGTGAAGTGGCGCCTACCGATTTAATAGAGCGAATTAAAGTATCGCACTAACTTTATTAGATTTTTCAAGACTACAAAGCAAGCGCCCTTTTAGGCTGCTTGCTTTGTGGTTTTACGCTATAAAGTTACAAACTCACCACAATCATGGCAATGGCTGTACCCAAACCAATAAACCACACTAATGAGCGAATTATATCTAGGTTCATATAGTAAAATACGCAATACAAAATACGCGACACAATATACGTAACAGCTAGCATTTCGGTCACTGCACCTACAGAGTTAGTACCCAGTACAACTGCAATAGCGACAGCAAAAACAGCAAGCGATTCAAAACAGTTTTGATGAGCAGCGAGCGCCCGTGCACCAAAGCCGGTTAATTTTTTTTGTTGCGCCCTAGGATGTTTATTGTCGTATCGACCTAATTTTGCCATTGCTATAGCAACCGGCACTTTTGCAAAGTAAGGCATTAATACCGCAAGTAATGCACATACAACTAATGTTGTCATAATTTATCCTTTTGATGTTTCGGATAATTTAGCATAAGCGAAATAAAAAAGCCGCCAGATGCGTTTTATGACAAACGCTGGCGGCTAACAATAACATCAGGCTTACTATAGCTAAATATATCCTCAAACCCATGCGACATAATGTCGCAGATGATGAATATTCAACATCATAGTTAATGCATCGCTTTACTTCACAAAGCTTGTTAACTTTACTGCCTTACATTTTAACGATGACGACCATGACCTGGATATTTTTCACTTTTTTAGCCGCCTTCATGCAAGCATGGCGTAATGCCCTGCAAAGTAAATTAAGTAACGATGTGAGTGTTGCTGGCGTAACTCTCTCCCGCTTTATTATTGCAGGCCCTATTGCTACCGTGTATTTATATGGTTTGTATCAATATCAAGATACCGCCATGCCTACGTTTAATAATGCCTTTTGGGGATTTATTATAGGCGCAAGTGTGATGCAAATACTTGCCACTGGTTTAATGGTTAAGTTATTTAAAATGAATAATTACGCCGTAGGTGCTGGTCTTGCCAAAAGCGAGGCGTTAGTGGCTGCTATTTTAGGTGTATTATTTTTTGGCTCGGCACTTTCTTTACTCGGTTGGCTTGGTGTGTTTTTTGGCGCTATTGCCGTATTGCTACTCAGCGGCATAACAAGCGTTAAACACTTTAATGCTAAAACGGCATTATTAGGCCTTGCTTGTGGTACTTGCTTTGCACTTACCTCACTGTGGGTACGTGAAGCGAGCTTAAATTCAGGATTATTATTCCCACACTCAGCCGCTTGGGTTTTGCTGTTTGTAATTAGCTTACAAACACTAATACTACTGGGCTATTTATTATTAAAAGAGCCGCAAACGCTCAGTAAATTGTGGTACTACAAAGGCACTACAGCCGCTATTAGTGTTTTTAGTTGTATCGGCTCTATTGGCTGGTTTAGTGCAATGAGCTTACAGCACGTTGCTTACGTTAAAACACTTGGACAGGTTGAAGTGTTTTTTACCATGCTAATTGCTGTACTTTGGTTAAAACAGCCACTTAAAAAACAAGATACTGCAGGCTTAATACTCATAGCCATTGCCGCTGTTTTGGTTATGCTACCAAGTTAAGAGCATAAAAAAGCGCAGGCTTTTATACCTGCGCTATTCATAATTAAGCGTTTATTCAAATTACCAATTAAGAGCTGATTTTTAGTGTTATCACACCACTAATAATCATTAATACTCCCGCAATACGACCAAATGTAGCTGCATCGTTATAAAACAATATACCTACTAAAAACGTACCCGCAGCGCCAATACCTGTCCACACCGCGTATGAGGTGCCCATTGATATTTGCCTTTGCGCAAGCCACAACATAAAACCACTAGCGACTAAAAATGCCACCGCTATTGCGATGCCCTGCCAGCGAGTATCTGAGTTTTGCGAAATTTTTAAACCTATCGGCCAGCCAATTTCAAGTAAACCGGCAATAACCAAATAAATCCACGCCATTAAACATCTCTCTTTTTCAATATAACTTCATATAAATCTTCGCGGCGATCTTTTAAGTTACGCACTGTGCCTTCGCTGTGAAGAATTTTAAGCTTATCCATATCAAGGTCACTAAATAACAGCATTTCTGTATTAGGTGTGGCTTCGTTAAGTGTTGCATCGTGCGGGAACGAAAAGTCCGATGGCGTTAACACAGCCGATTGTGAGTACTGCACATCAAGGCTTTCTACTTGTGGTAAGTTACCTACCGAGCCTGCAATAACCACATAACATTCGTTTTCTATTGCACGCGCTTGTGCACAATGGCGCACACGTAAGTAGCTGTTTTTAGTGTCGGTCCAAAATGGGACAAACAAAATATCTAACCCTTGTTTTGCTAATATGCGTGAAAGCTCAGGAAACTCTACGTCATAACAAATTTGAATACCTACACGCCCAGCATCGGTTTCAAATACAGCAATTTTGTCGCCGCCTTGAATAACCCAATCGTTTTGTTCATGCGGGGTAATATGTATTTTACGTTGCTCGTCTATTTTACCGCTGCGGTGGCATAAATAACTTACGTTATAAATTTTATCGTCTTCGGCAAGCGGCATAGAGCCGGTAATAATATTGGCGTTGTATTCTATTGCCATACGCGACATCGCGTTTTTAAACGTTTCGGTATATTCCGCTAAATAACGAATCGCTTCAGTTTGGTTGCTTTGATTTCCTAAGCCCATTAATGGCGCGTTAAAAAATTCAGGGAATAGTATAAAGTCGCTTTTGTAGTCTGATACGGTATCTACAAAGTATTCAACCTGCTTTAGCATTTCTTCAACCGATTCAACACAACGCATTTGCCATTGCACAGCACCTACACGCACGATTGATTTAGTTGACTCGAGTACAGTGTCGGTTGGTTCATACATAATGTTATTCCACTCAAGTAAAGTGGCGTAACCAACTGACTCTTGATCCTCCGGTAGGTACTTTTTAAGTAAACGCTTTACCTGAAAATCGTTAGATAACTGAAAGCTTAAAATAGGATCGTATAGCTCTCTCTGATCTACTTTTGCAATGTATTCCATTGGCGTCATTTCACTACTGTGATTGTAATAACGTGGAATACGACCACCCGCTAAAATAGCGCGTAGGTTATATTGGCGGCACAGTTCTTTACGGGCATCATAAAGGCGACGACCTAATCGCATGCCTCTGTGAGTTTCGCTAATGGCCACATCTAAGCCGTATAGCGCATCGCCGTCGGTATCGCTAAATACACGGTCGTGACCATCTGCAATGTCTTCGTACGTATGCGGGTTTGAAAAACGTGTGTAATCAACTTGTACACTTAATGCTAAGCCCACCAGCACACCGTCATCTACAATACCTATTTGCCCTTCAGGAAATTGGTCTATTAATCTAAAAATGGTATGACTTGGCCACGCACCACCTAAGTCGGGATACGCTTGATCCATCAAGGTTTTAATTTGCGGATATTGCTCTCTGGTTAAGTTACAAATTTCAAGATGGGTTTTTTCTGCCGACATACACAACTCCTTTAGGCATAAGAAAATAAAAGCCGAATGTACGCTCGATTAAATCAAGAATACACTCAGCTTTGTATCATGTTTTTTACTTTAGATGTACTACTTTAAACTGCGATAAAAGAGTGTGGTTACTTTCTCTTTTGGTAACCAGCCTGCGTATTCAAGACCAAGTTCTGCCAATGGATCGGCTTTAAGTACTTGCTCTAAGCTTGCATTATTTTGCATTGCTTTTAGCATCACATCTTTCGCGTTTTGAACTAGTTTACCATACGCTATCAGTCCTGAACGGTCACTTACCTTACCGTGTCCTGGTATTACTTTAGTGTTGTCGTCAATTTGTTTAACTACATCGTCTACTGCCGCTAAAATACCATCAACGCTACCGCCACTATCTACATCAACAAACGGTAAGCTGCCAAAATTAAAGTAAATATCGCCCATGTGCACTATGTTGTCGTTACTAAAAAAGACAACCGAGTCTCCATCGGTATGTGCATGTTCGTAATGCACTACATGGGCATGTTCATTATTAAAATGCAGTTTTAAATCGTGACCAAAACTAATGCGCGGTAAAAAGTCTGACCCTTCGCCATGCTGCTCTTCTAAACGTTTATGTACATTGTCGTGTGCTATAACGTGCGCACCCGCTTTAGCAAAGTTTTCGTTGCCACCGGTATGATCGCCATGATGATGCGTATTAATAACAAACTCTGCACTGCCTGGTTTTAAATCGCTAATCGTTTTTTTAATATCATCTGATAGTTTGGCAAACTGATCATCAATAATATAAATGCCATCATCACCTACACTTGCTGCAATATTACCGCCTTGCCCAAATAGTACGTATACATGCTCACTTAGCTTTTGTGCTGTTACTGGTCCCTCGTCGGCTTGCGCTGCTGTACTTAGTAATAAACCTGTTATTAATGCGGGTAGTATTTTTTTCATTTTTGTTCTCTGTTGTATGAAGTAATTAATATAGAACGTTTTTATCACTATTTAAGCTCACTCACTGATCACTTAAACGTTATTTAATAGGACTTATGACTATTTGATGCATAAGTGTTTGCGGCAATAAAGGTGTATGTTTACCCTCTACGTAATCACTAAACCCCGCTCTATAAAATTCAGAAAGAGGATGCCCCGATTGCCCACCGGGAATAGCTAAAATTGCATGTTCTAAATGCCCAGGTTGAGCAATAAAGCGCTGCGATGCGCCAAAACTACGCCCTTGTACGGCGGGCATGTAGCTATCACCAAAACCCGCTGCTGTGGGCATATTTAATAACTTAGCAAGTAACGGCATTTGCTTTGCAAACGGATGCTCTATCACTAACTCATTGACCTTGCCCCACTGCCAGCTTTGTACATTATTACCAAATTGCTCAGTAAGCTTAGTGATAGTTTGGTTAAATGCACCGTGTAATTGTGCATCCCAGCTTTTAAATTGCGGGTTTATCCACGTATCGGGTTTGTTATTAATAAGCTGCCAAACTGCGGGCTCTAAATCTCGTTTTACGTATTTAAGTGTGCCTTGCTGTTTATTTAATTGGCTTTCAATATTACTAAATAAAATATTAATCACTTCATCGCGGTAGCGCTTAACTAAGGTATACCCTATGGAGGTTGAACACGCACATTGCTGCCAATTTTCGAGCGCTGTTATATATTGCTGATTTTTGGTTTGATCTGTTTTTAATTGCTTTAATAGCAAAGCATGCCAAGGCATTAAAAAGCGAGCTTGGTTATCGAGCTGCAGTGCGTAAAAGTCACTCTCAGCAAATGTTTGTTTTTCAAATAATCTATCGCGAATTTGACTCGAACGTGCACCGAGTGCATAGCCACCATTACCAAAACGCGCGTTATCTTCAGCCGATACCACGCGAGAGTTACCAGTCCATAATCGCCCGCTTTGTGGGTTTTTAATAAAGGGACGTTCTAATTCATTTTGCAGCCAAAGCGCTGAGTAGTCGTCGGCATTTACGCCAAGTTCGCTTGGCGTTTTACGCGCCGGTATACCGCCCATATTTTTCCACGCTGCGCTACCAAGGCTGTCGACCACCATTAGGTTTTGCACAGGTATTCCTACATCGCTTGCTACGGCAAGTGCATCATCTACTGTTTTGGCTTGCTCTAACTTTAATAGTTGCATATTAACGGCGTAAGGCTGATGTGCAGCCCAGCTCAATGCATAAGGTTTTCCGTTAATGTATTTTACAGGGCCATATTCGCTGAGTAGTAATGAATAGTTTTCAACCTCCCCATCGGGTAATGCAATAGGTTCATCTACTTGCCATGTTTTACTATCATCGTTTAATGCAATCCAATCGGCTGTATCTAAATAACCGTTAGTAAATCCCCATGCAACATTGTTGTTAGTGCCAACAACAATGGCTGGAGCTCCGGGCAGCGATACACCGGTTACCTGAGCAGGTTTTCCATTTTGTATATAATTTAGCTGAGCTCTGTACCAAATTACAGGTACTGCCATCGATAAATGCATATCATCCGACACCATACCAGCGCCTGTTTTAGTTAGCGTTCCCGTAACAGCCCAGTTATTACTGCCGCGCTCTTGGTTGGCTTCAATACTTTTAACTGTATGCTGTGTTTGAGTTGGCAAAGTAGGTATGCCGCCGCTATAAGGCGCTAATTTACTGCCATCAAGTGCGGCTTGGTACTTACTCGGTTGCGTTAAAAAATCAACCATTTGCTTTGTGTACGCTTGCTCAATTTGAATAAGTGCTTGGTCGCGCTCAAATGTGGCGCTTTGCAAATCAAGGTACATGCTAAATATCACAAGTAGGCTGTCTTCACTTTGCCATGGCTTTTGTGTTGCACCGGTTAGTAAATATTCAAAGCTTGAATACCCTACTTGCGCTAAGCCTTCGTTTACACCTTGAGCGTAACTTTTAAGTAATTGCTTATCTGCATCAGGCAGCGTTTGTAAAATAATTTGGCTGCGTTTACGTAATTGATGAAAACGCATCTTTTTATCGAGCCCCAACGCGGCTTCGCCAAATAACTCACTTAGCTCGCCTGCGGCATTACGTCTTAGTAAATCCATTTGAAAAAATCGGTCTTGCCCATGCGCATAACCTAAACCATAGGCTGCATCGTTTCGGCTATTTGCATTTATCACTGCTTGCCCTAGTGCATCGCGCGAAATTTTTACAGGATCTACTACCGCGTTACTACGTCCGTTTCCATCAAGGGCAGGTAAACTTAAACTAAGTACACCATAAACAACGGCGGTACTTGCCAGCCCTAATATCACAATTAATAACAACAAGCGTTTGATTACTTTAAACATCAACCTTTCCTTTGCACGTTTTGACCAAGCGTTAAGAACATATAATAACCACAGTTTTATTAAATAATAATGTTCTTGCTCGCAAAGGGTGAAATAAACATCAAAATCCACGATAATGTCAGCTCCACACATCGTGCAGAACTAGTTGAGATCAATATGACTGAAAAAACATTTATCAAAGGTAAAGACCGCGACCTAGAATCGTCAATCTCTACCATGCAAAACAAGCTTGAAGCCCTACACATTAATGTTGAAGAAGCGCTTTGGCTTAACCCTGTAGCTAACTGTTATTCGGTTCATATAAAAGACAGTGACTGCGGTGTTATGTTTACCAATGGTAAAGGCGCAACCGACAAAGCCTCTATTGCCTCAGCACTCGGTGAATACTTTGAGCGTTTAAGCTGTAACTACTTTTTTGCAGACTTTTATCTAGGTGAAGAATTTGCCAATGGCGAGTTTACTCATTACCCAACCGAAAAATGGTTTAAAGTTGAAGGCGACGAAGTACCACAAGGTATTATGGATGAAAGCTTATGGGATTACTTTGACCCAGAGCGCGAACTTACCGCATCACACCTTTTTGATTTTAACTCTGGCAATATTGATCGTGACATTTGTACCCTGCCCTACACTCGCCAACGCGATAACCAAGACGTATACATTCCGGTAAACGTTATTGGTAATATTTTTGTATCTAACGGTATGAGCGCAGGTAACACAAAATTTGAAGCTCGCGTACAAGGTTTATCAGAAGTATTTGAACGCGCTATTAAAAACCGCATCATCGCCGAAGGCATTTGTTTACCAATCGTGCCTGAAGACGTTGTTAAGCAATATCCTAAAATTCACGAAGCGTGTGAAGAGCTTCGCAGCCATGGCTTTCATTTACGTATTGCCGATGCATCACTTGGGGGGATTTACCCCGTAATGAGCGTAACGCTTATTAACCCAACTGATGGTTCTGTGTTTGCCTCTTTTGGTGCTCACCCTTCATTTGAAGTAGCGCTTGAGCGTACCGTTACTGAGTTACTACAAGGTCGTCGTTTAGATCAACTAGATGTATTCCAACCTGCAACATTTGATAACGATGAAGTAGCAACACCAGAGAACATTGAACTGCACTTTATTGATTCAAGCGGTTTGATTTCGCATGATTTCTTCCGTGCAAAACCTGACTTTGAATTTGTACACTGGGACTTTAGCGGCACAACAGAGCAAGAATATAACTTCTGTACTGACCTGATTCACAGCATGGATCATGATATCTACATCATGGATTACACGCACCTAAACGTATACGCATGTCGTATTTTAGTACCGGGCATGTCAGACATTTATCCAGTTGATGAGCTTATTTGGCGCAACAACAACGAAGGCGCAAAATTTCGCGAAGCATTCCTATCGCTTGATCAGTACGATGCAGAGCAATGGATGGAAATTTACGACAGCCTAGAAGAAGCCGGTCATAGCGATATTATCCGCGCCGCAGAATTTATTGGCTTAGCAACTGATGCCGACACACCATGGCACACACTGCGTATAGGTGAGCTTAAAGCGCACCTATGCTTAGCCGCAGGCAGCGAAGAAGCCATTGATTGGGTTGATTGGATACTTCATACGGGCCAAGTAAACGAAGATGCAATGCGCCACTTCCGCTGTTTAAAAGCGATTCTTGAAATTAAATACGATGACGAGCGCGAATACGCTGATTACCAAGATGCATTAGGCTTAATGTTTGGTGCTAATAATGTAGCGCTGGCTATAGAAATTGCCGAAGGTAAAAAGCAGTTTAACGGTTTAACTTTTCCAGGTTTATCGCTTGAAGGCTTTAAAAAGCATGCGGCACTACTTGATGGTTACCGCAAGCTACACGTAGCAAAGCAAAATCATTGGGCGCGTGAAGTTAGCGATTCGTAACTCGCTAAACTACTAATTATAAAAAATAAACGGCGCATTTGTTAATGCGCCGTTTTCATTTATGTCATAAATTAGCTATAGTTAATTTGCCTAAATTAACGCCACGATGTAGCTAATGCCACCGTCTAGTAATAACAAAAAAACGAATGTTCATAACTTTAAGCTGACCTTTTGGTTATCGCTTACGCTAACTGTACTAGTTGGTGTTGTTCTTGATCGTATTAACTATAATCGTGTAAAAGATGCTCACCGCCTACAAATTCTTTCAGAAGTAAGTACTTATAGAGCTCAACTCGAATCAACCTTAGTTTCTAATATTCAACTAGTACGGGGTTTAGGTGTTGCCGTTGCCGCAGAACCGGGTTTAGAACAAGAACGCTTTGAACAAATCGCAGCCCCTCTTTTTGATACATCAAATGAACTTCGTAATATTGGTGGCGCTCCCAATATGGTCATTCAAATGACCTATCCTTTAAAAGGGAACGAAAAAGCAATTGGCCTTAATTTTTTAGATAATAAAAATCAGCGTACTGATGCACTTAGAGCCCGCGATACCAACACAATTATTATGGCAGGACCGCTAACATTAGTTCAGGGGGGGGAAGCATTAATCGCCAGGGTTCCGGTGTATACCCCTCCTAATAATGAGTTTTGGGGGTTGTTGTCGGTTGTACTCGATATTGACAAGGTTTATATCAACTCTGGTGTTTACGAATTAGAAAAACAGTACAACGTTGCCATTCAAGGGCGTAATGGTTTAGGTAAAAAAGGCGAGTTTTTTTTCGGCAATCAAAATATTATTCAGCAAGATCCTCTTGAGTTCACTCTAAATTTTCAAGGCGGCAGCTGGCAGTTATATGTAGCGCCAAAAATCGGTTGGAGCCCTCCTATTTCATCAATATGGCCACTTCGGTTATCGATTATTATTATTTGCGGGTTATTAATCTGGGCCTTTTTATTCTTTTTGAAAATGCTTAATCGTCAGCAACAAAACGAAAAAATGCTTGAAGCAATGAGTGATCTAGCTCAAATAGGCGCATGGTCATTTAACTTAGAAACTAAACAAGTGTATTGGTCTGATATGACCAAAAAACTATTTAAATACCCATTAAATAACCAACCAGAATGGCCTAAAGATTTAAATTACTTTAAAAAAGGCACTAGCCGAGAAACAATTAAACCTTTAATTGAACGAGCCATAAAATATGGTGAAAGCTACGAAGTTGAATTAGAAGTAATGGATGCAGAAGGTGAATCTGTTTGGGTACTCGTACATGGTGAAGCAGAACGAAAGAATGGACGATGCACACGCATTTTTGGCTCACTACAGAATATTGATACCCGTAAAAAAATTGAATTAGAAAATAATAAAACCGCATTACATAACGAAATTTTAGCTTCTCTTACCGTTAATAAATTAATATTAAATGGGCAACTTAGCCAATCGAAAGATATTATCACTGAAGCAATCTGCCAAGCATTCGATATTAAACGTGCCAGTATTTGGTTTTTTAATGAAGACAAGTCTCAACTAAGCCCCTTTGCCATACATAGCAAACATTCGTCTAGTGACAAAATTGACTCTATTTGGCTAAGAAAAAACAACCCCGGCTTTTTTAATGCAATAGATCATCAAGCAGTATTTAATGCACCCGATGCACTAGAACACCCAATACTCGCACCAATTAAAGAGCAGTATTTAATGCCACTCGAGATTAAATCAATGCTGTGCATAATTATTCCTGCGGGAAGTGGTGCTATAGGCGTTGTTTGCGCCGAGCAATGTCAATCCAAGCGCCACTGGTCTAAAAACGAAGAAAGCTTTTTAATTGCCGTTGCAGCGTTAATAGGCAGCTTGCACTCGAGCCAGCAACGAATTGAAACTGAACAAAAGCTGGTTGCCGCCAAAGAAACTGCAGAACAAGCTGTTGAAGCTAAAAGTGAATTTTTAGCAAGTATGAGCCACGAAATTCGCACACCAATGAATGGTGTTTTAGGCATGCTTAATATAATTAAGCAAACGCAACTAGACCTACAGCAAAAGCATCATATTGAACTTGCTCAGTCATCAGCTCAATCTTTACTTAATATAATTAACGACATATTAGACTTTTCTAAAATTGAAGCCGGTAAGCTCGATATTGAAAACGTGCAATTTAACCTACCTCGGTTATTAGGAGAAGTGGTTGAGTCGTTTGCTTTAAAAGTAGAGCAAAACAATACAAAACTTATTTTAGATGCCACTCAAATTACAGTTAGCGAAATAATTAGTGATCCGAACCGCTTACGCCAAATTTTGAATAACTTAATTGGCAACGCCGTTAAATTTACTATTGATGGCGAAGTAGTTATTACCGCCAAAGTGGATGAAACAACGGATGGCTCGTTCCTACAATGTTCGATTATTGATACTGGCATTGGTATTGACCCTAAAAAACGAGCGTCGTTATTTGACTCATTCACACAAGCAGATACCTCAACTACACGCCAGTTTGGGGGCACAGGGCTTGGCCTTGCGATAGTAAAACAACTGTGTGAGCTGATGAACGGTGAAGTAAGTGTAAACAGCATGCAAGGTGAAGGAAGTACATTTTCTTTCACAATACAAATACAGCCTCGCTTAAGTAAAGAACAAGATTTACCGAGTCATTTAATTAAAAACAAACATATTTTAATTATTGATGAGTGCTCGTTAAATGCAAATACAGCCAGCAAACAACTCACGGTATGGGGTGCAAAGGTTAATTGCATACATGACTATCTTGAGGTTGATGATTATTTAAATAATGTAACCACCCACCCTGAAGCTATTTTAGTTGATTACTACTTTTTTGAAAAAGCGCCGCAAACGCATATAACTGCGCTTAAAAACTTTATAAATATGCATAGTTGCAAGTTAGTTCTTATGGCGCCAATGAGTTATTCACCTGAGGAGTCTAAAGTAGGTATGGAAGTCGACTGTATGATTTTCAAACCACTCACACCTTCTGATTTGTTTGACTCACTCACTAACGATAAATACATTGAACAACAGCAGCAACAAGCACAACTACAAAATAAACTAACTAAAGCACCAGTACTCGATTCATCAGAGCCACAACTACTGCTCGTTGAAGACAATAAAATAAACCAAGTAGTTGCCTCGGCGCTATTAAAGCAAGCAGGTGTGACTTTTGATATTGCTGAAAATGGGCTTGAGGCAATTGTAAAACTCAATGCAAAACAAGGTAAGCCATATAAGCTAGTTTTAATGGATTGCCAAATGCCTGAAATGGATGGCTACCAAGCCACTAAAGCCATTAGAGAAGGCGATGCAGGTAAGGGTAATGAAAATATTACTATTATTGCACTTACAGCCAATGCCATGCAGGGCGATAAAGAAAAATGCCTAGCAGCAGGCATGAACGACTATTTAAGTAAGCCGCTCGATTTAGCCGCCCTAAAACCTAAACTCCAGCAATGGCTTGGTATCCAATAAAGGTGTAAGCTAATAAAATACGCTTACTAATTTGAGATTATTTATGCAGTTATCAGCAAATCAACAACGTATTCTTGGTTGCTTACTAGAAAAACAAAGCACAACGCCAGAACATTATCCGCTATCGTTAAACGCTCTAGTGAACGCATGTAACCAAAAGTCTAATCGCGATCCTGTGTTAAATCTTACAGATAGTGACGTGCAAAACGCACTTGATGAACTAATAGACATGCGTTTGGTAACTATAGATGAAGGGCTTTCTGGTCGCGTAAATAAATACGACCACCGCTTTTGCAACACTGAGTTTAGTAATCTGCAATTTTCTGCTCAGCAACGTGCCATTGTTTGTTTATTACTTTTACGTGGTGCCCAAACCCCAGGTGAATTAAGAACTCGCAGTGCTAGGCTTGCTGATTTTAATAACGTAAATGAAGTAGAAACAGCGCTCAATAAACTGATTGAAAGCGATTACGCCCGTAAATTAGAACGAGAAGCAGGTAAACGCGACAGCCGATACATTCATTTATTTGGCGAACAACAAAATAATCCCGCCGATGCCTTTGTTGCTCTACCAAGCGAAGTAATTAAAGATAAAGAATTAAGTGATTTACTGGCAGAAGTGGAAGAATTAAAAGTAGAGCTTCGCAAAATAAAAGCTCATTTAAAACTTTAATTAATTAAGACTAAATCACATAATAAGTTTATTGCGTATCACATATTAAATTTTATAAGGAGCTGGCAATGCGCGCCGAAATTATGGCTGAAATGAAGGTTCAGCCAACTATTGATGTAAATGCTGAGATAACTCGCCGGGTTGCTTTTATTAAAGCACGTTTAGTAGCAGCTCACTCACGATCACTAATATTGGGTATTAGTGGTGGTGTTGACTCATCAACTTGCGGCCGCTTATGTCAACTTGCCGTAAACGAGCTAAATAAAGAACACGATACTGACAAATACCAATTTATTGCTGTGCGCTTACCTTATGGCGTACAAGCCGATGAAGACGAAGCGCAAATGGCGGTTGATTTTATCCAGCCAAGTAAACGTATGACCGTAAACGTACAACCGGCTGCTGATGCACTGCATGAGCAAGCGATAGCTGCTGTAGTTGGCTGTGGTGAAGCACTGCCTGAGCAAGCTCAGATAGATTTTATTAAAGGTAATGTTAAAGCACGCCAACGTATGGTTGCTCAGTACGAAATTGCTGGCTTTTGCCAAGGCTTAGTAGTGGGTACCGATCATAGTGCTGAAAACATTACTGGTTTTTATACTAAATTTGGTGACGGCGCGTGCGATTTAGCTCCGCTATTTGGTTTATCAAAACGCCAAGTGCGTGCACTTGCTACTGCACTCGGTGCCCCAGCTTTATTAGTAGATAAAGCACCTACAGCTGATTTAGAAAGCGACCGCCCAGGCTTAACAGATGAAGAAGCACTTGGTTTGAGCTATGAGCAAATTGATGACTTTTTAGAAGGTAAATCTGTTTCTAAAGACGTTGAACAAAAGCTTGTAAGTATTTACATGCGTACACAACATAAGCGCCAACCAATTCCGACAATTTACGATTAATGTTTTAGTAAATAAAATAAAGCAATTAACGCCTTTGAGGATTAATTGCTTTTTTGATCGACAGATTAAGAAACTGCGTATATTTTAATAAATTAACGCTTTGAATTATATAATACCAATTGCGTTAAATTAGTGATCTATTATAGCCCTAAGAAAATAGCGATAGATCGATCTTGTTTTAATAATATTGGTATAAGTTACCCGCCAAAGAGAACACTGCCTTATATGACATCGCCGATCTTAATTACCGGCGCAGGCCAACGTATTGGTTTAGCGCTCGCTCAGCATTATATAGCCCAAGGGCAGGCTGTTATTATTACGTATCGTACTCGCCACAACGCTGTTGATAAATTAGAGCAACTAGGCGCTGTATGTATTTATGCCGATTTTAATACCGATAACGGTATAAGTGCATTTATAAATACGCTTAAAGAGCATACAACATCGCTGCGCGCTATTGTTCACAATGCATCAAGCTGGGACTGCGAAGCTAACAATCCTGACTTTGCAGTACTGTTCGATAATATGATGCGTATACACGCCAAAACACCGTATTTAATTAATTTAATGTGCGCTGAGCTGCTTATAAACTATCAGCAAAGTGAAAAAGTACCTGCTGATATAATTCACCTTACTGATTATGTAGTTGAAACAGGCAGCCCTAAACACTTAGCTTATGCAGCAAGTAAAGCGGCACTCGATAACTTAACTAAATCGTTCAGCGCTAAATATGCACCAAATATAAAGGTAAACTCGGTTGCTCCATCACTCATTATTTTTAATGAACATGATGACGAGCAATATAGAGCTAAAACCCTTAAAAAATCATTAATGGGTATTGAACCCGGATGCCAAGAAATTATCAATAGTATTGATTTACTATTACAAAGCCACTACATCACAGGGCGCTCCTTGCCTGTTGATGGCGGACGCCATTTAAAGTAGAACACACTAGAATGAGAAACTTATGCATGACGAGTTAAAAGAAAGTTACCAAAAAATAATTACTGCTGTAGGTGAAGATGCTAACCGCGAAGGTTTACTTGATACGCCAAAACGTGCCGCAAAAGCAATGGAGTATTTAACGCAAGGGTATCGCCAAACGCTTGATGAGATAACCAATAAAGCAGTATTTACGTCTGATGCTGACGATATGGTTTTAGTGCAAGATATAGAGCTTTACTCTATGTGTGAGCATCATTTACTGCCTTTTATTGGTCGTTGCCATATTGCTTATATTCCAAACGGTAAAGTATTAGGCTTGTCTAAATTTGCACGTATTGTTGATATGTTTTCACGTCGCTTTCAAATTCAAGAACAGTTAACGCATCAAATCGCTAAAGCAGTCGAAGAAGTTACTGGCGCTAAAGGCGTAGGCGTTATTGTTGAGGCAAAACACATGTGTATGATGATGCGTGGTGTAGAAAAGCAAAATTCAAGCATGCGTACATCAGTAATGTTAGGTAACTTTAGAAGCGATCCTAAAACACGTAACGAATTTTTGCAGCTTATAAAAGGTTAACCCTATGGCTAATGCAATTATTAACGTTACTAATTTGCGCCTGCGTACGTTTATTGGCTTTAACCCCGATGAGCGTGAGAAAAAGCAAGATGTAGTGATCAATCTAGAAATTCATTACCCTGCTGATGACGCGTGTAAAACAGATGAAGTAGACCAAGCACTTAATTATAAAGTGATCACGAAAGAAGTAATTAGCTTAGTAGAGCAAGGGCACTTTTTACTGCTCGAAAAATTAGTGGCTGAAATTCTTGCGGTTTGTCACTCACACCCAAGTGTTCATTACGCTAAAGCACGTGTTGATAAACCACATGCACTGCGTTTTGCCGACTCAGTGTCGTTAACGCTCGATTGGGCTAAATAAGGTCTTAAAAAATTTATTTAAAAAAGCTTTTCGAATCCTACGGCAAGGGCGATAACCGCTAAATAGCGCGCGCCTTTGCCTAGTGTTACTAGTAATAAAAACATACCAAAGCGTACTTTAAATATTCCCCCAATCACCGTTAATGGGTCTCCCACAACGGGTAACCAAGCAAATAACAAGCTATACACACCGTATTTATTAAATTGCTTTTGTGCGTTATCAAGCCCTTTTTGCGATACCGGAAACCATTTTTTATCTTTAAAACGCAGTACTTGTGTACCTAACCAGTAATTAACGCAGCTTCCCAATACATTTCCAAGTGTTGCTACGCACCACATAAGCCATAAATTAACTTTACCTTGGGCAATCATCCCCACCATTATCACCTCAGAAGAGCTAGGCAGTAATGTGGCAGATATAAATGCGCTAATAAATAACGTGAGATAAAGCATAATGTCCTTATGGCTAAACGTAAAAACCCAGCCTATAGCTGGGTTTATAATACCAATTTTATTAAAAACATGATCATTCTAGCGTATTAAATAACTCACTAACGACGTTAAAAATTATTTATATAGAACAACTATGTATCATAATTTTAGCCTTGTTATTGAGCTATTTTCTTATCGCTATAATAGATCACTAATTTAATGCAATTGGTATAAAAATAACTGAGGTTTTATTTTATCAAATTTAAACTAAACGGGTAATTAAACTCTTTACCTTCGTTAGCTTTAATACTCGCCATTACAACCATTACAAACCCAAAAATTGCCACTATAGGTAGTAATATTAAGCCTACTGCTACAAACATCAGTAAAAAACAAACTACATATGCAATTGCCATCGTTATTTGAAAGTTAAGCGCCTTTTTACCGTGCACGTCAACAACTGGCATCTCATCTCTTTTAATTAACCACACAATTAATGGCCCAATTATTGAGCCAAACGGCACAATAAATCCGGCAAGCGCACTCAAATGGCATAACATAGCCCACATACGGTCATCTTTATTAACTGGTTCAACCTGTTGATTTTCTTCCATAACACTCTCCTTTTTGTTTTATGTATGTTGCCTCTTAACTAAACAAATGTCTACAAATCAACCAACGTATTTGTATTTAAAAATCACAGCGTGAAATCTTGTGATAAAAAAGTGATAAGTTTGTGAGAGTTTCTGGAGACGATTATTCAATACTTAACTCGAATCATCACTTACAGGAATAATAATGAAAACTTCTACATTAACAATTGCAATTCTTTTAGCGGCAGCTAGCCAATCGACTATGGCCGCAGAATTAGACCTAAAAGTTACTAACCTAACCAAGGGTATTCACTTTACTCCACTGTTAATTACAGCACACAACAGCGAAGACACACTATTTGAAGTAGCAACAGAAGCATCTACAGCATTACAAACAATGGCTGAAGGCGGCAATATTGCAGAGCTAGTTGCACAAGCAACTGCAGCGGGCAGTGATATGGCTGCAAATCCAGCTGAAGGTTTACTTGCACCAGCCGCATCTACAACGGCAACACTAACAACTACTGACGGTAACGAGTACCTATCTTTAACTGCAATGATGCTACCAACTAATGATGGCTTTGTAGGCTTAAACAGCTGGAAAATCCCAACAGAAGCGGGTACTTACACTATTAATTTAAATGCTTACGATGCAGGCACAGAACAAAACAATGAGCTTGTAGTTGAAGGCTCTGGCGCTCCAGGTACTCCGGGTATTCCTGCGGCTCCAGGTGGCGACGCTGGCACTGGCGGTACAGGTATATTAAGTGGTGATACAAATACAAGCATCCATATTCACCCAGGTAGCTTAGGTGATGACGATTTAGAAGCGGGTAATAGCGATTTAAGTAATACAGTACACAGATGGTTAAACCCAGTAGCGCAATTAACCGTTACAGTTAAGTAGGAGCATGATTATGTCATCTGCTAACAACCTTAAAAAAAGTCTACTCGTGCTTGCACTTGCAACCACACTTGCAGCGTGTAGCGATAATGATAACGACCCAGTGGTTGAAGAGCCGGTCGTTGTTGAGCCAATTGTTGTAGAACCTGTGATCAGTGAGTTTACTATTACTTTTAGTAACTTAACTGCAGGACAGCCTTTGTCACCACTCTCTGTCATTGCTTTTGAAGATGAAGCACCTTGGACATTCGGTACAACAGCTTCTGTTGGTTTAGAAATGCTTGCAGAAAGCGGTGCAAATGAAGAATACCTCAGCTACGAAAGTGCACTTGCTGCAGTTTCAGCTGAAGGCGCTATTGGCCCTGGTGAAACCACCACAGTAATAATTACTGTTGAAGAGCAAGAAACGCTTAATTTGTCATTTGCTGCCATGCTTGGGAATACAAATGATGCTTTTACCGGTCTTAGTTCTTTAGATGTATCAACATTAGAAGTTGGCGGTTCGTTATCACGCACTACGACAGCTTATGATGCGGGTACGGAAGCAAATACAGAAACAGCTGAAACTGTGCCAGGTCCTGCCGCTAGCGGTGAAGGGTTTAACGAAATACGTGACGATACAGCCGATATAATAACGATGCATCCAGGCATTGTTTCAAATCAAGATGGATTATCTACATCAGCACTTGGTGTTGAACATAAGTTTGATAACCCAGTATCGAAAATAGTAATTACGCGCACGCAGTAACGTTCCAGCTTGTAATGGGGAAGTAAGGGAGCACGGATGCCCCCCTTTTTACGAGGTAATACATGCGTCACGAAAAAATATTAGTAGTAGAAGATGACAGAGAAATAGGTAAGTTAATTACCACGCAGCTAACGTCGCTTAACTTACATGTTGATCATGTTGTAAGCGCAGAACTTGCCTTAAAAAAAATAGCTAAGCATCCCTACGGACTTATTTTACTCGATATAAACTTACCCCAAATGGATGGTTTGAGCTTATGCCGAAAAATAAAAGAGCATTACCCAACTACTTCCGTAATTTTACTCACCGCGCTGAGTAGCGATATGGACAGAGTTATTGGCCTTGAAATGGGCGCCGATGATTATATTTGTAAACCCTTTTTTGCACGCGAATTACAAGCCAGAGTAAAAACCCAATTACGCCACAGAGCACAGCTACTCGCTAGCCAAAATAACGACAACTCCCCCGTTGATAGCGAACAAACGCTAAACGTAGGGTCACTCCACATTGAGTTCAGTTCGCACCAAGTGTATTTAGGCAAGCAAGCCCTTAACCTTACCGCCACCGAATTTGATTTACTCGTTTACTTTGCACGCCATCCTAATCATGTTTTTAGCCGCCAGCAGTTACTCGATAAAGTATGGGGTTACCAACACAGTGGTTACGAGCACACGGTTAATTCACATATAAACCGCTTACGTGCCAAGCTAGAAGAACACCAACAAGCGCCTATTATAGAAACTGTTTGGGGTGTTGGTTACAAACTAAACCCTAGCCAACTCAATTAAGACACCTATTATGAAATTATCTTTGTATCAAAAATTAGCTATATCGCTAGTCGTAATTTTTTGTTTTATTTGCGCCCTAGTTTACGGCTGGAGCAAGCAATTAGAACTGACTTCAAAACACCACGCCGAACAAAATCTGCACTTAGCGTTAGCTGAGCATTTAGTACAAGATAACCCATTAATAAAAGAAGGGGTTTACGACTATAAAGCGCTTGAAAACCTCTTCCATACCTTAATGTTATTAGGTCCTGCGTTTGAATTTTATTTTGTAGACGAAACCGGAAAAATTCTTACTTACTCAGCAAAGCCGGGTAAAGTTAAACGCACGCATATTAGTTTAACGCCTTTAAAAAGGCTGATTAACGACCCAAGCGCTGCACCTATTTATGGTGATAATCCTCGTAATAAAGAGCAACAAAAAATATTTTCAGCCGCGCCAGTATTTAATCAAGATAAGCTACAAGGTTATTTATATGTAATTATTGGTGGTGAGGCTTACGATACCTCACTAAGCACTGTAAAAAATAATGATAAGTTATGGCTAGCTGCTTTATGGCTTGGCTCTGCACTCGCATTTTTATTTATTGCGATGCTAATTTTACTACGTTTTTTTACCAACCCAATTCAGCGCTTAGCACGCGATGTTAGTAATATTGAAGCCGCTAACTACAGCCTTACCGACACCAAGCTAAGTAACTATTCAACGCAAAAAAGTAACGAAGTGCATAGTTTAGGGCGAAGTATTCAAGCCATGCTAACGCGTATTAATGAGCAGTTTAAAGCGCTTGAACAAGGCGATAAACAACGCAAAGAGTTACTAACTCACTTATCGCACGACCTACGTACACCACTTGCTTCACTGCAGGGGTTTTTAGAAGTATTAAATCAGTCGGGTGAACAACTAAGTAAAAAAGAGCAGCAAGAATACTTGCAGGTATCGCTTAATAATTGTGGGCAATTAAAGCTACTCATAGAGCAAATATTTGAGCTTGCTCACTTAGAAAATGGCGAAATAAGTATAAATAAAGAAACCTTTAATTTAGGTGAACTCATTTACGATTGCATGGCAAAATTTAGTTTAGCCGTTGACAAAAAAGGCATTAGTTTGTCGGTAGAACCTGCGATTTGTGATTTTCCTGTGGTTGCCGATATAGCTAAATTAGAGCGCGTGTTAAGTAACTTAATTGATAATGCAATTAGGCATACCCCTCGCGGCGGTAGCATTGCAGTACATGTAAAACGCAGTGACGATAATCAACTATTTGTGCATGTATCAGACACGGGCGTAGGCATAAAAGAAGATGAGCTGAATGCTATTTTTGATCCGCACTACCAAGCAAGTAATTCTAATAAAGAAGGGCGCCAGCAAGGTGGTTTAGGATTGGCTATTTGCAGAGGGTTATTAAAACTGATGGATAGCGAAATTTACGTACAAAGTGAAATTGGTAAAGGCACTATGTTTAGCTTTAACTTGCCACAAAAAAAGGTGCTTTCTTAAAAAGCACCTTACATTTTTGTTTATTTTAAATATATAAATTAATTACTTTTTAATACCCGCTAAATCAAGCATAAATGCATAGTTTAGCGCGGTATCTTCTAAGCGCTTAAAGCGACCCGATGCACCACCGTGCCCTGCTTCCATATCTATTTTAAACAGTAACTTATTGTCATCAGTTTTATAGTCACGCAGCTTAGCAACCCATTTTGCAGGTTCAAAGTATTGAACTTGTGAATCGTGCAAGCCAGTCGTTACTAACATATTAGGATATGCTTGCTTAGATACTTGGTCGTATGGCGAGTAAGACAGCATGTAATCGTAATACGCTTTTTCGTTCGGATTACCCCATTCGCCGTATTCATTTGTTGTAAGCGGAATACTCGCATCAAGCATCGTTGTTACTACATCTACAAACGGTACCGCAGCAACCATGCCTTTATAAAGCTCAGGCGCTTGGTTTGCTACTGCGCCCATTAATAAGCCACCAGCACTGCCACCTAACGCAAATATTTCATCTTTTGCACCATACTTTTGAGAAACCAGTGCTTTAGTTACGTCAACAAAGTCGTTAAATGTATTCTTTTTAGTGAGTAGCTTACCGTCTTCGTACCAAGGACGACCTAGCATTTGCGAGCCACGTACATGGGCAATTGCAAATACAAAACCACGGTCTAACAAGCTCAAGCGTGAGCTTGAGAACGTTGGATCCATGGTTGCGCCATAAGAACCGTAACCATATTGCAGTAGCGGGTTAGTGCCATCTTTTTTAAACGCATCTTTACGGTAAACTAAACTTACCGGTACTTTTATGCCATCGCGTGCTGTTACAAAAATACGCTCTGAAGCGTAATTGCCAGCATCAAAATCACCTAACACAACCTGTTGCTTAAGAAGCGTTTTATCGCCAGTCGCTAAATCTACATCGTACGATGAGCTTGGAGTGGTCATGCTTGTGTAGTAAACACGTAACGTGCTGCTATCTATATCGTTATTGCCATAAGTACCAATTGTATAAGCGCTATCGTTAAAGCTCAGTGGTAACTCTTTGCCTGTTTTTAAATTACGCGCAATCAACTTTGATTGGCCCATTTCACGTTCTTGGTAAACTAAGTAGTCATTAAATAAATCAATGCCTTCGAGTTTAATATCATCGCGCGCAGGGATCACACTTTGCCAATTAGCCTTGTCGCCTGCTTTATCAATATCAACTTTCATCAGCTGAAAATTTACAGCATCTAAGTTAGTTACAATGTAGTAAGTATTCCCTAGCTTCGAAATATCATATTCAAGCCCTGCTTCGCGCTCAATTAAGCGTTTAGGCATTGCCTTAGTATCATCAGCACTTAATACAGATACGCCTGATGCAGCCGTGCTACTGTGCCAAATATAAATCTCTGACTCATCTTTGCTTTTACTCATACCCATGTAGTAACTGGTATCAGTTTCTTCGTAAATTAGCTCATCATCAGCTTGCGATGTACCTAATGTATGACGATACACTTGGTAACCTAGTAGAGTTTGTAAATCTTTTTTAATGTAGTAAACCGTTTTATTATCGTTTGCCCACACAATGCCACCGTTAGTGCCTTCAAGTGTGTCTTCGAGTAATTTACCGGTAGTTAAATCTTTTATTTTTACGCTATAAATACGACGACTAACAGTATCTTCGCCATAAGCCATTAAATTGCCATTCGGGCTTACATTTAAGCCACTTACTGCATAATAATCATGGCCTTTAGCAAGCTCATTTACATCTAAAATAACTTGCTGATCGGTACCTGCAAAATCGCTGCTACGTAAGTAAGTAGTGTACTCGTTATCGCCACGTGTTTGTGTTGAGTAAAAATAATCACCGTTTTTAACTGGGACCGAATCATCGTCTTTTTGAATACGCCCTTTTAGCTCTTCAAACAACTCACTTTGCAGCGTTTTAGTATGTGCGAGCATTGCATCAGTATACGTATTTTCAGCTTCTAAGTAGTTAATTACCTCAGGTGCTTTACGTTCATCATCACGCAGCCAATAGTAATCATCTATACGTGTGTCACCATGAATAGTCATTTCATGTGGCACTTTTTTAGCAACAGGGGCTACAGCTTGGGCTACTTGAACCGTTTTAACTTGTGTATTACTTTTTTTGGTTTCTTCAGGGGCTTGATTACAGCCACTTAAAATAGCGAGTGATAGTGCTGCGAGTGCGAATGGGTTGCGTTTCATCAGTCAAAGTCCTTGTTGTATTTTTATTTTTATTTTTTATTAAGTAGTTAAATATACCTATAAATTAGAGTTTGTAGTTGTTTAGTTTGTGAAGCAATGTAAAAAGGGAGCCGTAGCTCCCTTTGTATAACTATTAAGTTATAAAATTACTTTTGTTTACGACGACGTATAAATGCAAATGGCGCTACTAGTAATGTTAACCATGCAAGTGAACCAGATGAACTCTTTTTGCTTTCTGGTGCTACAGTCTCTACTACTGGTGGTACAACTTTAGTAATACTTACAGTAACTACAGCAGGAGCAGATACATTACCGCGTACATCAATTGCAACAACTTGAAGTTCAGCTGATGAATCACCAGTTAACAATTCAGTATTAGTTACAACCACTTGTCCATCGGCATCAATACCAAAACCTTGGTGAGTACTTGATTGAACGTAGTATTCTGACACATCTAAGTCTTGCTCAGACTCAGTGATAGTTAGTGCACCAACAACCGTTCCGTTAGCAGCATCTTCTGAAACACTAAACTCACCACCAACTAGCATTGGGGCGTCGATTGCAGGAAGCTCTAACTCAGTACTACTCATCACTTTAACAATATCCAAACCAGATGTTTGTGATAATGCAAATGGACCGCTTGCTTCAACAATTGCTTTTTCACCCGGTTTAAGTGAAGTAACTGCTTCGCCAGTTTCCATAGAAGTAAGCGTTACACTTGGAGATGCTCCAAATGTAGTTGAGCCTTCAATACTATCGGTCTGAGTGAATACACCGGTAACATATGAAGGGTAACCCACAGATGCTTTAAAGTTCATATTCTCACCAAGCAATGAACCATCAACGTTTAGTAGCTCACTACAAGTTGAGAAGGTAATAGTATCTTCACCGGCTGAGTGATAAAGCGGAGTAACCCATGCTAACGAATCGTTACCAGCGCCATCAGTTTCACCAATTACTGTACGGCTACGGCCAGGGAATGCTGTTTCACGACCGCGGTCGTTATAGTTTTGCATAACTTGATCATAAACACCGTCATTATCAGTATCAACTTCTAATCTGTAGCCTGCTTGGAATACATGCGTTAACGGGTCACGTAATTGAATTGATGACGTTACAAAAATACCAGAGTCACAAGAGCTATCTGCAAATGCAGAGAAAGTAGTCGCTAAAATATTAAACTCAGCTTCTTCTCGTGTTTTCTCTGTGCCTGTTGCAACAATGCTTTCTGCAAAAGGAGTAATATCTGTTTGGCCGCTATTTTCAACAATAAGTGCCATTTCGTTATCAATGATTTGAGACGAAACGCTTAATTCTGTCGCAGCTTTTGGCATTGCATGATATACAACGTGTAAATCGTGGTCTGTATCAGTGCTTGCGTCATTAAATACCAATGCACCATCAAACTCTACTGAAGTAAGAGCAGCGCTTCTTGCAGCAATGTCGTCTGCACTAAATGGGTTTTCTAATTCCCACGCTGGTAGTTTTGTTGGATCAACAGTTAGCGTCACATCAAAGTTAATTGACTGACCTGCAGGGATTGTTACCGACTCAGGGAAATCCCAGCTAATTGCAGCTGTATCGTCATCATTTTGGTAGCGAGCTTCAGTACGCAGCGCATACGTTTTAGCATCTGATGAGAAGTTCTTAACAGTCACTGTTTTAGTTAGAGACTCTGTTCCAGCCATTGACACAAGGCCGAATGAAAGAGCCGCTTGTTTAGTATTAAACTGTGTATTATTAACCCATGCAGCAACTGGTAAGTTGACTGCTTTAGTTACATCAACCAAGCCTGAACCAATCATACTAATTGGAGCCAGTTCTGAGTCAGGACTGCTTGCTAAAGGCTCATTTGTTACATTTAAGTCAGCTGCATTCATTATTGTAGCTTTAATCTCAAATGCATTACGTTCAGGGTGAGCTTCACGTACCATTGCAACAGCACCGGCTGTAATAGGGCCTGAAAAAGATGTTCCAGATACAGGAGCTAGCTGATCTTGCGTGCCTGCTGCTGCAACTAATATACTAGTACCAGGGGCAGTAATTTCTGGTTTTAATAAACCATCCATCGAAGGGCCACGAGAAGAGAACGTAGCTACTGCACCTGCTGTAGTTTTAATTTTTACATCAATATCAAATGTTGCCGTATCGCCTGCAGCTAATTGAGCTTTTAAAGCAGCACCTGCAGCAAAATTAATACCTACACTTTTAATAGTTACATTGTCATCACTGCCACCCATTGGTGCAGGAGTGCCATCATCTGTGTTATTTGCAATCAGTACAAATTCAGCACCTTTCTTCTGTGCACTAAGTACTTTAACTGTAAATGCACATGCACCACGGTCAATTAAAACCGCTTTACCAGTAAAATCAACATCATCAGCAAAATCAACACAACCATCTTGGTTTGTGTCAGGGTACACTAAATCAATATCTGCACCTGTAATTACAAAGTCAGTTTGCGGACCAAAGCCTGATGCTTGAATATTACCTTCGATACCAGCAATAGTACCTGTAGCAGTACCAACTTCAGTTGTAGGATGAGTCATTGCGCCTACTGATAACGCATTTGGTGTCGTGCTTGGGCCACCAATACGGAATGGATGATCACCATCATTACCAGCTGAAATAACCATATTCACACCTAAATCAACAGCACGTTGAATTAGGTATTGCGCACCACCACCTGTATATGTATCGCCAAACTCGCCACCTAATGACATGTTCATAACATCTACGCGGTCTGAAATATCACCATCGCCATTTGGATCCATTGCAGCTTCTAATGCCGCAGCTTGAGCGGCACTTGGACAGCCACCACCACAAACAGAGTAAACATATAATTCAACATCTGGTGCAATACCATTTACTGAGTTTGAAGAAGACGTACCATGATTCGTTGCATCACCTGTAGAAGGAGAATTTGCAGCATCATTTTCAATTGGATCAGCATCGTCACGAATAAAATCGTAACCGCCTTGTACAATACCTTGTGGCCAATCAACCGTTGTAGGATCAGCTTGAGCAGCCTCGTATGCTTCTACAGTACCCTCACCACCAAATGCTTTGTGGGTATAGTCAATACCAGTATCTAGAACAGCCACACGCTGACCTTTACCAGTTACAATACCATCAACAATTAAAGGCTTAGCATTAATATATTCAGACGTTGCAGCTACATGTAATTCGTAGTCAAACATCGGTAATACTTTAGCCACTCGTGAATCTTTAGCTATTTTAGCTAAGGCTTCTGGTGTCGCCTGCACAATTAATGTTGGTGCTAATATTTTTGTTTTACCAATTATTTTTGCATCAAAGTCTAAGCTACTAAGCTCGTTGGCCATCGTGTTTTGAAGCAGCTCAACGTTAGCAATCATTTCACGACTGCTTGACGCTTCATAAGTGCCAGAAGCCACAGCATCAACAGAAGTTGCTGCACGTAAAACAATCATATGTGCTGAAGGCTGTTTTTGCTCAGATGCTAATTCTTTCAGCTGCTCTGCAGCTTGAGGTGCAATCGTTGCATTAGGTAAAGTTGCCGCATTAACAAAAGTAGCAAGAAATGCACTTGAGACTGCCGTAGCTATAGCAGTTTTTTTTATTATATTTTTAGCCATGAGTTCCCCTTGGATAGGTTATGTATTATTGTATTTGTATTAATCAAAATGATTATATTGTTGTACTGAATATAAAACTTTTGGTACAACCCAAGCAACACCTTGGTTACAAACACATGACATCAAATCCAAAAAACAAGAAAACACCACCTCAGCAAATTGATTTAAAACAATAAAGTTAAAAAATCATATTTGTGAACTAATGTAAACAACTCTAACTTTTTCTTGAGAAATGAATGAATAACGAAGTAATTAACATTTTAACCATGGCTAAAGTAATTCAAACGGCCGTTGCCCCTGTATTCTTAATCACGGGTATTGCTGCTACTTTAGGTGTTTTATCTAATCGTTTAGCACGAATTACCGATAGGGCACGTCAGCTAGAACGCAGACTAAAAGTAAGTACTGACGAGGACTTTAATAAATCACTCGCTACAGAGCTGCGCGCCCTTTTAAAGCGTTCTCGATGTATACATATTGCTTTTAGTTTAAGTGTATTAAGCGCACTACTTGTATGCGCTGTGGTTATGTTGTTATTTTTATCGCATATTCAATCTATAAACTTAGGCGTTACAATTGCCTGTTGTTTTGTAGCAGCAATGGCATTACTTATATGTGCATTTATGTCGTTACTTGGTGAGGTATTCTTAGCAACTAGAAGCATGCGTCGCGGGATGATATTTGCAGATATTGATATAAACGATTAAGTTTTAGTTAAATCTATCGTATTCACTTGAATAAATACGATGTTAGATACAAGATACCGAATTAAGAATTACAATTTTCAACAGGGGCAAACATGAAATTAAAAAAAGTATTAGCAACAATAGCACTGGCAACGTGTGCATTTAGCGTATCGGCAAATTCTGCATTTAAAGAGCCAAGTGACGCGATTGAATACCGCCAAGCTGCGTTTTCAATGATCTCAGTGCAAATTGGTGACATGGGCGCAATGCTAAAAGGTAAAGTACCTTTTGACGCAGAGCAATTTAAAATGCGTGCTAACAACGCTGCTGCACTTTCAAAAATGCCATGGGAAGCGTTTTACGAAGGAACAGATAAAGGCGACACAGCTGCACTTGCTGCTGTTTGGGCCGAAAATGCAACCTTTGTTGAAAAAGCGAATGCTTTTGCAGCAAATGCAGATAAGCTAGCGTTAGCTGCTCAATCGGGCGATAAAGCCGTAATTGGTAAAGCTTTTGGCGCATGGGCTAAAGGCTGTAAAGATTGCCATAAGCAATTTAAAGATTAATTATTGTTGTAGCCAGTTTAACAACAATAAATAGATAATAAAAAGCACTGAGCGTTAATAACGGTCAGTGCTTTTTTTATGTTTTTTATCTACGAGACTTTCACAGCTCGGCTTTTAAATGGCCGTTTAAATACGGCACCAATATCACCTAAAATAATATATAAACACGGTACTAATATAAGCGTTATTAACGTTGCAAACATAACAGCAAAGCCAAGTGCTACTGCCATAGGTATTACAAACTTAGCCTGCAGGCTTGTTTCAAACATAATAGGTAATACACCAGCAAAGGTTGTTATAGACGTTAATAGTATTGCTCTAAAGCGGGCACAACCAGCTTCTATTACTGCATTTTTAACGCTAACACCTTCGCGGCGAACTTGGTTTACATAATCTGTCATTACAAGTGAATCATTTATAACAACACCTGCTGCGGCAATTAAGCCAAATCCCGACATTAAGCTCATATCTAAATCAAACCAGTAATGACCCCAAATAGCCCCGGTTAAACTAAACGGAATAACCGACATTACAATAAGCGGTTGTGAATAGCTTTTAAGCGGCACAGCTAGCAGTATGTATACTAAAATCATTCCGCCAATAAAAAACATTATTTGCTCATTAGCTTGAGCTTGCTGCTCTTCTATTGCGCCACCAAGCTCTGATTTAACACTTGGGAATTCTTCTATTAGCTGTGGCAGTAGATTTTCTTTTACTTGCTTAACCACTTCGCCTGGCTCAATTTGCTCTTCATCAATATTGCCATAAACATACACGGTACGGTAACCACCTTCGCGGCGTATATAGCTAATACCTGGCGTTTCTGTTAGCTCTACTACATCACCAAGAAGTACTTCTCGCCCTTGTGGGGTAGTAACAACGGTGTGTTTAAGCGATGAAAATGCTTCACGAGTCAGCTTAGGGTAACGTACCATTACGCGTACTTCTTCGCCGTTTCGGATTACACGCTGTGCCTCGCCACCATAAAAACTAGCACCCACTTGATTTGCAATACCGGCTAAATCTAAGCCTAAATCGTATGCAACAGGTTTAAGGCTCATTTGCACTTCTTTGCTCGCAGGATCTATGGTTGAGCTAATATCAAACAATCCTTTTTGCTGTTGAAGTAATTGAATAAAACGACGACCCGCTTGATTTAAAGTATCTATGTCTGAGCCATACAGTAAATAGCCAAACTCGCCGCCGCCATTACCACCGCCGCCACCAACATCGTCTTGAATAGTTAACGACTTAATACCAGCAATAGTCGGCATAGCCTCACGCCATCGGCGAGAAAGCTCAAATGCATTGTATGGACGTGAATCTTCGTCAACTAATGGAGCTAGTAACTGCGACTCGGTTCTGCCTTGATTAAATACCAATACATCACGAATAATCTTTTGGCCAAACTCACGTTCTGTTTCTTCATCGACTCTAAGTACCATAGCTTCTATTTCACGAATAGCAGCAATGGTTTGTAAGTCAGAAACGTTGTCGTTCATTTCTACTTGAATTTGTGGAAAGTCGTGCGGCACTTTAGGAGTTGGAACTGTACGTACTTTATTAGACGTAATAAGTGCAATACTGATTATAAACATTGCAATAAAAGCAAACAAAACAGTCCAGCGCCAATCAACACACTTAGCAATAAAACGTTTATATGGGCCATTTACGAAACCAAAAAAGCGTGTATTGAAGCGATCGCGCCAACCACCTTTTTTAATCGGCGAAAAGTGCGTATGAGCAATGTGAGCTGGCAGTATCAGCTTTGATTCAATCAAACTAAATACTAAACACAGCATTACTACAACGGCTATACCATAAAAGAAGGCACTTTCTGGCCCGCTCGACATTGTGAATGGTGCAAATACAGCAATTGTTGTTAACACACCAAAGGTTGCTGGGGTCGCGACTCGGTTAGCGCCACGCACAACATTTTCTACACCACCGCCGCTTTTTTCAACTTCGGTGTAGGCAGCTTCCCCTATCACTATGGCATCATCCACCACTATGCCGAGCACCATTATAAAAGCGAATAACGAAATAATATTAATGCTAATGCCAAATAGTGGCATCATCATCATGGCCCCTAAAAAACAAACAGGTAAGCCAATCATTACCCAAAGTGCTAGTTTAAAACGCAAGAATAACGACAACATAATTGCCACCAAAATTGCACCTTGAAACAGGTTAGCTTTCATCATATCAAGGCGAGCATTTAGGTAGTAGGTCATATCCATTAATGGCTCTAATCGAATACCTGGCGGTAGCTGCTTATTTTTTTGATCAATAAACGCTTTAACCGAATCCGCAACGGGAATCATGTTTTGCTCTTGCGTTGCTTTTACCGATAAATACACCGCGTTTTCGCCATTAAACTTAAAGTAGCGCTCACCTTCGGTAAATTGATCTTTAATAACTGCAATATCTTGCAGTAAAACTTTAGCGCCATACTCGCCAATTTTTACCGGAATTTGCCTAAACTCTTCACCCGAGTAAAACTGATTCTCGACGCGAACAGAAATAACACCTGCATCTGTTTTTAGCTGCCCAGCAGAGAAGTTAGCTGAGTAACGGCGTACCGCATTCATCACATCACTAAGGGTTAGATTATATTGGCGCAGCGTATCGGGCTCTATTTCAATTGCTATTTCATCAAGAGGAACATCGTTTACCACTAACGACACGTTAGATAACTGTAGTAACTCATCCTCTATTTGGTTTGCTATAGGCTTAAGCTCTGTAAGTGGTAAGTCAGCAACGAGCGTCATACCTATTACGTCTTGCCTAAACTCAACCTGACTTATGGTGACCGGTTCCATACCCGCCGGAAAAGTCGCAATACCATCAACACGCAACTTTACTTTATCAAGCACATCGGTAAGTTTTGCATCGGTGTTTATTTCCAGGCTGGCTGTACCGCCATTTCTAAATGCGCGATACACGCCTTTTTTAATTTCGGTTATATCTTTAAGTGACTCTTCAACTTTTATAAGAATACTTTCTTCTATTTCCTGAGGAGAGGCACCTGGGTAATTAGCCTCAATATTAATGTAGTTAATCTCTACATTAGGAAACATTTGACGCTGAATCGTAAAGTAACTTATAGCCCCCATAATAATGATAAAAAACATCATTAAATTAGCGGCTACTGAATTATTAGCAAAGTAGGCAATTAGCCCTGTTTGTTTTTGTTGTATTGACTCGCTCATAACTATTACACCCTACAGCTGTTGCGTGTTTGAAGTGCTCGTTTCTGAGCTTTCAGGTTTTGCAGCTACACCTGCAATTTTAACCTGCATTCCTTTTTGCGGGTATTCAGGTAGAGTAATAACAAGTTTGTCATCGGCATTTAAACCGCTGCTAATATAAAAATACTCACCCTCTTCACGAATAACCGTTACTTTGCGAGGCTCTAGTTCTTGATTTTCGTTTACTACCCACACAGTTTGGTTGTTAACCAAAGCTTGCGGTAAACGGTAAATATTATTAAGCATTGCACCTGCAAAATTCACCTGTACGTAGCTGCCAAACTTAATGGCTGGTTGTATGTTTTTAAGACCGTATGGGTCTTCTATACGCACGACTAGACTGCTCATACGCGTAGCGTTATCAACAATCCCTAGGTCGCGGTCAATTACACCTTCACGGGTGAAGCTGTTTAGGCCCTTTTGAATAATCGTTGCGGTAATGCCTTTAATGCGTTCTGGCAAAAAAACGCTATCGAACCCTGCTATAGGAATAATCACTTCAGCAGTTTCAATATTATTGAGCTCAGCAACTTGC
Organism: Pseudoalteromonas sp. NZS11; assembly: GCF_015864765.1. Taxonomy (NCBI): domain Bacteria; kingdom Pseudomonadati; phylum Pseudomonadota; class Gammaproteobacteria; order Alteromonadales; family Pseudoalteromonadaceae; genus Pseudoalteromonas; species Pseudoalteromonas sp. NZS11. The sequence goes on along the minus strand of NZ_JADYWP010000010.1, from coordinate 44,931 downwards.
GAACCCATAGTGACAAATTGACCAACACCTACATTTCGGCTAATAACCAATGCATCGTAAGGGGCTGTTACTTCACAATTATCTAAGTCACGTTGTGCACGTTTTAATGCAGCTTGCGCCGACTTTACAGATGCCTGTGCACTTAACACTTGAGGCTTACGTAAAAATAAGTCGGTACGCGCTTTACTTGGAAAACGCTTTGCTTCATCTGCGGCCACTTGAGCTTGGGCCTGCTCTTCAATCAAGCCTGCTTGTGCACGAGCAATTTCTGCCTCTGCAACAAGTACTGCTGCTTCGTAGTTGTCTTTTTCGATAGTGAATAACGTTTCACCGCGAGCAACGATGCCACCGGCTACAAAATTAGGATGCCAACTTAACACTTCACCCGACACCTGCGCCGAAAGCTGTGTACTTTCAAGAGGCTTTACTTCACCGTAGCTATTAATAATAACTTGATGATCGTTTGCAGCCACTGGCTCAACTTGCACTGTTGGACGAGTATCAATTACTTCTTTTTTTTCTGGCTCTTGTGCAATGGCATTTATTCCCATAAAGCCAACAACACCAACAATTAGCGCTACAAATGGAAAAACCCATCTAAGTGAATTTGTTTGCATATCCTATTATCCCCAAAATTCTATTAACGTCATAATACCAGAGCCATATGAAACATTAAGGTGACATTTGTAAGCAACTGTTGCAAATACATATAAACCACTGCTATTTAGGGCTATAAAAATAACTTTGCATGCAGCTCACCTCATTCGTTATATTTTGTTACAAACTTTTGTTTATTAATATCAGTTAATTAGCGTTGTACACTTAAATTTCGTCGCGAAGATGTGCGAAATTAAATTAATTTACGTACAGTCCAATTAAATTAACAAATATTAAAAGTCTCAAAATGAAATTAACGACCATCACCCTTGCGCTTAGCTTAGCGTTTGGCAGCCATGCATTTGCAGCCGATAAAAAAGACGAAAAAGAGCCAAAAACACTTAGCGAAATGATCAAAGGACAAACCGAATTTGCCGGTATATTTAGCCTTTATCAAGACGAAAAAACCGGTAAGCACCTTATGGTGATTAACGAGTCCCAACTTAATACGCCGTTTGTATATTTTGCGCACACTGTCGATGGCGTTACAGATGCAGGCCATTATCGTGGTTCGTACCGTGAAACTAAGTTAATTGAATTTAGAAAATACTTTGATCGTATCGATATCATTAGCAAAACACCTCGCTACAAATTTGACGAAAACAGTGCAATTTCAAAAGCAAGTAATGCCAATATTAGTGAAGCGGTACTCGCGAGCATTAAAATAGAAAAAGAAGAAGACGGTAAAATAGCATTTAATGTAAATAAGTTATTTTTAAGCGAAGCACTTCATAAAGTATCACCTACGCCAAATCCAGCTGATAAAAACGCTAAAAAACGCTTTAAAGTAGGTAAACTAGACGATAAAAAATCACGCATTATTAAACAGCGTCCATACCCTAATAACTTAGACGTAGTTGTTGATTACGTATTTACTAACCCAAGCCCAACGGTACGTGGCTCAAATGCAGTAAGCGACCCACGTAGCGTATCGGTAAAAGTTCAGCACTCGTTTGTTGCTTTACCTAGCAATAACTACGCACCACGTATGGATGATGCGCGCATTGGTTATTTTACAAATCAATTTGATCAAATGACATCTGCCGATTGGGCACCTTATGAAGATGTTATAAAACGTTGGGATCTACAAAAGAAAGACCCTAGTGCAGCACTTTCAGAGCCAGTAAAACCAATTACTTGGTGGATAGAAAACACCACACCTATCCAATGGCGCGATACTATTCGTGACGCTGTTTTAACGTGGAATACTTCTTTTGAAAAAGCCGGTTTTAAAAATGCCTTAGAGGTAAAAGTACAACCAGATGATGCAGACTGGGATGCGGGCGATATTAATTACAACGTACTGCGTTGGACTTCGTCACCTAAGCCTCCATTTGGCGGATACGGACCAGCACTTGCTAACCCATTAACAGGCGAAATACTGGGCTCAGACATTATGCTTGAGTTTGTATTTATGAAAAACCGTTGGATTTACGACACACTTTTCACTCAAGGAACAATGAGCCACGGTGAAGCAACAAATACCGGTGAGCTAAATTGCTCGCTAGGGCATGAGATTCAACAAAATCTAATGCTTGCCAAAGGTCTTGCTAGCGGCGACAAAATTGAAGATAAAGAAATGCTTCGCCAAGGTCTAACGCAATTGGTACTTCACGAAGTTGGCCATACTTTAGGTCTTAACCACAATATGAAATCATCTATTTTGTGGGATGAAAAAGAAGTACACGACAAAAACAAAACCCAAGGCATAGTAACCGGTTCTGTTATGGATTATGCACCCGCTAACATTGCCCCAATTGGTATGCAGCAAGGTGATATTTTCCAAACAAAACCAGGCCCTTACGATGATTGGGCTATTAACTATGGCTACAGCGTAGCACTTGCAGATGAAGCTGCTGAGCAAGCTAGACTTGAAAAAATACTTGCTCGTTCAAGTGAACATGCCCTTGCCTTTGGTAACGATGCAGACGATATGCGCGCACCAGGTCGCCATATCGATCCACGTGTCATGATTGGTGATTTGTCGTCAAATCCTGCGGCCTATGGCGCAGATCGTATGGCGTTAATTAATAAATTATTTACTGAGCTAAAAGATAAAGCAACAGTTAAAGGTGAGTCTTACCAACAGCTTGTTACCTCTGCTAATAGCTTATTTGGTCAGTACAGAGCTCAAGCAGGTGTTGTTTCTCGCCAAATTGGTGGTGTGTACGTTGAGCGTGCTGTAGTGGGTGATGCAAACGCAGATAAGCCATTTACACCGGTATCTCTTGAACGTCAAACACAAGCGATGGATATACTCGCAAAGTTTGTATTTGCACCAGACGTACTACAAAACATGCAACCTCTATATAGCTACTTGCAACTGCAACGTCGTGGCTTTAATCACTTTGGTAAAAATGAAGACCCTAAAGCACACAAAATGATTTTAGGTATGCAAAAGTCTGTACTTGCGCAGCTATTACACCCAGCCGTATTACTGCGTATTTCTGATACTGCTTTGTACGGCAATGAATATAGCCTAACTCAGTTTATGCAAGATTTAACCGCTAATATTTTTGTGAAAAGCAAAGACGCAAATTCTATTAGTCACAACTTACAAATTGAGTATGTTAATCAGCTAATCGCAATTGCAGGTCTTGGCAAAGCAAGTAAGTACGATAACTTAGCTAAAACAGCTGCGTTATATCAGCTAACTCAAATAGCCGATACCAGCACTGCTTGGGGTGCAGATACAGCAACTAAAGCGCATAAAAAATATATTGATCGCTTAATTGCAAAAGCACTAGAAGCGTAAAATATCTCTACTAATTGAGTAAACCAAGGCCACGTTCAACGTGGCCTTTTTTATCACTTAATTCACAGATCAAATATAAATAGTGCCTTTTAAATACCTTACAGCATGCCCCGTTAAGGTGACGGTTGTATCACCCACTTCACATAGTAAATACCCGCCTCTGCTTGAAGCCTGATAAGCGCTTAACGTAGTTTTACCCAATTGCTGCGCCCAGTAAGGTGCCAAGCCAGTATGAATAGAGCCTGTTACATAATCTTCGTCGCCACCGCTTGCAGGCCAAAAATAACGAGATATAAAATCATATTCAGCACTTGGAGCAGTGGCCACTACATCAAGTGGATAAAGCGTTTTTAAAAGCTCTGAGCTAGTTTTTAATTCAAGTATTTGATCGGCGTTTTCATAAATAACAAAGTAGGCTTGGCGATTTTTAAGCACTTTACTCGGTTGTATAGACAGGCCATCAAGCAGTTGCTGAGGCACATTTTGCACTTCAACCGGTGCTTGTATTGGAAAGGTCATTGCAAAGCTACCATCAGCGTTTTTATTAACGATTAGCTCGCCCACCGCATCAGCAATAAAGCGAATTTGCGATATGTTATGCTCTTCACATAAAACATAGGCAGCCGCAAGTGTGGCGTGACCACAAAAATCGATTTCCATTAACGGCGAAAACCAACGAATAACAAAACTTCCATCGTCTTGCAGGCAGGTAAAAGCAGTTTCAGATACGTTATTCTCAGCGCCAATCTTTAGCAATAAATCGTCACTTAACCACGATTCTAGTGGGATCACTGCCGCATAGTTACCTTTGAATAACTCATTCGTAAACGCATCAATTTGATGAATAGCTAATTGCATTGTTTAAACTTTGTAATGATTAATAGCTTAAAACTGCCATACCTAAACTAAATTAGCACTTTTATTTTGGCTTTAAGCCATTACAGGCCGCATTCTATAATATTGCATACAACCAAATTGCACAGCATTGGTAAGCAACAGCATAATAAACATAAGTAAGTGCGCCGTGCTTGGAGCCGCTGTTGTAAGCTCAACAACTAAGCCGCAAATACCAGCAATAAACTGCAAGCTAAAGTAGCGCGCGCTTAAATTACTTACATTACCCGTACGCAATGTTTTATAAGTTTGCGGCATAACACGTACCGAACTCATCACAAGGCCAACATACGTTAAAGCGCTTAATACCGTTGCAGTATCGAGGCTTGAATTCAAAAGCAGTGAAAAAGGCAGTAACGAAAAACCTAGCATAGTAAACAACTGTACCCGTTCTCGTTTAGCTGCGTTATAACGTGCAAAAAAATACAAAATAAGTCCGCTTAACGCACCGGTTACAATAAATGGTAACGCAATATAAAAACGCTCAAAATAAATATTGTAGGTTATAAAATAAAGGCTTTGTGCTAACCCAAACGTCATCATCAATAGTGACAAACCTGAGACACTACGATTTTTTCGAATTTTGTTTAGTAATGGTAAAAAACTAAAAACCAAAATAAATGAAGACAATATAGGCAAATAATGCGCCAAAGCAACCTCGCTCGTTACATAAATGTTAATTAATCACGGAAATAAAAACATTTAATAAACAATTGTTTTAAAAGGCTTTTACTATGAGCGCGGCATTGTAGAGCCGCGTAAATTTAACTCAACTAAATAAGAAATTCTTGTTTTAGGTACTGGCAAGCTAGGTATACAAAAACCGTAGAATTAAGTTCACGGTTTACCGGTTTAATAGAAAGCCTCACCGCCTAACTATTAAATAAAAATGATAGTTGTTATCATGCGCAAGTCATTAACTGCTGTATATAAAACTACCTATGAGAAAAACTCTTTTTAAAATTCACAGTTGGATCGCTCTAATAGCTATCATTCCATTGATTGTTATTAGTATTACAGGGAGCGTATTAGTTTTTAAAAGTGAAATAGATGGCTTACTTATGCCAAGCAGCCACTTTGTTGTAAATGCACTGCCAGAGCGCATGCCAATCGACACGTTAATTGCAAAAACAGAGCATGCTTACCCTGAATATGTAGTAGGTAGTTGGGAAATATTTAACGATGATACAGCTGATCGGGTTTACTTAGTCAAACGCGGCACAGAGCAATGGTATAAGTTTCATTTAAACCAGTATACGGGTGACATTTTGTCTGAACCTGTTGGTACCAGCCATTATTTTACCGATTGGTTTTTAGAACTACATTACACTTTTTTACTGAACGACTTTAAAAACCTGCCAGGGCAAACAGGCACTGTACTAGGCTTCTTTTTTGCTCTGTTTTTATTGGTATTAGGTATTACTGGGCTTATTATTTATCGTAAATTTTGGCAGCGTCTATTTAGTGTGCGCTGGCGTGCAACACTGCAAATTGTACTTAGCGACATTCATAAAATGACGGGGGTTATAGGATCTCCCATCATTATTATTTTAGCTATCACAGGTGGCTACTTTAACTGGGCGGTGTGGTATCACGAAGTTATTGAACACGCAGAGGAAGAGCACTTTGTACTAACCAAAAACCTACACAGTAGCGATATTTCGTTTCAACGCATACTTGATGACAGTAAAAAGCAAATACCCACTTTTAACGGCACGTTTTTAGTTATGCCACTCGAGCCTGACGAAAACATTACCTTATTCGGCGAAGTCGATACCGCCAACCCACTTGCTAGTGAGTATGCCAATACGGTTAGCTATAACAAGCTAACAGGCGAGCACATAGCCAACTGGGATATTCGCGAAGTAGGTGTTGGCTGGCAGGTAATTGATAGCTTTAGAAAGCTTCATTTTGGCTACTTTGCAGGGCTAATAAGTAAAATACTGTGGTGCGTAATTGGTTTAAGCCCAGTGTGGCTAGCAGGTACTGGTTTTTACTTATGGTTTACTCGCCGAAAACGTAAAAAACAATCACAAAAAAACCGCTTAAGTAAACGCAGCACAGCAAGTGCTTGATTAAAAAACCACCACATTGTAATGTAAAATTTAACAATGGAGTGGGTTTATGATGTTTTATAAAATAGCAGTCTGTATTACTTTTTTATATTTAGTTGGATGTAACACAACCAAGGTTCAGCAAGTAGAACAACAAATAGAGCTTGAACAACTATTAAACCATTCTTTGTTTAATAAACTCGACACTCCTTCTGAGTACAGTATTTTCGAGCTGCCAAATGCTGAAAAAGAAAAATTTTTAGCTTATGCCGAAAAACAAAAACAGTCTGAAATCCGTCATGACCGCATTATTTACAACTACCTCGAAAGCAACTTAGCTAACTTTAAATACCACGGCGATACACTTACTTCAGCCCAAGCCTTAAAACTTTCGCAAGGCAACTGTATTAGCTTAGCTGTTTTAACACAAAGCTATGCACAAGCTCTTGGGTTAGAAACAAGCTTTCAAGAAGTAACAAGTCAGCCTGTATACGCAAAAGAAAATAATGTTGTTTATGTAGCAAGTCACTTTAGAACAAGAGTATACGCCCCAAAAGTAGATAAAAAAGATGATAATATTGTTGAATTTTTCAGAGCGGGCACCTTAATCGACTACTTTCCTACCCGTCGCAGCTTTTATTCAAGCAGCGCAGACTATAACGATTTAGTTTCTAAGTTTTACAGTAACTTAGCTGCAACAGCGCTAGCAGACAAACAGCTGAATATTGCTTACTCACTTATTTTACAAGCAAACAAATACACTCCCAATGATCCTGAATTATTTAATATAGCGGGCGTTTTGCATCGTCGGGCTGGTGATTTACAAAGCGCTAAAAACATCTATCAAACAGCACTTAGTAATAATGAAATAAGTATTAATTTAATCAGCAACTATCAGCTTTTAGCTAAAAAATTAGGCGACAAAGGGCTTGTTAAAGAGCTCACCTCACAATTAATTAATAAAGAGAAAGACCCATACGAATTACTAGTGATCGCTAAAAACAACTTACAAGCTGGCCACGCTCATCAGGCTAAAGCACACCTTGAGCAAGCTATTACTAAAGCGCCTTACATTGCTGAGTTATACTTGGAACTCGCAAAAGTTCGCTATCAACAAGGTAATATTAAACAAACACAAACCTTACTTGAGAAAGCAATTGAACTAGAACGTGATAATCAAAAACTCGATGTATATCAAGCTAAGTTACTGTCGTTACAAATGGACAAATAACTTAGCCAAACCGTGGTTAACTTTAAACGCTAAAGGGAGTAATAAAAGCTCAGCCAAGCACGCATTTCATCTTCAAAACTGTCGCCTTCTACTTGCGACAGTCCCATATTAAACGTTAAATCGTTTACACCTGCTGGCCCCATTCCAAAACTAAAGTCACCTTGGTATTTTAAGCCGTAGCTTTGTGCGTATACGGTGTCGTCGAGTTGATGTTGCTTATAATAAAGCCACGGCATGCCTTCTTTAAAGCTAAAGCCGCCACCGTAGCCTTGATAGCGCTTTGCAGTTGCACTGTAAAAAGGCAGCTCAGATGAAAGTACATATTCACTATTTTGCTGCTGATTAATAAGATTTGAGCTAAAGCCACCTAATGCAAGGCTGCTGTCGTCACGTTGCTTTTGATCAAAGTTTGCATAAAGAGGAATACCAAACGCTTTACCAAAAATTTTGGCGGCTAAATCATAACCTTGCCAATTATTACTTTTGCTACTGCCATCGTACCAACTCGCATAAATACTTTGGCCTATAGCAAAGTATTGACGATCATATTGCCAATTTTGAGCAATACCTAAACGCGTCCAACTTTTATGGCTTTGCTTATAATCAGTGTAATTGTAGGCAAGCTCTGGCGTTAAACTTAACTGCCCAAATTTAACGGGGTAACTTATTGCGGCAAAACCACCACGGGCATCCATGTCTGCACTTAGACTTTGCTGAGACTGGCGCGATGTATCTAAATTGTAGTCAAACAGTGCAAGTTTCAGTTTTACATCAAGCGCATTATATTTTGCCTGCACATAACCACCGTGCAATGCCCCATCGTGTAAATCAGTGCTATAACCCGCTTGTAAGTCGAGCTGCTTTAATAAGTCGCTACTTTTAATGCTTAAATCTAACAAACTGGTAGAAGCCGAATAATACTGAGAGCCAAGCGCAAAGGTAGCGTGCTGGTCGAGCACGTTGTAATTTGTTTGCGCTGTAGTTTCGTGCTTATATATTTTAGCTTTTGGAAGTGTATGTTCGTTTACTATTAGCAGCGGTGCTTTTTTGTTAGCTGCAAACTCAGTAACTACAGTGCTTTTTATAGCTTTTGGCAGTGTTTTGATGCTTGGCCCATCTGCAGTTATCGAAAAATAGAGTAACGAGCCATCGGCCATTTCAATCGGGTGGGCAACGGCTTCCTGCCCCTGAGTTAACTTGCTGAGTGTTTTACTCTCTATGTTGTAGTTATAAATATCAGTAGCGCTATTTAAGCCTGCAACAAAGTAAAGTGACTCGCCATTATGGCTAAAGCTTGGCTGACTTATATATTGATACCCTTTTGGCATAGGTACTAATTGCTGTTGATTGTCGCCTACATCTTGTATATACAATTGCCAGTTTTCATTTAATGACGTTGATAAGTAAGCTAATTTAGTTTCATCAGGACTGAGTATTGGGTAATCGTAAGTTGTCTCAAGGCTTTTTGTAAATAATGGTGTGATGGTTTGCGTATTGAGATCAACCTTTACTAATTCAGAGTAGCCATCTCTTATTTGCTCGCCATACAAGGTTTCGCCGTTACTGGTTACGCTAAATCGTCGTATACCAGCAAGTTCGGTAAGTTGTGTAATATTTCCAGTGTCAGTGTTATAGCTAAATATGTCAGACACTTTGTTATAAATACCCGACTCTTCATTGCTGTACGCATTGAAATATAAAGTTGTGCTATTTACCCATTGAGGATTTGCAATACCGGCTCGGTTAATTTGATTAAGCACTTGTTTTTGTTCGCGCTTAAACACACTGGGCGCTGTATCGGGAATATCTTGTGCATCGTTTTCGAGTAGCTCTTTTTGCGCTTTAGTAAACTCTTCTTGCGCTTTAATGTTGTCATCCGTGCTATAAATTATAAGCTTGGTATTACTTTCTTTATCTCGCTCAACAATCGCAATTTTACTACCATCTTTTGAAAGTGCTGGGTTACTTGCATATAAGTTAAGCTCAAGCCAAAGTTCACTATTAAGTAACGGCTCCCCTTGCTCTATTTGCATTGCTTTATAGGTATATTCAGCTATAAATCGGCGATATAGCTTGGCTGCACTTTGCCCAAACACACCGCTAAATGCCTCATCAAAATTCCGCGTTTTTACGCCTTGCATTCGCGTCCAAACACTATCGAGTGTTTGTTCTGAATAGTTTTTCTCTAACCAATTTAAAAAGCGACTACCCATTAAATACGCCATTGAGCCGCCCATAAAGCCCTGCTCGCCATTTAACTGCCCATAGGTTGGCAGTGCGCCCTGTTGAGCAAATTCTCGCAGTATTGACTCTGAGTAGTTATCAAACAAACGCCCACGACCCGTCATTTTAGACTCAATCAATGTGGCATAACCTTCGGCTACCCAGCGCGGCGTATCACTGTAGGTTAAGTCGTATAAATCCCATATACCACGTACTTTCTGCTGCCAGTCATTGCGTGTAGGCTGTGCTAAGTGCACTAAGTGAATATATTCATGCAACACAAGCAACTGCTGCCAGCCAGAGTTGTTTGATATAACTGTGTCGGATTGTGGTGGGGTTGTAAAAAGTGCCATTACAGGGTTACTTGAGGTAGGTAGCGCAAAGCCGTTTGCTGCATTTAGGGGATCAAACACCACTACATCAACTGTTTTATCAAGTGCTCTGTTTTGCTGCTCAAGCACTTTGGTGCGTACTATTTCAAGCTCTGTTGCAGTTGATTTAGCAAAATCAGCATGCTCAACACTGTAGTGAATGTTGAAATGTTCAGTATGAATAGTTTGCCAATCGGCTGCAAAGCTTGGTGCTGCTAGTAATAAAGCTGATGCGATAAGTGTTTTTTTCATGAGCGTCCCTAAAAGAATTCCTTAATACCATCTAGGGTATTATTAAATGTCTTTCATGGGCAGTAAGAAAGTGTAATAAAGCATGTGCAAATGTGTATTTACACATGTTTTATTAGGGGAGTTTACATCCAGCTGCGAGTATCTGACTCAATCTGCTTAATTGTAAAATCAATAATAAAGTCAGCATCTTGCTGCTTTATGTAGGGCATAAATACAAACCCTGAAGCAAGTTGTATATACAGGCTTTTTAAGCCTGATTTTCTCATTAAGTACGTACTTATACTGCGTGCACTTTGCGCTTTATAAAGCTCAAAAACACGGTAATGAACGCCAATCATACCTTTGCGTACAACCATGTAAAATCGACCATTATCCTCATGCATGTAATAACCATAACGCTGATACGACAAAGTTACCAAGCCAGAAAACACCACCAAAACACCAAGGCTTATCAAAGTATTAATATCAGCAATAAAACAAAAGCAAAACACCAATGCACTGGGTAACAGTGAATAAAAGCCTAAATTTTTATACAAAAGCGCTCGCTCTGCGCGCTTAAAAGCGAGTTTTTTACTATTAAACCACGGGTAAATCCACTGGCATACACTATCAACTTGTTCGCTATTTAATACAGGTAATACTAACGTTTGTTTATTTTTTTTAGCCGCAACACCGGCTGCTATTCCGCCGCTACTTGCTTGCAAGCACTCAACGGTAAATCGCTTTAGTAATCGCCCCATTAGGTTTTGCTTAATAACAATAGATTGCACTTTATCCATGCTCATAGAAAGCTGATGGCGCTCTAACAAGCCAGCAATACGTTTAAATTTTTGACCTTTAAAATAAAGCTCAAAGTTATAAAAACGAATAAGCGACATAGTCACCGATAGCATTACAGCCACCAAAACTAACAAAACAATTAAGGTGATCATCGCAAAGGTAGCAGCACTTGCCAGCATACCAAGCTCTTGTTGGTAAAAGCCTTCTACTTTCGCAATAATTTGCTTCTCTAAAAAATCAACAATCAGGTTTATAAAAGGGGCCAAAGCAGCGATTGCTAAAATAGCCATATTCGACATCAAACCAAATTTGGCTATTTCTTTATTGCTAATGCTTAGGCTGTTTTCGATAGTGTCTGTTTCGCTTTGTTCAGTATTTTGTATTTCTTGCTGTTGCTGCGCTTTAAAATCAAATATTTGTTTACGCATTTGCTGTGCGTAATCTTTAGTGACGCCAGGTAAAACAACTTCTTGCGACACACTGCCAGCTGCATCAAAAATACAATTAACTAAGTTTACGGGGGTAAAATAAAATGGCTCGGCAATATTAACGTTTTGCACACGGCCAAATTTAAGCGTAAGTCGCTCTTTTTTAAATACACCTTTGTTAAGCAATATTTCGTTGTCGCTACTAATACAAAACTTAAAATTTAAATAATATAAAAATGAGTAAATAAGCAACGAAATTAGCGCAATCCCACCTGCAACCTGCGCCCAAAACAACTTATTTTCTACTTGAGTAACAAACACTACAAGCATAGGCAGTAAGTTTAAAAGACCATCTTTTACAAAGCGCACACTAAAGTGCACAACAAAGTATAAAAGTGCCCAGGGCGATACTTTCTGCCAGTAAATAGGGCTCGCTTTATCTTCGATAGTTGTATTACTCATCGGCTAAAGCTGCCTGAGTAGTTGCGTCGTCTTGGCGGTAGTTTTGTACAAATTGGCGCATATTTTTACAATCATCATGGGTTAGCCCACTAATTTGTAAATCGGCACTTACACCGCCAGCGCTAAATAATTTAATACTCGCAAGGCTAAGTTTTCGCTCTATTGGCCCTTGGTGTATTTCCATATGCTGTACACGCGCTAAAGGTAATACCGTCACTTGTTGCCAAATAACGCCTTTTTTAAAAGCAATGTCATGATTTCGCACTGCAAAACCTCGTAACCTCACACTTATCATGTTGTACGCCATAGATACGGCCACCAGAATAGGCATACCAATTAGCAAATACGTTTGTGCATTATTAGCAAAGGCTTCATTAAAATAACAAACAGCAATAAGCGCTCCAATTAGCGGTATATAAAACAGAAGCGAGCTAAGCTGTGTATGTAATAAGGCTTTATCAGCCAATGGCTTAAAGCTAATATCACTATGCTTTGGTAAATCCATTATTTGTTGATTGTTAAACACTATTTGTCCCTATTCCTGCTTTTAATTATGACTAGCTTACCAACTAATGGTGGTTATTAAGGTGTGGCTTTGTTTTGGCTCAAGCGTTACTTTATCTGTCAGTACATTAGCAGCCTCTAAGCAGAGCATTGTTTTATACTCATCGTCAGCAAAGTTAGATAAGCGTTTTGATTTTTCTATCCATGGGTTCCACAGTACACACGAACTTGAGTTTTCGCGGCTCACATTAATAACACCTTCTGGCGTATTAATGGTTTGCACTGTACTTGCTTGTGTATAAACCATATCGGTTTCGCGATTAAAGCTTACAACATCATTTTGTACAAATGGCCCTTCACTAAACTCAATATATTGCGCGCCTTGCAAACCATCTACATGGGTATTTGTAATGTCTGATGTAGGAAAATAGGTATGCAGCGCTTGGGTAAAGCTAAATGGCGCACTCCCTAAGTTAGTGGTCGTTAAGCTAACCTGTAATTTATCGCTTAATACAAACTCAACTTTTAATGCTGACTGATGTGGCCAATACGTTGTATTAACAAGCTTCATCGGTAGCTTTAAACTAACTGTAATTTGCTCATCAGATTCGTGTACTTCATCAGCTTGCCACACGCTTGTGCGCGCAAAACCATGGGCAGGCCAGCCATCATTAGCGTGTGTACCAAACCACGGCCAACAAATAGGAATACCACCTCGAATACTTGCCCCTTCTTGATAGGTTTCGTCTTGTGATACCCATATAAGTGGCTTGTTATTTTTAGGGATAAACTCGGTAATTTGCCCACCTTGCAAAAATATTTTTGCGTCGCACTTTGAGCTAGCTATTTTAATAAACTCAAGACCGGTTTCGCTTTGCTCAATGCTAACTGATGGCGATAATTTCATACCTTCCCCTATAATACTGATACTAAAGATTTTTAATATTTGTGCAGAAACAATAATGCATGCTTAAAGTATACGCTATTGATATTAAATATTGATTGCTGAATTTGTTCATTGCCGATTAATACATATACAGTAAACTCACAAACAATTACTTTGTACTAACAGCTGTAAATGAATAATACTAAAGTCTATACAATAAGACTTGCCAATTATTCACAACATACGTACTGTGCGCAACTTAATGCACACAAGATGCTAAGAAAATTTACTATAATTTAAACAATATAATTTTACATTAGTTACTGCTCTAACTATTAAAAACCAACAAAAGCGGCCTAATGTGCAATATATTGTTTGAATTCAATTTATTTGATGTGTAACATTTCGCGATTACGGCAAGCTACCGCCCCATCGATGAGATAAGCAAATGCAAAAATATGACGAGTTATTGGTTTCTTTACGTAAAGTGATCCGCGCGATTGACTTACATTCTAAGCAGCTAAATAAAACTTCGGGTTTAACTGGCCCACAATTGCTTATAATGCAAGAAGTTAAAAAAACCGATGGAATAACGGCGAGCCGTATTGCTCAAAACGTAAATTTAAGCCCAGCAACGGTCACCAATATTCTCGACAGAATAGAAAGCAGAAACTTAGTAACACGCGTACGCAGTCAAATGGATAAACGCAGAGTGAGCTTATACCTCACCGAGAAAGGAAAAGAGTTACTTGATAAAGCACCTCAGCCATTGCAAGAACACTTTATTGAAAAGTTTTCTGCGCTTGCTGAGTGGGAACAGAGCCTTTTACTCTCATCAATGCAGCGTGTAGCCGCGATGATGGATGCAGATAAATTAGATGCATCGCCCCTTCTAGAAGTTGGTGCACTTACTCAAGCTCCTAAAGAATAAACAATAAAAAAAATACATAGTTTTGTACTTACTCTAAACGTAAGGCGTTTTTTGGCGTCTTGAATTTTTTATTTTTTAATCACAAGCAGAGCGGCTATTATGACTAAACTCTCAAAATTAACACTAGCACTAGTCCTAGGTGGTGTTACAAGCACTTCTTATGCGTCTGATGATCTAGACACACTACAAAGCCAACTTAAACAGCTAAAGCAACAAATGCAATTGCTTGAAAATAAGTTAGCTGATGAAAAAACAAAACAACAGCAAATTAATAAGCAGCACGAACAACAAGTTGCAAACATCAGTAAAAAATCTGATCAAAAAGTAGTTGAAGTTGCCGCAGCTGAACCTGAGAAAAAAGATGAAGGCATTAAAGTTGGTGGAGCAATACGCTTTAATTACAGCACCAACACATACGATGAAGATACCCAAGATCGCGGTGGCGATTTTGATTTTGATATTTTCCGTATAAATGTATCTGGTGAGATTAACGATATTTCACTTAACGGCGAAATACGTTTTTACGATTACATGACCGTTGTTAAGTATGCTTACTTAGGTTACGAGTTTGCAGATGGCTGGGAAGGACAAGCAGGTATTGCCCCCGTGCCTTTTGGTAATGGCCCATACAACTCACACAGCTACTTTTTCAGTACTAATTATTACGTAGGTCTAGAAGACGATTTTGATTTAGGTGTAGTAGTAAAACGTAAACTTAAAGATAACTGGAAACTAGACCTAGGCTTTTTCAAAAATGATGAGCTAGGTGGTATAGACGGTGGCTCTTCAGATATTAACCATCGTTACTCTTACGACATTATTGGTAGTCGCTCAGCAGAGGAAGGTACATACGATGCACCTGGCTCTCGCATAGGCGAATACAATACGTTTGCCGGGCGTGCAACATATCAAATTGAACACAGCAAAAATATAACTACCGATGTGGGTGTATCACTATTAAGTGGTGGCTTACATGACGGTAACGATCGTGCAGGTAACTACGGCGCATGGGCATTTCATGTTGATAGCACAATTAACAACTGGAATATCCAATTTCAACACGGTGAATACGACTACGATCTAGACGACAGCAGCGACCGTTTTGTTGTTGGTGCGTATGCTTATTACGATACCGTATCTAGCGAAGCAACTATGACTAACTTTAACGTTGCTTATAATTACTCGCTTGATTGGGGCCCAGTTACCGACATTCAATTTTACAACGATTACGGCATTATTTATGACAAGTCTGACGACAGCGCAGATACATGGATGAACGTAACGGGTATGAGTGTTGCTGCAGGTGGTTTCTTTAGTTACTTCGACTTTATTCAAGCACGTAACCAGCCATTTATTGGCGGAACAATTATTGGTGATGGCGATACAGAACGTCGCTTCAACATAAATATTGGTTACTACTTCTAAACTGTTAACCGCATTTATTTTTTAAAAGGGCAAACTTAGTTTGCCCTTTTTTATTGATTTTAAGCTTCGAATTAATAGCTATTTAGCCTACAATTAGAGATACCATAACACGCCTAAAAAGAGCCTAAGTGAATATAAAAGCAGTGTTTATTTGTTATAAAAACTTATGGTTTAAAGCGCTTGGCTTAATACTTGTAGCCTTGGGTATTATTGGCATTGTGTTACCGGTCATGCCTACCACTATATTTTTTATTTTAGCGCTCACCTGCTTTACTCGCTCATCACCCGCGCTTGAACAATGGCTGTTAAACCACCCTCGTTACGGTGTAACTCTGCAGCAATGGCAAGCCCATAAAGTAGTGCCTGTTAAAGCCAAATGCTACGCCGCCATTGGCATGTTAATTGGATTTATATTTTTACTGTATTCAGCCGCCCCTATTTGGGTTATTTATCTCGTTGCAGTAATAGAAGTATCGGTAATGATTTACCTTATTTTAAGACCTTCCAGCCCCCCTAAGCATTAAATATTCATTTTTTACCTGCATACCACCTCTGTTTTAAAGTTTTTATGTAAAGATAAGTAAGTAAATTTGTAATAGCTAATGCAAATCATTATCATGTTGTAAATTTAATTTATTTACTGTTTTTATGTCGTTTATTAATAAGCGGGCTTTGTATAGTACAAGCCGTGCTCTACATATTTATATTTCTACAGCTTTGTTTTTTTTGCTTATTTTATTTTGCATTAGCGGCATTGTGCTCAACCATATTGATTGGCTTAAAAACGATAAAAATAACGGCCAAGTAACGGCGGTAATTCCAGCTGAGCTAGTTACCAAAGCGAATGAGCAGTTAAATACGTTGCCAACGCTTTACCCAGAAATAGAAGCTTACTTAGCCGAGCAATATGCACTTACAAAAGTAAAAAGCATTGAGTGGGAAAAAGAAGACGCGCTCGTCATGCTCGACTACCCACTGCCTGCAGGGTTTGCCTACGCAGAGCTTGATTTTACAACTGGCGAGTTAAACCTTGATTACCAAACAGGTGGCTTTTTAAGCCTTATTGGCGACTTACATAAAGGCCGCCACAGCGGTGAAGTATGGAGTTGGGTAATTGATATATCTGCCGTACTAATGATTTTATTTGCCATCACCGGCATGATTATTTTGTTTCAAAACAGAAAAAAACGCTTAGCAGGAATATGGATAACCATACTAGGAGTCGCAACTCCACTGGTTATTTATTTATGTTGGGTTCCACAAATAAAAGGAGTGTCTTAATGGTTAAATTTAAATTATTTATAAGCGCCGCATTACTGCTCGTAGCTGCGTTTTTTCAAACAACGGCGCATGCGCAAACACCACAGCTAGAGGTTGAATTAACGCTTCCCGACTTAGAAGTACAACCGTATCACCGTCCATACGTTGCAGTTTGGCTTGAAACACCAGAGCGCAAACACGTTACAACGCTTGCACTTTGGGTACAAAAAGCAGAATGGTTTAAAGACTTACGCCAATGGTGGCGTAAAGCCGGTAAAAGCGATGCCAACTTTGACGGCATTAGCGGCGCAACAAAACGCGCGGGTACTTACACTATAAATTGGCAAGGTAATGATTTAGACGGTAACCCAGTAAAACCAGGTAAATACTTACTAAATATTGAAGTTGTACGCGAAGAAGGCGGCAGAGATTACGCCCGTGTTGAGCTTGATTTAACTAAATCAGGCAAGCTGACAATTGATGGTAAAAACGAGTTTTCTAAAAGCTTCGTCACTGTAAGCACTAAGTAGCTGCTACTTAATTATTTGAATTTAAGGAAATACAATGAAAATTAATTTATTAAAAACTGCATTAATCGGCGCATTGAGCTTATCTGCTTTAGTGTCAACTTCGGCAAGTGCACACGGACGTTGGTTACTACCTTCGCACACATCTTTATCAGGCGATAAAGCGCATTACGTAATGATTGACGCAAGTATTTCAAACGAAATTTTTGCACCAGACAAAGCCTTTAAACCTAAAGAAAAAGGCGCCGAGTACGACGACACATTATTAATGGCACTTGCGCCTAATGGTGAGCCAGTATCTGAAACGATCCGTGCTTATTACTTAAAACGTAAAAGCTCAGCTGCGGTAAGCTTAACAGAGCAAGGCACTTACCACATTGCAATGACCCAAAAGCCAATGTACATGACCTTCTATAAAAACGAAGAAGGTAAGCGCAAGCGTGTATTTGGTAAGAAAACAGACGCCGAGTTACCTAGCAATGCAAAAGATGTAACTACAACGAAGGTTGTTTCAACAGTAGATACATTTGTAAGCCGAAATGGCACCTCAAAGCCTGCACAGTTAGGTTTAGGCTTAGAGCTTAGCGGTCCAACGCATCCAAACGATTTATTTGTAGGTGAGCAAGCACGTTTTCAATTACTACAAGATGGTAAATCTGCTGGTGAAGGCATTGAAGTAAGTATTTTAAAAGGCGACACGCGCTACCGTAACGAGCGTGGCGAAGTAAAAGTAACGACCGATAAAGAAGGTATGTTTACAATTACGTGGAAAGAGCCAGGCCTATACCTAATCGAAACCTCTAACAAGGTTACCGTAAATGAAGAAGGCGTAGATGCAGGACGTTATGCATTATTTACAACGCTTGAAGTTGCCCCTGAATAATTTTAATTACTAAATTTAAAAAATTGAAAGGCCAAGCATTTGCTTGGCCTTTTTACGTCTTACTAACTTTTATCTAAAATTCCCTTGAATTCGCAACCATTCGACACAAGATTGCAACTACAACGATCCAAACGCCTATATCGCGCGTAAACAGTGACCTTATATGTTAACAACTTAGAATATCTTAGATAGTTTTTATCTTTGCACTAGGGTAGTCGCTTCTATATGATGCGCTCCTTTTCGACTAGCAGCTCTTGGGGAACAATTAATGACTTTTAAGCGTTTATCTGCAAATAAACTAGCACTTAGCTTGGCCGTTACCACTGCACTTAGCACACCTTACTCTATGGCCGTTGCCGCAGAGCAAGATAATCAAGCAGAAAAGAATATCGAAGTAATTTCGGTTACCGGTACTCGCAGAAGCTTACGCAGTATTGCCGAAAGTACGGTACCCGTAGATATTATTACCAGCGGTGATATGCAAAGTACGGGTCAGCTAGAAATAAGCCAAATACTAGCAAACCAAGTACCTAGCTTTAACTACCCAAGTGCCACTATGGGTGATGGTACTGACCATGCAAAACCAGCTGTTTTACGTGGATTAGCACCCGATCACACATTAGTACTTATAAACGGTAAGCGCCGCCATGCCGGTGCGCTATTAAACTTAGCAGGTGTTGTTGGCCGAGGCTCTACAGCTGTTGATTTGAACATGATTCCAACCTCTGCAATTAAACGTGTTGAAGTACTACGTGACGGTGCAGCCGCACAGTACGGTTCTGATGCAATTGCTGGCGTAATTAACATTGTACTTAAAGATGCCTCAGAAGGCGGTAGCGTTAGCGTAACGTACGGTAAATACGACACTCAAATGGCTGGTGTATCTCAGCTAGAAAGCACCTATGCAGACGCAAACGGCGACTTAGCGTTTAATACCGGTGGCGACAGAGAAGTAAACGACGGTGCAACACGCACGGTTAGCGCAAACTCTGGTTTTGCGTTATCTGATAACGGCTTTGTAAACGTATCAATTGAATACCGTGATAACGACTCAACTCAACGCTCAGGCTTTGACCCACGCGAACAATACAGCCGCCTTGATGATGGCAGCCTAGACCCACGTGAATTTACTATCGATCGTTACAATCACCGTTTTGGTAAAGCAGACCTTGAAGATTACGCGTTGTTTTACAACATGGGTTACGATTTAGATAACGGCTTAAACCTTTATTCATTTGGTAGCTACTCAAAGCGTGAAGGTAATTCAGGTGGTTTTTACCGCCGAGCAAAAGACAGCCGTAACGTTTTAGAAGTGTACCCAGATGGCTTTTTGCCGCAAATTGAAACAGACGTACAAGACTACTCATTTGCACTGGGCTTACAAGGCGAAACTAACGACTGGACATGGGATGTAAGTACCAACTACGGCCGCAACGACTTTGGTTTCGGTGTTGTAAATAGTATTAACACATCACTAGGTGCCGACAGCCCAACCGAATTTGACAACGGTGCATTGGTTTACGATCAGTTTTTAGTAAACGCAACGGCCAATACCACACTCGATTTAGGCTTACCTGATGACGTATTTTTTACCGTAGGTACTGAATACCGCCACGAAAGCTACAAAATAGAAGAAGGCGAAGAAGCATCTTACATCACCGCACTTGATAGCGATGGTAACCCAATTGCAGCCGGTGGCGCGCAAGTACTTGCTGGTTTTGGACCAGAAAGTGCGACTGAAGAAAGCCGTCATAACATCGCTTTATTTGTTGAGTTTGATACCTACTTAACAGAAAAATGGAACGTCGTTTTAGCGGGTCGTTATGAAGATTACAGCGACTTTGGTGACACATTTACTTCTAAGCTTGCTTCGCGTTACAGCATTACTGAAAACCTATCGCTGCGTGGTGCAATTAGCACAGGTTTCCGTGCGCCATCTTTAGCGCAAAGCTCGTACCGCCAAATATCAACCGTACTTGAAAACAACCAACCATTTGAAGTGGGTTTATTCCCAACTGATTCTGCAGCCGCGCAAGCGCTAGGTGCCCAGCCATTAGATGCTGAAGAGTCAGTAAACGTTACAGCTGGCTTTATTTACACTCAAGGGAGCTTTAGCTTAACCGTTGATGCATACCGTATTGATATTGATGACCGTATTGTATTGTCTGAAAACTTAGAAGGCGATGCAGTTGTTGAAATACTACAAAATGCCGGTGAGCTAAATACCGAAAGCGTACGTTACTTTACCAACGCTATCGACTCACGCACGCAAGGTGTAGATATCGTTGCCACTTATAACCTAGATTTAGACAACTTAGGTGATTTACGCTTAAACGTAGCAGCTAACTTTAACGATACCGAAGTAACACACGTAAACGACAACCCAGCACAGCTTAACTCACTAGGTGACGACTACGTAGTGTTTGCGCGTCGTGAAGTAGGTCGCTTTGAAGAAGGCACGCCAGATAGCAAATGGAACCTATCTGCAGTGTGGAACTTTAACGAATGGCAAACTACCCTTCGTGCCACACGTTATGGTGAAGTCGCTGATATATCAACAACAGCCGATCGCGATGAATACTTAGACCCTAAGTGGATCACCGACCTAGAAGTGGCATACCGTCCAGACGAATATTGGAAATTTGCCATAGGCGCAAACAACTTATTCGATCAGTACCCACAAGCAACCGTGGATAACATTGGTTACTCTGACTTTGGCCAAATATTCCCGTACACACCGTATGCACCTTACGGATTAGACGGACGCTTTTTATACGGTAATATTACTTACAGCTTTTAATTAGTTCCCTAATAAAAGCAGAGCAATTATAAAAGGATGCATCACGCATCCTTTTATATTAATAATTAGTTATTTTAACCACTTATTAGTATTTCAACTTTCATAAAAAACCACCACTCTATATAAAACAACAGCTTACATTTCGGCCTCATTTTTGCTCTATATTGTTTATATAAATACAAACAATAAATACCAAAGGACTAAACATGAGCTCATCAACTGTATCTAACATTACAAAACCACTTTCACTTATTGGCGGCATTTTATTATTAAGTGGCTGTGTATTTCATATATCGCCAAGCGTTGCCTCAGTAAAGCAAACTCAACAGCTATCACTGCCAAGCAATAACTTAGAATACTTAAATGTATTAAGCGGCGCAGGTAGCCTTGAAATAAAAGGCTCAAAAACGGCCACCAGCATTAGTGTTGATGCCACTATTTACACAGCCGACATTGAAGACGAATACGAGCTAACGCTCGAGCAAGACGGTAAACAGGCAAAGCTTGTTGCCCAAAATAAAAGCCGTAATGGTATTAGCTTTTACAGTGGTCAATCTCCAAGTATTAATTTAGTGGTTACTGTGCCAAGTAATCTAAATTTAGATATTGATGATGGCTCTGGCGACATTTTTATAAATGCTATGCAAAGCAATATTAATGTAAAAGACGGCTCGGGGGACTTAACTATAAGCGGTGCTAAAAACCTAACTGTTGACGATGGCTCAGGTGAAGTAAACTTTGAAAACATCGCAGGTAATTTAGAATTAACCGACGGCTCTGGCAGTATTCATATAAACAACGTAAGTGGCAATGCAACTATTGACGATGGTTCTGGCGAAATGCACGTGAGCAACATAACCGGTTCGCTAAACGTTGAAGATGGATCGGGTGATATAGTAATAAGCCATATTAGCGGTGCAGTTAATGTTGATGATAACTCTGGCGACCTGCTTATTGAGCATATTGGTTCAAGCGTAACAATTGAAGACGGTTCGGGTGATATTCGCGTTAATCATGCAAAGGGGCTGACTATTACTGAGTCGGGCTCGGGCGATGTAAGTATCGATAATATTACTGGTTCAGTAAAAGTAGCTGACTAACTCTATTTAACCGTTATTCAACTGCCCTTTAATATACTTTATGCCCTATCAATCAGGGCATAAAACACTCCTCTCAATGAATAAATGATTCAAAAGTAGCACTGTTTCGCGTTAACTATTCCCCCAAATAATACAAAAGTACTTATTTGATTTATTTTTTTGCTTAATAGCTAATTTGGGTACATATTAATATTCAACTTTTTAAAAGGATATTGATATTATGAAATGGAAGTTATTAATTTTAATTACTGCTTTATTCACCCTCGTAGCATGTGGCTCTGGAGGATCAGACTCTAAAACAGTAGCTAAACCGGTCAGCACTAACACAAAACCTATTGCGGTTATTACCACCGAACAATCGGGGTTTAAAGTAAATACCACCCACGTTTTTAGCGCTGCACAAAGTAGCGACCCCGATGGCGATGCACTCACCTATCAATGGCAATTAACCAGCAAAAACGAACAAGTAGAAATACCGATTACGGTTAATAACGAAAGTACCGTTGAGTTTTCAGTATCTGAAGCACAAGAGTACCAATTAGTATTAACCGTGAGTGACGGTAAGCTTTCCAGCACACCGGCACAAAAACAACTCACCGTTACTGAAAATACCCAATTAATTGCTAACGCAGGTAGCACACAAACCGTTAAGCAAGGTGATGTTGTGCTTTTAAACGCCGCGCAAAGTAGCACAACCAGCGGCGCCATTAATCAATACAAATGGCAATTTATTACCAAGCCCGTAGCAAGTAATGCAACGCTTGAAAATGCGACTCAAGTTAAAAGCCAGTTTGTTGCCGACGAAATAGGCGATTTTAAAGTTGAGCTTACCGTTACTGATTCACAAGGTGATACAGCAAGCACTGTCGTACTCATAAAAAGTGAATCGCTTAATTCTAACTCATCGCCACAAGCGGTTATTAACGTAGAAAATAAAACAATTGCCCCAAATGAAGTTGTTACGCTTTATGGTAACCAAAGTACTGATCCCGATAAAAACGATACACTTAGTTATGTCTGGGCAATTACATCAAAACCCGAGGGCAGCACGCCGGCTCTTTCAAACATGCAAAATCATACCGCTGGGTTTTCAGCGTCAACAGCTGGAGATTACACGCTTTCACTCACTGTTACCGATCAACAAAACGAAAGTGATACCGCATCAGTTACTTTAACTGTTACCACAAGTAATAAAGCCCCCGTTGCAACACTTGAATCCGAACGTGATATTACGTTAAACGAATCTACCACTTTGCAGTGCCAACAATGTAGCGACCCAGACGGAGATACGCTGAGCTATAACTGGCAGTTAAAAGCTAAGCCTGTAAATAGTGCATCACAACTGACTAACAGCACATCAGCAATACCCTCTATTGTTGCCGATAAAGAAGGCGACTACGTTGTAGTACTTACTGTATCTGATGGGCAATTAAGCTCAAACCAAGCAACCTCAGCACTGCATGCCAGTAGCAATAAAAAGCCTATCACTTTGGTAACTTATGAAACCTCTATAACGGTTGATGAACAAGCTTTACTTGATGCCTCAACTAGTTACGATCCAGAGGGCCAGCCACTAAGCTACCAATGGGAAATCATTTCGTCGCAAGGCCAAGCAACACTTAGCAGTAATACAATATCAAAACCAACGTTTAGCGCATCAGTCGAGGGGCAAGTGGTTATTTCGTTACGCACTAACGATGGCGTGCAGTACTCCGACACAAAAACCCTAACAATTGATGTAATACAAAATGCACTGCCAGTAATTAGCTTCACAGGGGAGCAATCACGCTACGATGTAGTGGGCAATGCAGTTAAATTTGATGTAAGCCAAAGTTACGACCCTGAGGGAACCACTCTCGATTACGCTTGGACACTATTAGCGCCTTCAGGCTCGAGCACCAGTTTAAGCAATACAAATCAAAGTATTACCGAATTTATCGCCGATATGACAGGTAGTTACACGTTAACCGTTGTCGCAACTGATGCTGATGGATTTTCAAAAAGTGTGCAATTTTCAATTACAGTAACCAACTCTGCACAACTTACCGGTCGCATTAAAGGGCTACTCACTAATGTGCAAAAAGCGGCTATAAGTAATGCACAGCTAACAATTAATGGACTGCAGTACACTACCAACACAAACGGCTTTTTTGATGAAGAGGTTAATTTAGCACAAGGTGAAAAAATAACGATAACCACCGCAGACGAAAGACTCGCAACAGGGGTATATAACTCTGTAGCAATTACGCAAAGCAACTTTACTGTGGATATAGGCCAAAATAGCATGCCCGTTTTACAAGCTGTTGAGGTTTCGGTATTTGTGTGTGCTGAGTTTTCAGGCCCCGACACCGTTAACTTACGCTTTAACATGGTAGATACACTTTTAGCGTCAGATAGCTTTCAATTTAGCTTTGCTCAAACCAAACCACTTACTTTGCAAAAAAGCGGAAGTACTTACCTCGATAGCGAATTGGATATCGACCTACCTGCATCAGCAGAGTTTGAAGTAACAGTAATTGAAACAAGCGTTGAAAATACAATCAGCTCAAACATTACTATTTACTATTCTGATTCAGGCCAATCAAGCTCAGCAATTATAAGTATTTGTAATATTTAGTCCCCCAAATAAGTCCTTCAACATAAAGTGCTATTTTAAGCCCAGTAGTTATAACCATTAGTGTTATAGCTACTGATAAATAAGCAACTTTGAGCCATATAATCCATTGTATTTTATAAGCAGCTAAGCCATTCTAAAAGCCTTGATGTTATTAGGATAAACGCGTGTTAGAAATTGCTTTAATTTACTTAGCAGCAGCCATTGTAGCTGTCCCTATTGCAAAACGAGTCGGACTGGGCTCAGTGTTAGGTTATTTAATTGCCGGCATACTCATTGGCCCTTATGCGCTGGGTGTTGTGGGCGATCAAACCGATGTAATGCACTTCGCTGAATTTGGCGTAGTAATGATGCTGTTTTTAGTGGGCCTTGAACTACAACCTTCGCGTTTATGGACATTACGCCACTCTATTTTAGGGCTTGGCGGCTTACAGGTCGTGCTATCGGCAGCGGCTATTTTTGCGTTTTGTTATTGGTTTTTTGCTATGCATTGGCAAACCGCACTCGCCATTGGTTTAATGCTCGCGCTCTCCTCTACCGCTATTGTGTTGCAAAGCCTTGAAGAAAAAGGCTGGCTAAAGCAAGAAGCCGGACAAAACGCATTTTCGGTATTGCTGTTTCAAGACATCGCCATTATTCCTATTTTAGCCCTATTGCCACTGCTTGCATTTGCCCCGCAAACTAGCACAAAAGAAATCAGCGATTCGATTATTGCAAGCTGGCCTGTATGGCAACAAGTATGTGTATCGGTGGCGGTTATTGCCGCTATTATTGCCGGCGGTAAATATGTATCGGCCCCGTTATTTAGATACATTGCCCAAACACACATGCGCGAAATATTTACTATTTTTGCACTGTTTTTAGTGGTCGCTATTGCGCTAGTTATGCAAAGTATTGGTTTATCGCCAGCTTTGGGGACTTTTTTAGCAGGCGTAGTACTTGCCGAGAGTGAATTTAGACACGAATTAGAAGCCGATATAGAACCCTTTAAAGGCTTACTTTTAGGATTGTTTTTTATAACTGTTGGCGCATCAATTAACTTTGAACTGCTATTTAACGAGTTTAGTACCGTTATAGGCTTAGTGGTTTTACTTATTGTAGTTAAAGCCTGCATTTTATTTGCCCTTGCCGTTACCTTTAAAATTAACAGCAAACAGCAGTTATTATTTGCCCTAGCACTTGCCCAAGGGGGTGAGTTTGCCTTTGTACTTTTAAGCGTAACCACCACCTTAAGTATTTTAACGGCCGAACAAACCAGCCTTGTTACTTTGGTTGTGGCGGTATCAATGCTAATAGCGCCGTTATTACTTATGGTTTATGAGCAAATACAAAAACGCAGCAGCAGTGCTCTGCCTGAGTTTGATAAGCCAGAGCAAATTAGCACCGCTAAGCACGTAATTATTGCGGGCTACGGACGTTTTGGCCAAATTATGGGGCGTTTACTGCACGCGCAAGGCTACGAAATTACCGTACTTGATCACAGCCCTAGCCAAATAGAATTACTACGCCGTTTTGGCAATACCGTATTTTATGGCGATGCCGCACGCCAAGAACTCCTTGAAGCCGCAGGCGCGCACACCGCGCAAATGCTAGTAATCGCAATCGACAACCCCGATAAAACCATTGAGATAATTAAGCTCGCGCATAAAAACTACCCGCAGCTCAAAATAGTTGCTCGCGCAATCGACCGCCGCCATGCGTATCAGTTACTTAATTTAAAAGTAGATGCGTTTAACCGCGAAACAGTCGACTCAGCTATTAACCTTGCCGTAGAAGCACTCGAGCTATTAGGTAACACTAAGCAAGATGCAGAACGTGCTGGTAAACTATTTAGAGACCACGACCGCGCTGCAGTACTGCAACTTGCTGCATTATGGGGAGACGACGCCAGCTACGGCGTAGCAGTTCGCCAACGTATGGAAGATTTAAAACAAGTTCTGCAACAAGATAAACAAGCACAAAGCGATTTAAATACCTGCGACAGCGGCGATTGCGAAGACGGCTTAACAGAAGTAGCGAGTAAGCCTAAAAAGCCTGATGATGCTCACCTTGAATAGTTTAGGTAGTTGGGTTTGTAGTGTCTGCGGATAGTGCTAAAACAGCATTAAGTGAACTTAAATAGTGGGTTGCGATATATAAACTCAATCCACTGTTTTAGATTGTTTTAAAGTGCTTATTATAACTCTACTTCAACTTTTCAAGGTACTTAGCAGCAGACCTTGTCACT
Organism: Pseudoalteromonas sp. NZS11; assembly: GCF_015864765.1. NCBI lineage: Bacteria > Pseudomonadati > Pseudomonadota > Gammaproteobacteria > Alteromonadales > Pseudoalteromonadaceae > Pseudoalteromonas > Pseudoalteromonas sp. NZS11. The sequence continues at coordinate 17,667 of NZ_JADYWP010000010.1, read as the reverse complement.
GTGTATATAGGTGAACTTGTACCAACTTCGCTTATGAGTAGCAGATTTAATTTGACCAATGTATTCAAATCATCGGGTAAAAATTTGGGCTCTTCAATTTTAATAACACCAGGTTCATCAACAAATCCCATTGAAATTTTAGGAACTTCATTATCGTTAGCTCCCCAAGCAACATCAAAGAAATTTATTGAATTCATTTGAATAGAAGATGAGGTGGAAGAAACAATGCTTTTTAATATATGAATAGCTTGATCTGAAACTCCCTGAGTTGGATCTATTTCTTTAGCTATTTCTTTAAAATCATCAATTTGAGAAGCTAGCTGTAATAGCATAGCATCCAGATTAGCTAAACTTTTTTCAAGTTCTGTGTGGTTTTTAGTTAAAAGTTGCTTAATTTTCAAACCCAACAAATGATTGCTTTCTAGGCTCTCGATTAACCTACAGTGCCTACTATCGCTAAGCCATTGAATAAAATCATTATAATCCTCTCCACTACGAGCTCGTCCCTCTGACTTCCATACTGAAACGAGCCCAATAATTGTCGCTAATGAACTAAAAAGCTCCATAGTTACTCCATATTGATATCTAATTTTCTCAATTATCGCATGATTCTTTCATGCAGAAACTTGGCTTGAGTTATAACCACTCTATCAGGGGCGTTTTCTTATTTTCACGTCAAAACGTCCCTATTATATGAACTTCTATTAATATCAAATAGTGTAAATTATTACCAACTATAAATATTATGTGGCTGATGGTGTAGGTTTTATAAAAATAGGAAAGTGTTTGTTATATTACTGAGGTGGGAATGGCTTAAATTAATCTATTTTTGAAAAATTGGCTTGTAGCTCACAGCCGCCTGTCATTCTTTCAGCTATGAACTACAACATTTAAAAACTAGTGGTGATGCCCGCCTTGAATAGCCTCGCCCTGCTGGTTATAAAAGCCAGTTGCGCCGTGCTCAATAAAACCAAGGTTTATCATTTTAGCTAAAAACGGGTCACCTTCGTTATCGCCAATGTCGGCGTAATCGGTGGTTTGAAAGCGGTCCCACTGTGCAAATTGAGCGGCAATTAATGGCTCATCAGTACTTACATTATTAAGGCTAAGTAAGGTAGTTGTTTGGCTTTTTTTATTACTAACACTAAATGTTTTAACTAATTTTGAATGCGTAAAAAAGGCGAGGTTAAAGTCGTTGCCATTTTCGCTCAGCGTATAGTTTTTTACTTCGCCGCAGCCTTTGCCTTGTGTGCTTACTAGGGTCATTTTTTCGATTAGGTGGTTATCCACCAGCTGACTTTTAGCACTCCAATTTTGTACGCCGCGTACTTCAGATGGTTGGTATTCTATACCGCGTTGCTGGGCATTAAAGTAACGTATTGGTCGTATTTGATTATTGGCTAAGTGCTGCCAAAGCTCGGTTATTACTTCACTTTGATGCGCTACTTGCTGGTTTTTTCGCCAAAGGGTAAGTGACTCGCTACTTTGCTGCGCTTTATGGCTGTTGGTAATTTTATAATCCGCTTTTAAATGCTTGGCATCAATATCACATTGCGAGGCAAAGCTACTTGCACTTACAAGCGTGGCAATTATTAATAACGCTTTTTTCATTTAGCTATCTCTTATTTATATTTCAAGTTTATGGCAATAACATAACGATTATAAATGTCAGTTTAATGACAAAAACCCCGCACAGTATGCGGGGTTTTTTATTTAGCTGTATTTAACTAAATTTATAACTAGCCGGTATTTATTGCGCTAGTTTTTCGTCTGCTGTTTTTACAAAGTCAGCGGCAAAGTCCATTACATGGAACAAAAAGCTTTGCTCGTTTGTGCCTGTTACCAAGTGTGCACCTGGTCCCATTGCATAAACGCCTACGTCTTCACCGGCATGTGTTTCTGAGCCCATTGGTACCAGTGCTTCTTGATGAAAACCAGGTGTTGTTGTATCAACATCTGTTAAATCAACACGCCCTGTAACCGGTGCAAACGCGTAACCTGCATCGGCATCAGTCTCGCTGCCTAGGTTTCTAAAGCCACCACCATTGGTGTAGCCAACCGTTGTATAAGGCATATCGTCGGCAGCTAAACTTGGCTCAGTAGCGCCCACTGCAACCACTTTACCTAAAATTGGGTTACCGCGTTTAGGGTAACCGGCAATGGTAAATACATGGCTGTGATCGGCAGTTACAACAATGAGTGTTTCTTCTGGGTTGGTGTTTTCCATTGCCACTTTAACGGCTTTGGCAAGCTCAATAGTGTCGTTTAACGCGTTATAAGCGTTACCCGCATGATGCGCGTGGTCAATTCGACCCGACTCAACCGTTAAGAAAAAACCTTGCTCGTTGTTATCAAGTACGTTTATTGCTTTTTCGGTCATTTGTGAAAGCGAAGGTTCGCCTGCTACGTCGTTTGCGCGGTCAGCTTCGTACTGCATGTGGGATTCGTTAAATAAGCCAAACACTTTAGTGGCGTCGTCACTTATTGCATCAAAACCGGTTTGATCCATTACGTACGTGCCATTTGGATATTGCGTTTTCCACTCTGCGGTTAAGTCGCGGTTATCTGTACGATCCCCTTCAACAGCACTTACTGCATCGGCTGAATTAAACGCGGCATCTTTTGGTAAAAAGTGACGACGACCGCCGCCCATTACTACGTCAATACCGTCTACATCAACACCACTAAAGCGTGCTTCTAGGTTGGCTTCAAAGTTAACCAGTTGCGATGCAATGTCTTCACACGTTGCCGCACTTTCTGGCATATCGGAAATATCTTCCCAGTTACGCTCTGCCGATTTAGCATACGTTGCAGCGGGTGTAGCGTGAGTAATACGCGCTGTAGAAATAATCCCTGTTGCTTTGCCTGCAATTTCAGCAAGCTCTAACGAGGTAACAAGTTCGTGCCCTTTGCCTGATGCACAATTACCACGCTCAACCGCTTCATCAATACCAATAACGCCCGCATCGGTTTTAACACCCGATGCCATTGCGGTCATAGTGCCTGCCGAATCTGGCGTTTGCGCATCTACGTTGTATGTTTTTACAAAGCCCGAAAAAGGCATAGTTTCAAAGCTTAACTGGTGTTCTTCACCCATTTCGCCCTCTAACTGACCCGCTAAAATACGTGCTGCGGTTATGGTAGAAATACCCATACCATCGCCAACAAATAAAATTACGTTTTTAGCTTTGCCTGATTCAGTAACAATATTGCTACTAGCTGTTTGTGCTGCACCCAATTTTGTTTGTGCTTCACTAAACCAAGTATTACTAGTGAGCGAGGCTAACTGCTCGCTTGTTAACGCCGTTGCAGGTGCATTACACACTAAATTAGTTGAGTTAACTTCATCGCTATCTAGCACGTCGTTATTATTGGTATCTGCGCCTACTTGCGTCTCTACACCGCCATTAATACACTGCTCAGAGCCCACTGCAATAGCGTTATCTACTGCGATAATATTGTTTTCATTTTTGTTATCGTCACTCGAGCAACCTGCTAGCGCGACCATTACTGCCAAAGAAAGTACCGTTAATTTGTTCATGTTAGCCGCCATTATTGCTGAGTTAGTTCAAGAGCTTGATTAATTAAATGAAATACAACGTTTTGTTCAATTACGCCCTGTGCTAGCTGAGCACCAGGACCTTTTGCATGTAAAGATATGTCTTCACCTGCGTGTGTTTCTGACCCCATTGGTACAGTTGCTTCTTGGTGAAAACCTGGGGTTGTTGTATCAACGCCATTTAGCTCAACACGCCCTGCAACAGCAGCACTTGCGTAACTTGCATCGGCATCAGTCTCGTCGCCTAGATTTCTAAAACCTAAGCCATTTGCGTAACCTACTGTGGTGTACGGCATATCGTCGGCGGCTAAGCTTGGAGTAGTTTCGCCTACTGCAACTACTTGACCTAAAATTGGATTACCACGCTTAGGGTAGCCTGCAATAGTAAATACATGACTGTGATCGGCGGTTACTAAAATAAGGGTTTCTTCTGGATTAGTGTTATCTACCGCTGCTTGCACGGCTTTAGCAAACTCAATGGTGTCGTTAAGCGCGTTGTACGCATTACCCGCGTGGTGCGCGTGGTCAATTCGACCCGACTCAACCGTTAAGAAAAATCCGTTATCGTTTTTACCAAGCACTTCAATTGCTTTAGTGGTCATATCGGTAAGTGAAGGCTCGCCCGCTACATCGTTTGCGCGGTCAGCTTCGTATTGCATGTGGGATTCGTTAAATAAACCAAATACTTTAGTGGCGTCGTCTGCTATTGCATCAAAGCCTGTTTGATCCATCACGTACGTAGCATCTGGGTATTGTGTTTGCCACTCAGTTACTAAGTTGCGCTCGTCAGTACGGTCGCCTTCTATAGCGCTTACTGCATCTGTTGAGTTAGCTGTTTCGTCTTTTGGTAAAAAGTGACGACGACCACCACCCATTACAAAATCAAGACCGTCTACGTCGGTACCTATAAATCGTGCTTCTAGGTTTCTTTCAAAGTTAACCAGCTGCGATGCAATGTCTTCACAGCCACCCGTTACGGCATCTTCTGGCATATCTGATACGTCTTCCCAGTTACGGTCAGCCGATTTAGCATATGTGGCAGCAGGAGTTGCATGAGTAATACGTGCTGTAGAAATAATACCGGTAGATAGCCCTTTAATTTCAGCCAATTCGGTCGCGGTAAGAAGCTCGTTACCTGCCACTGTTGAACACACGCCGCGTTCAATATCTTCGTCTACACCAATAACGCCCACATCGGTTTTTACACCGGAAATAATAGCCGTCATCGTGCCTGCTGAATCAGGAGTTTGCGCATCTACGTTATACGTTTTAACTTGTGCAGAGTATGGGAACTCTTCAAAGCTTAAATAACCTTCTTCGCCAGATTGGTTATTACGCTGCCCTTGTAAAATGCGCGCGGCGGTAAGTGTAGAAATACCCATGCCATCGCCCACAAATAAAATGACGTTTTTAGCTTTAGTGGCTTGTGTAGCCTGCGCTTGTGCTGTTTTTGTTGTTAGTTTAGTTTGCGCAGCGCTATACCAGCTGCTGTCTTTTTGGCTTTGCGGTAGTACATCAGCATGGCTAACTGCGCTAAACGCAAATGTTAGCGCGATTGCCGCAGCGACTTTTTTAATTTTCATCCGTAATTCCCATTGTTTAGTGGTTATTTTTTGAAATGTGTAAACACAAAAAAGATCAACCGCTGCACTATAGAAAACAGATGTGACTGATAAAGGTAATTTTGATGAAAGTAAGATGACTAAACTATTACAAAAATAAGTCACAAAAAAAGCGCAACGTGTTAAACGTTGCGCTTTTAAGGGAAATTATTGAGGGAATTATTTAAATATTAAAAACGTGCTTTAAACGATACTCCAAAGTAGCGCTCAGCATCACGTGGTATTTGGTAACGGAAGTTATCGCCACTGTAGGTAGTTACGTAGCTTTCATCGGTTAAGTTTTTAGCAATAAGCGACACTCTAAACGCGTCATCTTTAAACGATAAACCCACACTTGCATTTAAAATACCGTAATCTGGTAACAAAGCGGCTGGGTTAAATTCGCCTACGTTGTCTGGTAGGTCTGAGTATTGCTCGTCGGTGTAAATGTAAGAGCCATTTATATGTACGTTAAAGCCATGGTCGGTTTCAATAAAGTAGTCAGCCGTTAGTGAGTATTTTAAATCTGGCGAAAATGGTACATCTAAACCTGAGCGGTCAGTACATGAACCTGCGGCTACCTCTGCCGGACAATTAAACTCGTCAATTTCAGCTTTAATGTAAGCAACACCACCGGTAAGCGTTAGCGACTCTGTTGCAGCCCACATAAAGTCAACTTCAACACCTTGCGTACTTACATCACCCGCATTGGTTAAGCGCGTAATACAAGTGCCGTCTGAACAGTCAAAGTTGTTAGCTTGAAAACCTTCAATTTCGGTTCTGAAAAGCGCCATGTTAAATACAAATTCGCGGCTTGCGTATTTGTAGCCTATTTCATAAGCGTCAGACTCTTCAGGTGCTATTTCGCGACTATCGGTGTCTGGGTTAAAGTTATAATAAATATTAAAACCAGGGCCTTTGTAACCTTGCGAGTAAGTACCGTATACCATTTGACCATCGCCTAAATCGTATTGCATACCTAAACGACCCGATACGTTGGTTTCTTCGGCTTTGCCTTCATCATCTGTATTAAGTGTTGCTGGGCGCACGCCTACACCGGTGCGGCCATACACATCATTACTTACACGGCGATGCGTGTACGACACTTCATCGTCGGTGTAACGAATACCAAATAATACGCGTAAATCTTCAGATAAATCGTAAGTACCATCGGCAAAAGCGGCCCAGTTATTAAATTCGGTGCTCATAAAAGCAGTGGCCGATACAATATCGTTTGCATTACAGCTAACGCCTAGGCCTTGTGTGTAACCTTCTAAATCAGCAAGCGCTGTATCAAGCTCAGCGCCCGATAAGTTATTTTGCGCGTAAAAAGCCATTGCGCTATCAAGCTGGCCACCATTATTTTGACAACTAGCATCACGAGTAAAGTTACGTTGTGAATCCATGTTCCAATAAAATAAGCCAGCAACATAGTTAAATGGCCCAGCTAGGTTAGATGTAACTCTAAATTCTTGCGAAAACTGATCCCATTGCTGTGCACCTAAATCGTGTAATTGAAACGGCGCGTCAAATACCGGCTCGCTGCTGTCGCCAGCAATAGAGGTAAAGTCGCCTTCACGGTACTCTGTGTTATCCCACGAACGCTGCGCTGTAATTGAAGTATATGTATAGTCGCCAATTGTTTTATCAACTTGTACCGAAAACGCGCTATGTTCGTCAATTGTGCGTGACTCGTAGTCGTGATCAACGCTGCGTTGGTCTAAATCAATATCGGCTACGCCATCAACAATACCGTTACTGTTTGGTACTGATTTTGAATCTGGATTACGGCCACTTAGTAGTGCTTCTAAGTCGGCACAACAATCATCGTCAGCGTTATAAAATTCAGCAATAAATTTTACGCTTAAGTCATCCTCTGGCTCGTATTTAAATACAGCACGTGCACCTTCACGGTCGTAACCGTTTACTTTTTCGTTGTTGTAAACGTTATCAATGTAACCGTCAAATTTACCTTTAAATACCGTTAGGCTTGCCGCTAGGTCGTCGGTTAAACCGCCGCTTATAACGCCTTTAAAACGGTATTCGTTATCTTGATAAAACGAGGTTTCTACGCTGCCTGTTGTGTCGTACGAGGGATCTTTTGTTGTTATGTTTACCACACCTGCTGAGGCGTTTTTACCAAACAATGTACCTTGTGGCCCGCGTAATACTTCAATGCGGTCTACGTCGTATAAATCGGCAAATGCTTGACCCGAGCGCCCAAGCACCACGCCATCAACAACAGTTGCTACACTTGGCTCGGCAGCAATACTAAATGAAATAGTACCAATACCGCGCACTGTTAGCGCTGAGTTACGGGTTGTGGTGCCTTTTCTAAAGCTAACCGAAGGAACAAGTGACTGTAAGCCTTCCATGTTATTAGCAAAAGCTGAATTAATTTGATCGCTATTAAGTACCGATACCGCAACAGGTACTTCGTTTAAACTTTGCGTTCTTTTTTGTGAAGTAACGACTATTTTTTCAAACGTATCGTTTTTAGCTGTTTCTGTTTTTTGTTGTTCTTGTTCGGTTTGCTCTTGCTGCGCATGTACCTGCGCGCTAAGCGCTAAACCGGTTGTCATTGCTAACGTGACTGCCAAGCTTAAGACGGACTTTTTAGCTCTCATGTCATTCTCCATATTGTGCGTGTGCTGTGTGGTACCGCGCTAGCAATTGTGTAAGTTGCTAAAAAGCGGTGTCAGTGTGTGATGCTTTCCTTAAAGCTCTTATATCTTATATAAGAGCTTTAAATTTAAACAAACTATCTTACTAATGCAAACATTATGTGAATTAAATGTGATTTAAGTTTGGTATACAGAATATAGCCGCACGTTATGCGGCGTTTTTAGCCCCAATACGCGCCAAGCTATTTTCGTAACGAACCTGCCAACGACGTACACTCCACCAGCTAAGCACTAAAACAGTAGACCAAACAGCAACTAAACTTGGTACAAAGTACACACTGGTTCCACCCACTAATCCGAGCGGCGAAAACAATATATACAAGCTAACAATCAAGCCTACTAATACAATTGCGCAAGGTAATGCGTATTTCCAAGGATTAAGGTCTACCTCGGCTTTGCGTGTAAATTGCCATGGTGTTTTAAGTGGTTTGTAGTAACCAATACCCAGCATTATTGCCAATTCAATTATGAACAAAATGGCGTAAATATGAATAAAGTTAATGTCTACATCCCATACAAATTTAAGCAAGGTGTAGGCAATAATATGGAATATAATCGCGACTTTAGCGCCCAGTGCAGGCACTTTTCGAGTAAACAAACCTACCAATACAATTGTGATGACCGGAATGTTGTAAAAGCCTGTAAACACACGAATTATGTGCCATAAACCTTCAGGCGCAAACATCAATAATGGCGCAGTTATAAACGACAATATGGCAATAACAATACTGGTAATTTTGGCTACTTTTATAAGTTGGCTGTCTGTTACTTTATTTTTTTTCATTGGCTTATAAACGTCTAAGCAAAATAAGGTCGCCGCGCTATTGAGCAATGAATTAAATGAGCTAAATACAGCACCTAGCAATACGGCCAAAAAGAAGCCAGATAAATACTGTGGAAGTACTTCTTTTACCAAATGTGGGTAAGCTAAATCGATAGTTGGCAGGCTTTCGTGTTTATAAAGATGGTAAGCAATAACGCCTGGGATCATCATCATAAAGGGCACTAGCACTTTAAAGTACCCTGAAAACAACACCCCTTTTTGGCCTTCAACTAAGTTTTTAGCGCCCAGTGTACGCTGGATCACGTACTGATTGGTGCCCCAATAAAACAAATTAGCTAAGATCATGCCTGTAAAAATAGTGCCAAATGGCACAGGATCGTCGCTGCTGCCAATAGCGTTGAGCTTTTCTGTATCGGTATTTACAAGGGTGCTTAATCCTTCTGAAAAACTCCCGTCACCCAATGCAATTAAACCCAGTGTTGGCACTAAAATACCAATAATAAGTAGCCCAACACCGTTAATAGTATCCGACACCGCAACCGCCTTTAAACCACCAAATACAGCATAAATAGCCCCAACTGAACCCACTGTAATAATGGTCACAATTAGGCTTGCTTGGTAGCTCATATTTAATAAGGTGGGTACATCAAAAAGTCTAAGTACGGCAATTGATCCTGAGTACAAAACAGAAGGGATCGTTATAAAACAATACCCTACCATAAATAAGATCACCGTCATGCGTCGTACGGTATCGTCAAAACGATCCCGTAAAAATTCAGGTAAGGTAGAAAACGCGCCCGCTAAATAACGAGGCAAAAAGATCAACGCCATAATAATGGTTGAGATCCCTGCGGTTACTTCCCACGCCATTGAGCTTAGGTTGTAACCATAAGCTGAGCCATTAAGGCCAATTAGTTGCTCGGCCGATAAGTTAGTGAGGATCATCGACCCTGCTATAAATGTACCTGTTAACCCACGACCCGCTAAAAAGTAGCCATCTTGGGTGTTAACTTCCCCTTTGGTTTTTTGGTACGAGATATATCCCACCAGCGCCATAAACGCCAAGCACGATAGCAGTGTCATGGTAATGTTCATACCTTCCATCTTGCGCCCCTTTTAGCTTACTTTACTCGGTAAAAAGTAAGCTAATATCTTTATTATTGTGTGTTGTATATGTGTTGTGTGTGTTTTTTATTAAGCCGAGTTTTATTTAGGCCATGCTGTTAATTGGCTCATGTCTTGTTCTGTGTGTTGAACCTCTGGGCCAAGCATTAGGCTGTCGCCTTCGCGTACAAATACTGCCATTTCTTCAAGTGCGAGTGTGTGCTCGTAGTACTTACTCCCTTCGTAAACTTGTTTATCGGGGAAGCGAATCCAATTGCCTTGCGGTAAATAAAACTTAACTTTACCATTTGGTACTACACACGGCACAACCAGTAATTTTTCACCGCACATAAATTGCTGATCAAAACTATGTGCCAGTACATCATCAGGAAATGCCAATACCATGGCACGCTGAATCGGCAAGCCTGTTTGCTGCGCTTGCTCTGAACATGTTTGTAAGTACGGAATTAACTGGTAGCGTAATTTAAGTGCTGCAAATACCGCATCACTTGCTTGCTCGGTGTAAGACCACGGTTCGCGAGGACCAATACCGTGTAAGCGCATATGTGCGCTAAATACCGACGCTTGTGCCCAGCGCACGTAAAGTTCTGCGTCGCGGGTGTCTTTGTAAAAACCACCAATGTCGGTTGCAAAAAATGGCCCACCCGACATACCCCACGCTAAACTGCCACGAATGCTTGCCGCTAAACCCTGCCAATCGGCTTGCGGATCGCCGCCCCACTGTGCAGGAAAGCGTTGGCTGCCCGTCCATGCTGAACGGCTAAACAAAAATGGCCCAGTTTTACAGTATTTTTCGGCGGCCTCAAAAACGCAGCGGTTGTACAACATGCTGTAAACGTTGTGCAGCCTAATACCGCTATCACCACTGTGAGATATCATATTGTCGTCTTCTAGCTGCTCGCCAAAATCCGCTTTTATCATATCTACGCCAAGCTCAAACAAAGGCTTATGCGATTCGAGCCAATATTCGTAAGCATCAGGGTGCGTAAAATCTAAAATACCCGATTCTGGCAGTGGCGTAAGTACTTCGCCAAATGGGCTTAAATCCCACTCGTACTGATACGCTTTGCCTGTGCGTTTGTCTTTTATTAGCCAACCGTTTTCGGCCGCTTTAGCAAATAATGGGTTATTTACCGAGATCATCGGGTATTCCCACACACAAATTTTAAAATCCATCGCTTTTAATTCATCAAGCACAGGTTTTGGGTCGGCGTAGCGTGTTGGGTCCCATTCAAATGCAAAGCGGGTGTCGGTGTCTTGCCATGCACGGCCATCAAGAGTAATTACGTCGCACGGCATATTTTTAGCGCGCACTTCGCGGGCAACACTAAGTAATTCGTCAGCATCTTTGTAATACGCTTTTGATAAAATAACACCAAAGCTCCACTGCGGTGGCACCGGTGCAAAACCTGTTAGCTCGCAGTAACGGTTGATGCTTTGGGCAGGTGTTTGTTCTTGATATAAAAATACATCTAGCGCGTCATCTTCAACTAAACATACATATGCACGTTGCGACCAAAGTGCATAACCTACGCCATGAGTTACCGGTGCGGGTGTATGTACAAATAAATTCCAGCCTTCTGGGCTCCATGCATACGGGGTATTTTTATAAGACTTTTCGGCGTTAACACCTAGCGCATCGTGGTTGTATGAACGAATAAGTTGGCCGCGTTTATCAAGCTTGCCCCATTTTTCGCCAAGACCATACACGGCTTCGTCGTAGTTAAGCTCTAGGCTTAATATCCAGCCGTTATCGGTTTTAGCTAGTGGCGGTAAACGGTGCTGGCGTACAAAGTGACCATCAGTTGCTGATTGCTGTACTAGCTCATCGTTTTTATAAAGTTTGAAATGAAAAGGGTCGCTGTAAAATTCTAGGCGGTATTCGCCACCACTTACGCTGTAATCATTATTGTTTTTGCTAAGTGTGAGGGGGTATTCTGATGGGGTTGTGGTTAATATTTTAAATTGCTCGTCATGCGTGGTGCCTGCATTTAAACGTAAGCCAAACTGGCTAATCGTTACGCTAATATCACCAAACTGAGTGGGCAAAACCAGCACATTACCTTGTAACTTTGGCTGTGCGGTTAAGCGTGCTGGCTCTATTGCGTTCCAGTCTGGCTCACGTAATTCAAATGCATTCATGGGAGTTCCTTAACCAATTATTAGTCTTGTATAAGACACAAGTTAAATAATTGTAATCCCCATGTCAACGTAAATAAACTCAAGATGAATTATTTACATCGCGATTTTTAAAATATCCCCGGCGCCGATGTTGCCACCAGCGATATACCACTTAGGCCAAGCAATGCAATTGCTATAATACGTACCCATTTAGCGTCAACGTAGGGCGTTAATTTACGAGCAAAATGCGTAACTAGCAACACTAAAGGAATAGCCGCTGCAATTAAAAACATAATGTCGAGCCCAGGCAAAGTACCAAATAAAGCGATACCTACACGTACTAGTCCACCAATAGTAAATACCGCTAATAACGTACTGCGAATAGCTTCAATAGACCAACTTTGCTTATAACATTGAAACACAAGCGGCGGCCCTGAGGTTGAAAACAACCCACCAAGTAACCCACTTACTCCACCGGCTATTAAAAATGAACGAGGACGACTTTGTTTATTTGTACGCTCGCGGCCAATCAGCATTAAAGCGCAGCAAAGCAAAATGCTTACACCTAAAGCAAAGTTTAAATAGTGTGTTAAATGTGACGACATATATTCAAGTAGTACAAAACCTAACAGCATTAGCGGAATACCGGTATACAACATAAGTTTTAGCTCGGGTACTTTTACCGAACTGCGGTTTTTAACGACCACGGTTGTTGAATTAACTAACCCCAGCAAACTCACTAAAAATGTAGTTGCCGTGAGTGGCAATACATCAAGTAACGTAAAGCTTGCAACCACCAGCAACCCAAAGCCAAACCCGCTAAGAGTTTGCATTACAGTGGCAAGGCTTAGGCACAGCGCCATAAGCAAAATGAGTTCAAAAGAAATACTGAGCACTTTTAATTTCCTAAGGGTGAGCTATTGTAGTGTAACGATTTGTTTTTAGGCATAATGTATATTTTGCGCCTATTAAACATTACAGCAGTAGTTCACGTTTAATTGAGCTAGCGCAAATATGCGTAAAAGGTTTCACCTATGCTATAACTACAGGTGGATTAAATTTAATGGTAAATAATAATGAGTAACTCTATGTTTGATCACAAATTAAGTGGCCCAAGCTTGGCTTTTCAACCACTTTACTTACAAGTGGCTGATTATATTAAACAGCTCATTGTTGAAAGACGTTGGGTACCTGGCGAAGCACTACCAAGCGAATTTCGCCTTGCTGAAGAATTTAACGTAAGCCAAGGTACAGTTCGTAAAGCACTAAACTTATTAACCGACAATAAAATAGTAACTCGTCGTCAAGGCGTTGGTACGTTTGTATCGCAACATACTGCGCAAGATGCCTTATTTAGGTTTTTTCCGTTACAAGCAGACGGTAAAGGTGCCGATTTGCCAAAGGCTGAACTGCTATCGGTTGAGCTTTGTGCAGCGCCAGTTGAAGTAATAGAAGCGTTACAACTCAATAAAAAAGACAAAGTTACCAAGCTTGTTCGTAGGCGTATTCTTGATAACGAATTTTGCATGAGCGAAACTATATACCTACCACAAAGCTACTTTCCTGATATACATCAAAGTAGTGATATTCCGCATACATTGTACCATTACTATCAGACCAAATTTAACCAAACTGTACACAAAACCCAAGACAGTATTAAAGCCGTACTTGCTACAATGGATGATGCCAAAATGCTTGCTATAAAAGCTGGCGATCCACTGCTGTTGGTATCACGCATTACCGAATCAATCGAAGGTAAACGTATTGAATACCGCCAAAGTAAATGTCGTAGCGATCATTACCACTATCAAATTGAACTTGATTAATTAAAAGCGTGTTTAGTGCTAAAAACCCACTTTAGCGCATAATAATTAAATATTTTTTAAAGGCAGCAAACGCTGCCTTTTTGCTGCCTGTAGGTTTTTTAACTGAACCATTTACTGCTTTGCTGTTAACACAGTATTGACACTGTTTGATTCGTATAATAACTTATGTCTTATACAAGACCTAAGTCATTATGCATTTTTAACAGGAATTCCCAATGAGTTCATTAAATAATATCCCTCCAGTAGGGTTCGGTTTATGGAAAGTCGCGCAAGAAGATTGTGCACAAACGGTATACCAAGCCATTAAGGCAGGTTACCGCCATCTTGATTGCGCATCAGACTACGGTAACGAAGAACAAGTAGGCGATGGCATCGCCCAAGCAATAAACGATGGCTTATGTACCCGTGAAGAATTATGGGTAACATCAAAACTGTGGAATACCTTTCATGCACCAGAGCATGTTGGCCTCGCGATTGATAAAACACTGAGTGATTTAAAGCTAGATTACCTAGACTTATACCTAATTCATTTTCCGATTGCGCAAACATTTGTGCCAATAGAAACCCGCTATCCACCAGAGTGGTTTGTTGACCCTACAGCGCAAAACCCACAAATGGAGCTTGCAAAAGTACCACTGTATTTAACGTGGCAAGCAATGGAAGAACAAGTACACAACAACAAAGCAAAACGCATTGGGATATGTAATTACTCAAGCGCACTGCTTCACGACTTAATGACCTACGCAAATATCAAACCCGCTATGTTGCAAATTGAGTCGCACCCTTATTTAACGCAAGAGCGATTAGTAAGACTCGCAAAGCAGTACGATATTCCGGTTACTGCGTTTTCACCACTGGGTGCGCTTTCATACCTTGAGCTAGAAATGGCTGATAAAACTGAATCAGTTCTTGAGCAAAGCGTTGTTAAAGCGGCCGCACACAATCATGGCAAAACGCCAGCACAAGTAGTTCTTCGCTGGGGCGTGCAACGCGGCACTGCCATTATTCCTAAAACCTCAAAACTTGAACGCATGAAAGAAAATCTCACACTGTTTGATTTTGAATTAACAGAGCAAGAAATGGCGCAAATTTCTGCGCTTAACAGTAATCGCCGATTCAACGACCCTGGGCACTTTTGTGAAGCTGCCTTTAACCGCTTTCACCCAATTTACGATTAGGAACATACAATGTCAGCTACCGAAATTAACTACGCCTCAGTGCCAACTCAATTAACATTCGATGATTCGGTTTTTCCGTGCATTGTTGTTAATAACAATAACGCCAGCACCGTTGAAGAAGCGGTAGCTTTCATTCGCGCAAATAAAAGTGAATTGGCTACAAAACTTCGCAGCTCAGGTGCTGTGTTGTTTCGTGGCTTTCCTGTAAATAGCGCCGAAACATTTGATACTTTTTCAGCCGGGTTTGATTATGACAATTTTACTTATAAAGAGTCACTGTCTAACGCGGTACGTATTAATTTTACCGAACGTGTATTTACAGCTAACGAAGCGCCAAAAGATGTAGAAATATACTTACATCACGAAATGGCGCAAACGCCTATTTCGCCAAGTAAATTATTCTTCTTTTGTAAATCGGCCGCAGAAGAAGGCGGTGCAACACCTCTTTGCCGATCAGATAAATTATTTAGTGCATTAAAAGAATACGACAGCAAGCTTGCCCATGACTTTGAACACAAAGGCCTAAAATATACCACCTATATGCCAGCCGCTGACGACGCAACATCAGGCCAAGGCCGAAGCTGGAAAAGTACGCTAAGTGTAGAAACCAAAGACGAAGCACATAATAAATTAACCGAACTTGGTTACGAGTGGGAATGGCTTGAAGACGGCTCACTAAAAGCCGTTACACCAGTACTGCCTGCTGTAGTAACTCTTGAAAACAACGTACAGGTTTTTTATAACCAACTGATTGCCGCTTACATGGGCTGGAAAGGTGTACGCGATAATCCATCAATTGCCATTACCTTTGGTGATGGTAGTGCGATTCCTAAAGTTGGACTTGATAAAATTGTGGAGCTTTCTAAAGTATTTACCTTTGATCTTGCATGGCAAGACGGTGACGTTGCTTTAGTTGATAACGAAATGGCTATGCATGGTCGTCGCCCTTTTACAGGTGAACGTAAGCGCCAAGTATTAGTAGCACTTACCGCAGCTAAAGCGTAATGCAGCGCTTAAGTAGTAAATTAAGCTGTAAAATATCACCTTTATGGCAAGGTGCCAGCATTGCTG
Organism: Pseudoalteromonas sp. NZS11; assembly: GCF_015864765.1. Lineage (NCBI taxonomy): Bacteria > Pseudomonadati > Pseudomonadota > Gammaproteobacteria > Alteromonadales > Pseudoalteromonadaceae > Pseudoalteromonas > Pseudoalteromonas sp. NZS11. Next base: position 1,718 of record NZ_JADYWP010000010.1, on the reverse strand, counting down.
CAATGACTGGCCTTGCCGCCTTATTTTTAAGCGAACATTATGGTGCGCCAGCCATGTTGTTTGCTTTGTTACTGGGTATGGCAGTCTCATTTTTGTATCAAAGCGATAGCCCTTGCGCCAAAGGTATCGATTTTACTGGCACCACGATTTTGCGTGTAGGTATAGTACTGCTAGGCACACGCATTGCGCTGGGAGATTTAGTAACACTGGGTTGGCAAACAGCACTTATGTTAGCGGGCGCCATATTTACCACTATTATTTTAGGTGTAGTGCTAGCGCGCGCATTTGGCTTACAAAAACGCTTTGGTGCACTAACAGGTGGCTCGGTTGCTATTTGTGGAGCGTCTGCTGCGCTGGCTATCTCGTCTATTATGCCAAACAGCGAACATAAAGAGCGCGACACCTTATTAACCGTTATTGGCGTAACAGCTATGTCGACCCTTGCTATGATCCTCTACCCTATTGTGGTTAATTATCTTGAGTTTGACGCCCATAATGCAGGCGTATTCTTAGGTGGCACAATACATGATGTAGCCCAGGTAGTGGGTGCAGGTTATTCGGTATCACCAGAGACAGGCGATATAGCAACTCTAACTAAACTTGTACGTGTTGCCATGCTACTACCTGTTGTACTTATTATGATGGTCGTTATTAATCGCTCAAACAAAGAAAAACACGGAGAATTACCTAAAGTACCTGGCTTTTTAATTGGCTTTGTAATACTCATGATAATAAATAGCTGCTTTTCACTTCCTACAATAGTACTTGAAACCGCTAACGAACTTTCGCAGTTCTTTTTAATTGCGGCTATTTCAGCTATAGGAATGAAAACTAATTTAGGAAAGCTTACCGAAGTAGGTATGAAACCCATTATTTTAATTGTGGCTGAAACACTTTGGATTGCATTATTAATACTTGGATTTGTAATTTGGAGCTAATGAATCAAGTTATTTAAGGTATATATCAAAAAAATCAGTAGGTAATTAGGTCATGTTTTAACCACTTAAAACTTGCATTTTGCCTACTCTAGAACCGCGTGCTAATACAAACATAAAGCATTGATTAAATTAAAATTAACTTAAATTCAGACGCAAAAAAGATCACCTAAATCATGACTGGTTAGTTAAAAAACAAACAAACTAATAAAGCACTTACTCTAAAATAAATTTACAATAGGGCTTGGTATATAGCTCAATTTACTGTTATCCTGCTTGGCATCGGGTTGACAGAAAACCCTATTTATTTGTAAGTACCACGTTGTTTTAGTAATAATCCTTCGCGTTATCCTCAGTTAAATGTATGTTTTCTTCCTGTTAAATTGCCTAATTTAAGGCGCACTTTTATTAATTCTTAGGATACTATTATGTCTAATACTACAACTGGTACAGTTAAATTTTTCAACGAAGCAAAAGGTTTTGGTTTCATCGAGCAAGAATCTGGTCCTGATGTTTTCGCACATTTCAGCGCAATCTCTGGCGACGGTTTCAAAACTCTAGCTGAAGGCCAACGTGTACAGTTTACTGTTACTCAAGGTCAAAAAGGTCCACAAGCTGAAAACATCGTTAGCATCTAATTGCTTTCGTTAAAATGGGTTAGCAATAACCCATTTTGAATACTAGTTTGAAAGAAGTTTTGTTTTATTTGTTAGTACCCCGTTGTTTTAGTAATAATCCTACGCGATATCCTCAAGTTAACTATTTTTTCCGGCTCAATCGCCT